>JAFRMA010000051.1 GCA_017430925.1 Solobacterium sp. | reverse complement strand
CTCATATCTGCTGTATTATGCCTGGTACTTGCGGGCTGCGGCAGTTCTTCAACAAATACACAGTCAACCTCAACTCCGGAGATAACACCGGAACAGACAGAAGAAGCAGTTGCTGAAACTACACCCACTCCGACACCGGAACCGAAGACTTTCCTGGAGGAAAAGCAGCTGACTATTACACCACAGGGTAATTTCGAGTATATGGCTTGGGCTGAAAAGGGAACGTTCCCGATGCACGCCTCCTGCAGTATAAAAGAAGAGCCTTCAGAAACAGAAGGATATAAGAAGGTCATTGCGACTGTAACTTATGATGTTACTGATACACCAGGCGGTATGATCTATACCAGAGAGTTTCCTTTTGACCGTTATACCGGTATTTGTTTTGATACGACAAACGAACTGTCAAATCAGCTTACAGCAGGTGAAACGCAGCTGATTGAATCCGGACTGACGGTTGAATATCAAGGCAAAGAATACAAGGTGGCATATACAGCGGAAAGGATAAATAACTGGCCTCAGCTGATTGTAAAGCTGACTGTCCTATGTCCGCAGGATTATGACGGAACGGTATTTGTGGTGAGATATGCGGATGATCAGTCCAATGAACAGGATACAGCTCTTGACTGGACAGTGATCCGAACGATTGATGAACTGCCGTATTACAATACCGAGGATACATTCTACTTCACCGCCTCCGATCAATAACCTGAAAACCTGAACACGCATGGTCATAACAGACTGTGCGTGTTTTATGAATAAACCACATGCCAAGTTTGTAGATACTTGTTTTCATATACAGTATAATGACTGTGTTTTCCTGGTTTTATGATGCTCAGATATATATTTAAACGTATATTGGTGATTATCCCGGCTTTGCTGGCATCCATGCTGGCGATTTTCATCTTGCTTACCTATCTTCCGGGTTCCCGCCTGGGTATGCTCCCGATCTATGGGGACGGAGATCTTCTTGACCGCTTTTTTCTGTATTTCTCTGTGCCTGCCAATACCTTTACACGTTATCTGCGGTATGCCTGGGATGTCTTTACCAAGTTACATTTTCCTTCCGTATTCCAGCACAGGGATCTGACCGGGGAAACCCTGACCCGGGCAAAGTTTACCTTTCTGCTGACCATGCTTGGATTGATTTTCATGATCGTGGCGGGTATACCTCTGGGTGTGGCTGCCGGGCATAAGAAAGGGAAGTGGCAGGACACACTGATCTCTTCGTTCAGCCTTGTATTATCCTCGATACCGCCGTTCTGTCTGTCGATTTTCCTGGCTTTGCTGTTCTGTCTGTATCTGCACTGGCTGCCGGTATTCGGGATTGAAGAGCCGAAGAATTATATACTTCCTACGCTGACGATTGCCAGCGGCGGTCTGGCGAAGACGATTCAGGTTGTCCGTCAGAATGTGATTGCGGAGATGAAGAAACCGTACACAAAGACACTCCGGGCAAAAGGTGTCAGGGAAGAGAAGATCCTGCTGAGACATGCCCTGAGAAATTCCCTGATTCCTACAATCACCGTACTGCGGGAGATGAGTGCGGAAATCTTCATGTCTACGTTTATCGCAGAGTATTTCTTCGCAATCCCGGGAATCGGGTATTATCTGGTATCTGCGATCATTGCGCGTGACTACAGCGTTGTTTTTGCCTGCTCAATCATTACAGCGTTGTTTATCCTGTTGTTCGGACTGCTTTGCGATATCCTGTTCTTTCTGCTGGAACCGGAAGTGCGCGGGAAATCATTGAACGAAGGAGGCGCCCATGAATAGGAAAGCCTGGCGTAAATTCTTCCGGAATAAGGTATCGGTACTGGCACTGGCGGTTTTCCTGTTGATCGTGGGCTGCTGTATCTTTGTGCCGATGCTTGGCTTCAGCGATTATTACACTCTGGATGTACCAAACCATCATGCGCCGTTTACCCTGGAACATCCTTTTGGTACGGATCATCTGGGCAGAGATCTGCTTTCAAGAATGATGATCGGGGGAAGGTATACGCTGGGACTTTCGTTCCTGGCGACGGTGCTGGCAATCTTCTTTGGTGTGTTCTTTGGTATTCTGGCGGGATATAAAGGCGGTAAGACAGACAGTCTGATCATCCGGATCAGTGAGATCCTGACATCTATACCATATCTGTTATTTGTGATCATCGTGGAGGTATTCCTGGGCTTTGGCAAAGGGTATTTCTTCCTGGCGGTGGCAATCGCTTCTCTGCCGTCTGTGACACGCACGATACGCAATGCCGTGCTGAAGATACGCTACAGTGAGTATATCGAAGCTTCCATAACCATGGGACGCAGTGATGCCTATATCCTGACGCACCATGTTCTGCGAAGTATTCTGCCGGTAATCTTACTGCAGATCACCTCGACGTATGCGTCTTCGATCATGGCGTGTACGATTCTCGGTTATCTGGATTTCGGTATGGCATATCCGGTACCGGAGTGGGGCAGGATCGTGGCGGAATACTATTCCAAGATCTATACGCATATGTCCTGGTGTGTACTGCCGTGCGTGTTCATTGCCGCAAGCGTGCTGAGCGTACATCTGATCGGGAACGGGATTCGCGATGTACAGGATATCCGGGAGGAAACAGAATGAACAGTTTGTTATCCATTCGTGATCTTCATGTGTCTTTCGCGGCAGAAGACAAGCGTTTTCTTGTGCTGAACAACGTATCTCTGGATCTTGCCCGGGGAGAAATCAAGGCCATCGTCGGTGAATCCGGCTGCGGGAAGACAACCCTGGCAAATACGATCATGCGTCTGCTTCCTGCCGGCGCTGTCATTGAATCCGGGACAATCCTGCTGAATGATCAGGATCTGACAAAATACACGGAAAAAGAGATGCGCAGAGTGCGTGCTGAAGATATGGGTATGATCTTTCAAGATCCGTTTTCTGCCCTGGATCCGGTCTATACGATACTGGACCAGTTCAGGGAGACTCTGAATATCCGCGGTTCACATTCTTCCGCAGAGGTCCGCGAGATTTCGGTGAATATGCTCAGACAGGTGGGCATCCCTGAACCGGAAATGATTTTGAAGAAGTACCCGTATGAATTATCCGGAGGACTTCGTCAGAGAGTGCTGATTGCGGGAAGTCTGCTGAATGAACCGCAGCTGCTGATTGCGGATGAACCAACGACAGCCCTGGATGTGACTGTACAGAAGGAGATCCTGAACCTGCTGAAAGATCTGGCAGTACGCAGGGGTTTATCGGTACTGTTTATTACACACAGTCTGAATGTCGCGGCAGTGATTGCGGATACGATTGCGGTATTCTACGGGGGCAGGGTAGTTGAAGAAGCACCGGTCAAGGATCTGTTTATGAATCCCCGTCATCCGTATACCAGAGGATTGTTAAATACGATACCCTCACTTTCCTACGGCAAGGCTGAGAGAAAACTAACACCGATTCCCGGGGAATTATTCTCGTTCACCGAACATGCGGGAGGTTGTCCGTTTGCACCGCGCTGTACATATGCCGAAGAAGAGTGTCATAAGGAGTTCCCTGCCCTGAAAACCGTGGGAAAACACCGTTACGCCTGTTACAAGGAGACCAAATGAAAGAAACCCTGCTGGAAGTAAAGAATCTGACCAAGAGCTATAAAACCGGGAAAACACGTCTTACCGCGGTAAACAACGTGTCTTTTACGCTTGCCCGGGGAGAAACCCTGGGTGTAGTCGGTGAATCCGGCTGCGGTAAGACAACTTTAGGAAGAACAGTACTGGGTCTGTTGAAAGCGGACAGCGGTCAGGTCGTATTCTGCGGTGAAGATGTCACAAACAAGAAGAGACATTCCCATCGTTCCGATATGCAGATCATCTTTCAGGACCCCTACAACTCCGTAGACCCTTACTACACCGTGGAAAAGATCATCCTCGAGGCAGTACAGGACAAGAATAGAGTAGATGAACTGCTGGATAAAGTCGGTCTTTCCAAAGATGAGAAGTATAAATATCCTCATGAATTATCCGGAGGACAGTTACAGAGGGCAGGAATTGCCAGAGCCATAGGCATGCATCCGAAGTTCATGGTATGTGATGAACCTGTTTCTGCTCTGGATGTATCCTATCAGTCCAAGATCATCACCCTGCTGGAAGATCTGCAGCAGGAAGAAGGAATTGCGTACTTGTTTATCTCGCATGATCTGGCGGTTGTACGTCACATTGCAGACCGA
Organism: Solobacterium sp.; assembly: GCA_017430925.1. GTDB lineage: Bacteria > Bacillota_I > Bacilli_A > Erysipelotrichales > Erysipelotrichaceae > Bulleidia. The sequence continues at coordinate 57,324 of JAFRMA010000051.1, read as the reverse complement.
ATCGCCATCATGTACCGGGGTAAGATCGTCGAGCTTGCCGATACCGATACGATTATAGATCACCCTGTACATCCCTATACGCATTTTCTGCTCAGCGCGGTGCCGGCACCGTTCAGCGAACAGGAAGAATATCCGGTCATCAGCGGCAGGCAGCCGAATGAACAGGGCTGTGTATTCGCTTATCGCTGTCCTTTTGCGGATGATCTCTGTTTCCATACGGAAGTACCTTTGCAAGAACGTAGTGAAAATCATTTCGCTGCTTGTCTCAAGTACTGAAGTTATGCCTATAAAAACCTGCACTTAAATGATAAAATATTGACATACAAATCTGGAGGTTCATATGAATCAGGAAAAGATCATTGAAATGTTTCATCAAGGCTCATGTATTGATGCTTATAAACTATTTGGCGCGCATTTTGCTGAAGATGGCAGCGGCGTAAGATTTACCGTATACGCTCCGCATGCACGCAATGTCAGTGTCACAGGAAGCTTCAACGAATGGAATCCCTATGCGCACCGTATGGAAAGAACAGGATTTACCGGTGTATGGAGTATCTTTATTCCCGGAATCGCTGAATGGGAGTCATACAAATACTGTATCGAAGACGGCAACGGGAATCTGATCTACAAGTCTGACCCGTATGCGTTCTACAGTGAGACAAGACCGGATAACGCGTCCAAGGTTTATAACATCGATCAGATCCGCTGGACAGATGACAAGTGGCTGAACAAGAGGACGAAAGGCTTTGACCAGCCGGTATCGATCTATGAAGTCTATGCCGGAGGATGGAAACGGGATGAAGATCATCCGTACAATTATCAGAGATTAAAGGATGAACTGATACCCTATGTGAAGGAACATGGTTTTACCCATATTGAGATGATGCCTTTGAACGAGTATCCCTTTGACGGTTCCTGGGGATATCAGGCAAGCGGTTATTACTCTGTAACCAGCCGTTACGGCAATCCGACGGAATTCGCTTCCTTCATCAACGAATGTCATATGCAGGGAATCGGTGTGATCATGGATATGGTTCCCGTACACTTTGTCAAGGATGCGTTTGGTCTGCGTATGTTTGACGGTGAACCGCTCTATGAATACAAGAAGAGAGAAGACGCGGAATCCGAATGGGGCACTCTGAATTTCGATCTCTGGAGTGAAGAAGTGCGTTCGTTCCTGATGAGCGCAGCTGCGTTCTGGCTGGAGACATACCACATGGATGGTATCCGGATCGATGCTGTATCCAATCTGATCTACTGGGGCGGAAACAGAGACCGGGGCACGAATGAAGGATCACTGAACTTCATCAAGAGAATGAATTATTACCTGAACAAGGAATTCCCGACGGTGATGTTAATTGCGGAAGACAGCAGTGATTATCCGAAAGTTACCTGGAATACGCTGGATGGCGGTCTCGGCTTCGATTATAAGTGGGATCTTGGCTGGATGAATGATACGCTGAAGTACTATGCGACAGATCCGATCTACCGTGTATATGATCACCACAAACTGACCTTCTCCATGGCTTACTTCTACAGTGAGAGATTTATCATGCCTCTTTCTCATGATGAGAATGTCCATGGCAAGAAGACGATCATTGACCGTATGTGGGGCACATATGAACAGAAGTTTGCGCAGGTACGTAACCTGTATGCCTATATGTACGCGCATCCCGGCAAGAAACTGAACTTCATGGGAAATGAGATCGCTACTTTCCGCGAGTTTGATGAAATCAAATCCCTGGACTGGTTCCTGCTGGATTATCCTGCGCATGACGCATTCCTGCGTTATATTACCGATCTGAATAAGATTTATTTGAATCATCCATGTCTCTCGAAGTATGATTATACCTATGATGGTTTTAAATGGATCGATGCGGACAACAGTAAGGACAGCATATATAGTTTCTACAGAGAAGACGAAAAAGAGTATCTGCTGTGTGTGATGAATCTTACACCTGCGCAGTATGAAGAATATGACTTCGGTGTTCCTCAGAGTGGTACATGGACAGAGATCATGAATTCTGAGAAAGATATCTACAATGGATGTAATATGTGTAACTTTGAAAAGGTAAAGACCTTCAAGGTTAAGGAAGATACCAAGTTCCAAAATCATCTGAAACTAAGACTTGCGCCGTTTGCGGCAGTATGGATGACTTGTCCGAAACGTAAACCGCGCGCTAAGAAGGGGGAATAACATGTTTAAAAACAAGCAGGACTTTAAGAAAGAATTCAGTAATCGATTGATTACTGCGTATGGTACAACAGTCAGTCAGACTCATCCTACGGAAAAATACCTGGTTCTGAGTGAAATGGTCAGAGACCAGGCAGGAATCAACTGGAAAGATTCCAAGGTACAGACAGCGAAACAGGATGCCAAACAGGTATATTACTTCTCCATGGAATTCCTGCTGGGAAGAAGCCTGCTCAACAATCTGCAGAATCTGGGTGTTTATGAGATTGCCAGAGATGGTCTGAAAGATCTGGGTATCGATATCAAGAATCTGATCTCCATGGAAAAAGATGCCGGTTTAGGTAACGGTGGTCTGGGACGTCTGGCGGCGTGTTTCATGGATTCCGCGGCATCCCTGAACTATCCGGTCAACGGTAACTGTATCCGTTACCAAAGCGGTCTGTTTGCGCAGGTGATCGATAAGGACGGCAAGCAGGTGGAAATGCCTGATATGTGGCTTCGTATCGGTAATCCATGGGAGATCCGTAAGCCGAAACATGCGGTAGAAGTACTGTTCTACGGGAATGTGGAAGTACAGAGTAACGGTAAAGGCGGTCTGCGTTTCCGTCACGTGAATGCGGAACATATCCTGGCCGTCCCGTATGATATGCCGATGATCGGTGCGAACACCAAGATGACCAATACACTGCGTCTGTGGTCTGCGGAACCTGCGGATATTTCTCCGGCAGGCATCGATTATCGTAAGTATCTCGCCAGTGTCAATGAAATCTGTCAGAACGTATATCCGGATGATTCTACCGAAGCCGGAAAGATCCTGCGTCTGAAACAGCAGTATTTCTTCGTGTCTGCCGGTATTAACTCTATTCTGATTTCCTACCTGCAGCACCATGATACACTGGATCATTTAGGTGACCATATCGCCATCCAGCTGAACGATACGCACCCGGTATTCCTGGTTGCGGAACTGCAGCGTATCCTCATGGATGAATATGATTATGAGTGGGATGACGCAATGAAGATCACACAGTCAGTGATTTCCTATACCAACCACACCGTGATGAGCGAAGCACTGGAATCCTGGCCGATTGACTATGTACGCCGTCTTTTACCGAGAATCTACATGATCATCGAAGAAATTGACCGCCGTTTTGTCAATTATGTACGTGAAAATGTCACCCAGGACCATGGCTACATTGAACGTATCCGCCCGATTTCCGGAGGACGTATCCATATGGCAAGACTCGCGGTGATCTGTTCACATGCGGTCAACGGTGTTGCGCGTATCCATACAGGTTTGTTAAAGACCGATCTCTTTAAGGAATATGCCCAGATATGGCCGGAACGTTTCCAGAATAAAACCAACGGTATTACACCGAGAAGATGGATGCTGTATTCCAACCCGGAACTGGCAGAGATGCTGGATGGTGTGATCGGCAAGGGTTATCGTAAGGATTTCTCCATGATCATCAAACTGATGGATCATGTGGATGACCCGAAGGTTCAGAGAAAGTTCCTGGCTGTCAAGCGTAAGAGAAAAGTGATCTTAAGTGACTATATCAAACGTACGACCGGTGTGGATGTCAATCCGGATTCGATCTTTGATACACAGGCAAAGCGTATCCATGCGTATAAGCGTCAGCTGCTGAACATCATGCATGTGATTTACCTGTACCAGAGAATCAAGAGTGATCCGTCATTCACGATTTATCCGCATACGTTTATCTTTGCGGGTAAGGCAGCTCCTGCCTATACCTTTGCGAAGAGTGTTATTCATCTGATCAATTGTGTAGCCAGAAAGGTAAACAATGATCCGGATGTCAAGGGAATGATCAAAGTTGTATTCATGCCCAATTACAGAGTTACCATGTCTGAATATCTGATGAATGGTACGGATGTCAGTGAACAGATCAGTACGGCAGGTAAGGAAGCCAGCGGTACCGGTAATATGAAATTCATGATGAACGGTGCGCTTCTCATCGGTACTCTGGATGGTGCCAATGTTGAGATCGACGAGTTGATCGGAAGAGAAAACGATGTCATCTTCGGCATGACCGTAGAAGAAATTGAACAGCGCAGACATAACTATCATGCGTCGGATTACTACGGCAATGATGAACGTATCCGCCGGATCTTGGATTCCCTGCTGGATGGCACATGGAGTGAGAACCGTGAAGATTTCCGTATTATCTACGATGAGATCCTGTTCAAGAATGATGAATACTTCGTGCTGGCTGACTTTGACGCTTATGTCAAGGCTCAGAAAGAGATGGCAGAACGCTATCAGCACCGCAACGCCTGGGCAAGAAGTTGTCTGATCAACATCGCTCAGTCTTGTTACTTCTCCAGCGACCGTACGATCAAGGAATACGCAGAAGAAATCTGGGGTATTCAGCCGGTTAGTTTCAGAGGTTGATCATGGCGGACATTGAAGCTTATCTGGATGATTTTGGAAAAGTTGTCGTTTCGGTATCCCGGAGATATTACAGCGGAAAGACCGGTAACTTTTATCTGTCGGACAGCAATGGTGAGGTTTATACCTGTCTTGTGCGTGGTCATGAGGACCGGCAGGATTCAGTAATGTATGAACTGTCCATCCCTGCTGATCTGTCTTTTGGTATATCCTATGAGCTTCATGAGAAATACGGAAAGATAGTACCTCTGCAGATCCGTTATATTGTTCATACCAAATACTTTGATGAACTGTTTACTTATACCGGGAATGATCTTGGCGCAACATATCACCCGGGTTATACGGATTTTGTTTTGTGGGCGCCGACAGCAGTTTCTGTTGTACTGTGCGTAAACCTGCGCAAGAAGAAGACCTATCAGGAAATGCGCAGGACAGATTGTGGTGTATACCGGGCAAGAATAGCGGGAGATCTGAAATACGCAACGTATACGTATCTGATTAACCGTAATGGTGTGATTGTGAAATCTGCGGATCCCTACGCCCTGAGCAGTACCGCAAACGGTAAGGAAAGCGCCGTTATCGATCTGGATGAAATACGGAAGATCCGTGATCTGCCGGTATCCAAGGTATTATCTGATCCGGTGGATGCGGTAATCTACGAAGCCAATGTCCGTGATCTTACCAGTAATCCCCTGACCGGGACCATGTATAACGGCAAGTACCTGTCTCTGACCGAGAGTGACACAGCGTACGCGGATCTTCCCACAGGTCTGGATTATCTTTCTTCTCTTGGAATTACCCATCTGCAGCTGATGCCTGTTGGTGATTACGCAACCGTGGATGAACTGAATCCGGAGAGAGGATATAACTGGGGTTATGATCCGGTAAGCTGGCTGGTGCCGGAAGGTTCATATTCTACGGCTCCTGATGATCCTTACAGCAGAATGAGAGAACTGCGGAAGATGGTCAGTACTCTGCACGGACGTGGTATACGGGTTGTTTTCGATGTTGTTTTCAACCATGTCTATGATACAGAGGGAAATCCTCTGGAACTTACTGTGCCGTACTATTACTATCGTTACAGTGATAACTGGTACCGGTCGAATGGTTCCTACTGCGGTAATGATATCGAATCACGGAAACCAATGACCAGGAAGCTGTTCCGTAAGGTGATCCGTACCTGGATGGAACTTTACGGCGCGGATGGCTTCCGTTTCGACCTGATGGGTATCCTGGATGTGGATACGGTCAATGAGTTGTATGCACTTGCCAAGTCGATCAAACCTGATGCGCTGATGTACGGCGAGGGATGGAATATGCCTACAGCACTGCCTCATGAGGATAAGGCAATGATTGAGAATATGGGGAAGATGCAGGGAATCGGACATTTCAACGATGTCTTCCGTGATGTGCTGAAGGGACAAACCTCTGATGACGGGAAATACTTTACAGGTTATCTTACCGGGAATACATCCATGGCTTTTGATGCCTGCAGTGCTTTAGCCGGACATTGCCGTCATAACCCGTATTTCTGGCGCTTTGATGATCCGGAGAAGAGTATCAATGCGATTGAGACACATGATAATCTGACCGTATGGGATAAGATGCATTTCTGTTGTAAGGAAGAGCCGAGGGATATCCGTCAGCTCCGGCAGAAGATGCTGATTGCCTGTACTCTGTTTGCCCAGGGTATTCCTTTCCTGCATGCGGGCGTGGAATTCTGTGCTTCAAAGGAAGAAGAGAGTAATTCCTACTGCGCCGGTGATGCGATCAACAGGATGGACTGGGAAAGATTAAAACTGAATCAGAAAATCTATGAATATACGAAAAAGTGTATTTCCTTACGGCGGTCAGAACCGTTATTCCGTCTTCGCAATGCCCAGGATATTGAGATGAAAACACGTTTCAGTGTAAACGACGGAGTGATCATCTATGATCTGGAGACGATGGATCACGCATGTAAGGTGATCATCAACGCGACGTATGATCAGAAGTATTATGAATTCGGTGACTTGTTCAAGATCCAGTTTGATGAAGAAGGAAATTCACATTCCGAGTTTGTGTATGACGTTACGGTCAAACCGCACACGGTAGTGGTGCTGAAAAAGGAGAAGTGGGATGAAAAGAATCATTCTTAGCCTGTGGGCTGTCATTATCAGTTTCAGTATGAGCGCCGGACTGTTACCGGTCTATGCGGAAGAAAAGGATAATGAAGAATTTGATCAATTCCTGATGGATGAATTCCTCGATACCATGGAAGCCGATTTTCTGACCATGCACTATACGCTGAAAGACTATCGTGCCATGGGTGTAGAAAAGCCGGAAATGTCTTTTGGAGATGCGTCAAAGCAGTCCTATGATGATCAGATGAAAGCATCTCAGGAATCCCTGGATCTTTTACATGAGTTTGATTATGACAGTCTCAGTGTATCTCAGCAGCACGATTACAGGATCTATGAAAGAAACCTGAAACAGATCATTGAACTGGATAAGTATCCCCTGTTGGATATGTTGTTTAATCCGTATACCGGTGTTGTCAACAACATCACGACGAATCTCACCGAGTATGTGATCTATAACGAAGAAGATATTACAGATTATCTGGAAGTGATCAAGACGATTCCTGAATTTCTTGAACAGGCTCTGGATCTGACCAGGCAGCAGGCAGACGCAGGAATCTTTATGTATGACAGTCTTCTGGACGAAGGACTGAATACGATCAAGCGTCTGACCGAGAAGAAGGATGATAATGAACTGATCGTGGTCTTCAATGACAGTGTGGATGCGTTCAGCGGTATTACAGACGCGAAGAAAGAACAGTATAAGAAAGAAAACCGGGATACCGTATTGAACGTGATCCTCCCGGAATTTGACCACTGTGCGGAAGTGCTGGAATCTCTGCGGGGCAGCGGTAAATACAGCGGAGGTCTGGCAAATTATCCGGACGGCGCAGCGTATTATGAGGCCCTGGCACAGTACAAGACAAGCAGTGAATATACCGTACAGGAATTACTTGACCTCTGTACAGACTACCTTGACGCTGTCATCAGCGATTATTACGCATTGTATATGACCGGTCAGCTGAGTGATGACAGTGTCTATGATGAGAGCGTACCGGAAAGAACACCGCAGGAAGTTCTGGCATATCTCCAGGATCACCTCCAGAATTATCCGGACGGACCGGTGGTTACGTATACCAGCCAGTATCTGGATCCCAGTGTGGCGAATGATTCCACGGTAGCATACTATGTCAATCCTCCGATCGATGATATCAAGGATAACGTGATCAAGATCAACGGATCCAACGTAGGTGATGCCAACGGCTTGTATGAAACATTAGCCCATGAAGGATTCCCGGGACATTGTTACCAGATTACCTGGTACTTTGATCAGGATCCCCATCCGGCAAGAAGTATCATGGGATCGATTGCCTATACGGAAGGCTGGGCAATGTATTCCGAGTGTGAAGCTTATGACTTCAGCGGATTGAGTTCTGCGGCGGCAGCGATCAACAGAATCGATACTGCCCTCGGTTACGTGGAAGACTGTGCGGTAGATCTCGGTGTAAACGGACTGGGCTGGACCGTAGAAGATGTCAGTAAATATCTGCAGGAAATCGGTATGAATGCGGATGCGGCACCGATGTTGTATGACTTTGTGCTGGGACGACCGGGATTATTACTGCCGTATGGCTACGGACTTCTGATGATGTATAACATGCGCGGAAAGGCTGAAGTTGCTTTGGGTGATGCGTTTGACCTGAAGGATTATCACGAAGTTATCCTGACTTACGGTGACCGTCCGTTTGACCTGGTGGAAGAAGATGTCGATGCTTATATCCAGAAAAAGGGAGAAAGAGTACCGGAGGAATGGAACTTCCATTCACTGGCCGGAGTAGCTGCCGATGATGACATTCCGCCTGTGCCGTTCCCTCTGCCTGTACAGGAGAAGAAGAATCCTGCGATCTATATCGGTGCAGCGATCTTCTTCGGTGTAGTTGCGGTATTGGCATATCTCAGATATCGAAAGAAGAAAGAAGAGGCTCCGTTTGCGTAAACTGATCCTGCTGGTTCTGATCTTCCTGACCGGCTGTAAAGCAGAAGTACAGGTAGCTGAAGAACCGGTACAAAAGAAATTGACAAGAAGCGATATTGCCGGAGAAACCGGAAAGGTGATATCGCTTTTAAGCAATCATGAGTCCGGGGAACATGAATTCTTTCAAACCTGGGCGGAAATGTCACCGCAGGGTTGTTCGGCAATTGCGCAGCACCATGACGCAGAGAACAGGACTTCTGTGATTGACATGGTATGTGAGGGACATCGCTATTTCATTAACGTGGAATACGATGAAGATCTGAAGATCACGGATATGGGATATACCGAGCGCAAGGCACCGCCGGCACTCAGTGAGACGCAGGAATACACAGAACAACTTGTCTTTGTGGGAAAGGACCCCGGGTTGTACGGGATACTGACCATACCGGCAGAGGATGATCATGCGCCTGTAGCGATCCTGATTCCGGATAGTTTTGAGAGTGATGTGAATGCCAGTGGTGATGATCCGGTATTCCGGCAGGAACTGGCACATCTTCTGGCATCCCGGGGAATTGCGAGTCTGCGCTATGAAATGCGCCGGTGTGAAGAAGAAGCGGAAACCATGACGGAAATCTACTGGCAGGACTTCGCATCTGCGGTACATATGCTGGAACGTTATCCGGTCAATGCCGGCTCATTGATCTATATCGGGCATGGATTGGGCGGTACGATTGCGTATGCGTCGGTATATAACCATTTTGAGATCACCGGCGGAATTATTCTCCTGGATCCGGAATATGACAACACGCTGTATCATGTCCCGGGAATTGATGTGCCTTCGGTAAGTCAGATCCTTCAGGAGAAAGACCCGCCTGAAACAATTGACGGAGTATCTACAGCCCTTCTGAGGGAATATGAACAGTTAAATACCTATCATTACCTGAATCTGGTGAAAAACCGCACACTGGTGATTGCCGGCAGGGATTCCGAAGACTTTCCGTCATGGCAGAAGTTCTTCCGTAAATACACCAATGTCATGACGAAATCCTATATGGGAATCGATCATCAGATGCGCAGGATCAACGGTGAGTTATATCCGATCATTGTACGTGATATGGTGAACTGGCTGTACGGAACCAATATCAACAGTGTGAATTATCGAGGTTAAGGATGAAACAGAATAGTTGGACACCATGGCTGAAAAACGAATTTGAAGAACCGTATTTCAAGACACTCGCTGCGTTTGTGCATGAAGAATATGAAACACAGACGATCTTTCCTCCGAAGCAACAGGTATTCAGCGCTTTTGAGAATACAGACTACGATCATATCAAGGTGGTGATCCTCGGACAAGATCCGTATATCCGCAGGGGACAGGCACATGGGATGTGCTTCTCTGTCAATCCCGGTGTGGACATACCTCCCAGTCTTCAGAATATCTACAAGGAGCTGCAGGATGATCTGGGATGTTATATCCCGAATAACGGATATCTGATGCCATGGGCAGAACAGGGTGTATTCCTGCTCAATACGATCCTTACGGTAAGAGAGGGATTATCCCACTCACATGCGAATCATGGCTGGGAAACATTTACGGATCACGCGATTCAGAGAGTAAATGAAAAGAAAGACCCGGTGGTGTTCCTGCTGTGGGGGAGGAACGCAAGAGAGAAAGCGAAGATGATCGATCAAAGCCGTCATCTGGTCCTGGAAGCACCGCATCCTTCACCATTATCCGCCTATGCCGGATTCTTCGGATGCCGGCACTTCTCCAAAGCCAACGCGTTTTTACAGATGAAAGGAGAGACGCCGGTCAACTGGCAGATCAGGAATCTATGAAATTTAATACAGTACTGGAAGCAGAAGAATGGATCATGAGCAGGCGCAACCGTGAGCACGGATTTGCGCATTTTCAGAAAGCGATGGAAGCCGCAGGGAATCCCCAGAACACACTCCGCGCAATTCATATCGCGGGAACCAACGGCAAGGGCAGTACAACGAACTATATCAGCGATGTGCTGATCGCCGAAGGATATCGTGTCGGCACATTTACTTCTCCTCATCTGGTGGAGCACCGTGACCGGATCAAGATCAATCAGGAGTGGATCAGTGAAGAGAAATTCCTGGATTACCTGAATGAATGGTATGACTTCGTGGAAGAGTGGGATCTGGCGATGTTTGAAATCGATGTATTACTGGCATCCCTGTACTTCCGTGATGAACAGGTCGACTGGGCAGTGATGGAAGTCGGACTGGGCGGACGTCTGGACGGTACCAACACCATGGCCCACCCGGTATTATCCGTGATCACTACTATCGGTATGGATCATATGGACCGTCTAGGGAATACCTATGCGGAGATCGCATACGAAAAAGCCGGAATCATTAAGGAAAACGGTCAGGTGCTGATTGGATATCTCAACGATGAGGCGCGGGAAGTGATCCGCCGTATTTCCTCCGAAAGAAATGCGCGTCTGATCGAACTGGCGCCGTTTGAAGATCAGGGTCTTGGCAGGTTCATCTTTGACAACGATACCTACGAGATTGCCATGACTGCGGAATACCAGAAAGCCAACGCATCCCTGGCTTTACAGGCATGTCAGTGCATCGGTCTGGATATCCATTCGGATACAGTGAAGAAGGCGTTGTACAGAAGCCGGTGGGCAGGCCGCTTTGAGAAAGTACAAGAACATCCTGCGATTATCCTGGACGGAGCCCACAACGAAGAAGGAATGCGCGCTCTGACATCCTCTTTCCGCAATCTTGAAGCACCGGTTGTTGTTGTATTCAGTGCTCTTGCGGATAAGCAGGGAAAAGAAATGGCAGAGATGCTGGTGAAGGCGGCAGATCGTCTGTACGTCACCCAGTTTGCCATGTACAGGGCAGATACAGCAGCACATCTGGCATGTGAAGGAAGCACGATTATTGAAGACTGGAAAGAAGCAATTACTGCCGCAAAACGGGATGTTTGTGATCAAGGAACGGTAGTTATCTGCGGTTCTCTGTATTTTATCAGTATGGTAAGGGAATATTTACTGAAAAACTGATGGTTTTACTAGTTTTACTATCAAGAGACATATTATAATATAATTAACAATCTGGGAGGATTAGGCTAATGAGATCAAATAATATGGTAGCTATGATCTTAGCGGGTGGCCGTGGTACCCGTCTTTTTGAATTGACATCAAAAGTTGCAAAACCGGCAGTGAATTTCGGAGGTAAATACCGGATCATTGACTTCCCGTTGAGCAACTGCGCCAATTCGGATATTTCCACGGTAGGTGTTCTTACACAATATGAATCCATCTTGTTGAATTCCTATGTCGCAAGAGATCATTACTGGGGCTTGGACACAAACGACGGCGGTGTCTACGTACTTACGCCAAGAGAAAAAGCACAGGCAGACTTTGAAGTATATCAGGGAACGGCGGATGCCATTACCCAGAATATCGACTTTCTTGACAGTATCGATCCTGAGTATGTATTGATACTTTCCGGTGACCACATCTACAAGATGAATTACGCAAAGATGCTGGGTTACCACAAGGTAAAAGGTGCAGATGCGACGATTGCGGTTCTGGAAGTACCGATGAAGGAAGCCAGCCGTTTCGGTATCATGAATACCGATAAGGATAACCGTATTGTGGAATTCGAAGAAAAACCGGCAAATCCGAAGAGTAATCTGGCCAGTATGGGTATTTATATCTTTACTTATAAGACTCTGCGTAAGTATCTGATCGAAGATGCGAAAAACAAGGAATCCAAACATGACTTCGGACATGACATCATTCCTCAGTACATTGAAAGCGGTAAGAATCTGTTTGCCTACCAGTTCAAGGGTTACTGGAAGGATGTAGGAACCATCGATTCTCTCTGGGAAGCGAATATGGATCTGCTGAATACCAACAACGAATTAGACCTTGCGGATAATACCTGGAAGATCTATACGGAAGATGTTAATGCTTTGCCGCAGTATATCGGACCGGACGCTGAAGTCGAGAACAGCTATATCACCGAAGGCTGTGTCATCGAAGGATGTGTGAAGAATTCCGTTCTGGGAACCAATGTCAAGGTAGCCAAGGGTGCCAGAGTCATAGACAGTGTAATCATGCCTGGTACGGTGATTGGCGAAAACGCGAATGTTACACGCTGTATCGTAGCAGAAAACATGAAGATCAAAGATGGCGCTAAATATGGTCACAAGAAGAGTGAACATATCGAGCTTGTGGCGAAGAGCGGGAAATAGGAGATGAACGTGATGAATGCATTAGGAATCATTAATTTTGAAGATAATACAGTAGAAATTGACGGCTTGGGTGAATACCGTCCGGTTCCGGCAATGGTATTTATGGGTCGTTATCGTATCATCGATATCATGTTGAGCAATATGACCAACAGCGGTATCAACAGTGTTCAGGTTTACTGTAAGGAAAAACCGAGAAATCTGATTGAGCATCTCGGCAGCGGCCAAAGATACAATATCAATTCCAAGCGTGGTAAATTACGTGTTCTCTACGGTGAGAAGATGTTCTCCTCTCTGGTATACAATACGGACATTGAGAATTTCCGCCTGAATATGCAGTATATCGAAAGAGATCCGAATCCGTATGTTGTTATCGCTCCGAGTTACTTTGTCTATCCGATCGACTTCACTACGGTACTGAAGCAGCATCTCGATACCAATGCGGATGTTACGGTACTGTATACATCCACAAACGAAGCGAAGACAAGTTTCCTGAACTGCGATGTTGTTACCGTAGATAAGGAAAAGAAGATTACTGCCTTCGGTAAGAACCGCGGCAATACCAAGAACCGCCTGATCTCTCTGGAAGCATATGTCATGCGTAAGTCCCTGTTCATTGATCTGGTAGAGAAAGCTGCGAACACTTCTTCTCTGTACTGGTTCAAGGATATCCTGGCGGATTCTGTAGAAACACTGAATATCCGTGGTTATCAGGTCCGCGGATATGTCGCATGTCTGAATACACTGGCAGAGTATTACCGCAATTGTATGGAACTGAAACATCCTGGAATTTCCGCACAGTTATTCAAGGCAGACTGGCCGATCTATACACAGACATCTGACACCTGCCCGACACACTTCTCCCGTGAAGGAACAGCGAAAGATAGTGTCATTGCGAACGGATGTATGATCGAAGGTGAAGTCTCAGGATCAATTCTGGGACGTAACGTAAAGATTGAAAGAGGCGCAATCGTCCATAACTGTATCATTATCGGTGAAAATGTCATCGGTAAGAATGTCCATCTGGAAAATGTAGTCGTAGACAAGTATGCGGAAGTGAAGAATATCGATAAACTTGTCGGCACATATTCAGAACCGGTTTATGTAAAGAGAAGAGATCGTATTTAGAGGTATAACATGGGAAGATCTATATTATTCGTTGCCGGAGAGGGCTTGCCGTTCATTAAGACCGGCGGTCTGGCGGATGTAATCGGAAGCTTGCCGAAAACTCTGGCAAAGCGGGGACATGATGTTCGTGTAGTACTGCCGCTGTACAGTAAGATCATCGCAAAGTATTATGATCAGCTGGAACGTCTGGGAACCATTCAGGTTCATTCCGGATGGATCGATCAGCCGGCGACATACTATTCCGCGACTGTGGACGGTGTTGTGTACTACTTCATTGAACATCAGGGTTACTTTGAAAGAGATGGCCTGTACGGTTATGAGGATGATGGTGAGAGATTTGCCTTCTTCCAGAGAGCTGTACTGGATATGATCTATTTCATTGACTGGTGGCCGAACATCATCAACTCCAATGACTGGCAGACAGGTATGATTCCTCTGATGTGCCATGCCTGCTACGGTGATGATTACCGTTACCAGAACATCAAACATGTCTATACGATCCATAACCTGGCATTCCAGGGGAATTTCGGTGTGGATATGTTACCGAGCTGTCTGGGTCTGGATTATTACTACTTTGATAACGGATCAATCAAGTTTGATACCGGAATCAGTTTCATGAAAGCCGGTATCGTCTATGCGGATAAAGTCACTACTGTTTCTCCGACTTATGCCAATGAAATTCTGAGTGAGAGCTTTGGCGAACGTATGGATTCCATCCTGCGTTACCGCCGTGATGATCTCTGGGGTATCGTCAATGGTATCGATACCAATCTCTGGGATCCGAAGACAGATAAATTACTGGCAAAGAACTACGATGTACGCAGCTGGGTATCCGGCAAGAAGGCAAATAAGCAGGCACTGCAGGAAGAACTTGGGCTGAACATCTCGGATGATGTCTGTGTGATCGGTCTGGTATCCCGTCTGACCAGTCAGAAGGGTATCTATCTGATCGCGGACCGCATCCGTGAGATCATGGGTATGAATGTACAGTTTGTTGTTCTCGGTACAGGAGAAACAAACGCAGAGAATGCATTCAAATGGATGGAGAGCGAATATAAGGGACAGGCAGTCTACTTCTGCGGATACAACGAAGAGCTTGCGCACCGCATCTATGCCGGCTGTGATATCTTCCTGATGCCTTCCATCTATGAACCATGCGGTATCGGACAGCTGATTGCGATGCGTTACGGAGCACTGCCTCTCGTCAGGGAAACCGGCGGACTGAAAGATACAGTCAATCCGTTCAATGAATATACCGGTGAAGGCAACGGCTTCAGTTTCTGGGCAATCAACGCAGATGATATGATCTATACACTGCGCTATGCCGTCAACGTATACTACAATAACCGTCCGGGCTGGAAGGGTCTGGTGAAGTCTGCCATGACTACGGATGTCAGTTGGGAAAAGAGCGCAGGAATTTACGAAGAACTGTATTATCAGCTCTGCAACTGGCCGGATTAATTACCGAAGAAGAGACAGTGGTAAGATAGCTTATCGCTGTCTCTTTTATATTGACACCGTGAACGGGCACGTGATACATTACTGAAGAAGTCAGACGAGTCTTTAAGACGATCCGGAGAGATCGGCAAGAGGAGTGTACATTCATTTCATGGTGTTCCTGTGCCTTGCCGTTCCGGTAAGGCTTTTTCAGGAGGTTTTATGCTCAGACAAGTAAAAGTATTCAAACTTGAAAACTATCCTGCATTTACCGATCGTGATTTTATTTTCATTGATACTGACGATGATGATCCGACGAGTGAATATGTTGCCTTTCCCGGTTTTACAGATGTACATGTACATCTGAGAGAACCGGGTTTTTCTTATAAGGAGACAATTCATACTGGATCTCTTTCAGCCGCAAGAGGCGGGTATACCACTGTCTGCGCGATGCCGAATCTGAATCCTGTGCCGGACAGTATCGAACACCTTCGGATGGAACAGGAAATCATTGACCGTGATGCGGTGATCTCGGTATACCCCTACGGTGCTTTAACGGTAGGAGAGAAGGGGAAAGTACCGGCAGATATTGCAGGTATGGCAGAAAACGTATGTGCGTTCTCCGATGACGGGAAAGGCGTACAGGATGATGATATGATGCGCAGTGTAATGCAGGAAGTCAAAGCGGCGGGGAAAGTGCTCGCGGCACACTGTGAAGTGGAATCTCTGCTGCATGGCGGATATATCCACGATGGTGCATATGCGCAGAAACATGGCTATGCGGGAATCTGTTCCGAGAGTGAATGGCGTGAAATTGAGCGGGATATCCGGCTTTCTGCGGAAACAGGGTGTCCGTTCCATGTATGTCATATCTCCACAAAGGAAAGTGTTGAACTGGTCCGTCAGGCAAAGAAACAAGGTTTAAACGTTACCTGTGAAACGGGTCCGCATTATCTGATCCTGGATGAGAATGATCTGCAGGAAGAGGGCAGGTTCAAGATGAATCCTCCGCTGCGTTCAGCAGAAGACCGTCAGGCTCTTCTGGAAGGTATCTGTGACGGTACGATCGATATGATTGCGACTGATCATGCCCCGCACAGTGAAGAAGAAAAATCCAAAGGTCTGAAGGGAAGCGCGTTTGGAATTGTCGGATTGGAAACTGCGTTCCCGTTGCTCTATACCGAATTGGTAAAAAAGGATATGATTACCTTGCGGAGACTTGTAGAACTGTTAACGGTGAATCCGGTAAATAGATTTTCTCTTCCGGTCTATCCGTCCTATTCGATCTGGAATCTGTCTAAAGAGACAGTAATTGATCCTGAGGAGTTTCTCTCCAAGGGTAAGTCAACTCCCTTTGCGGGCAGAAAAGTATACGGTGAATGTCTGATCACGGTACATCGCGGTCAGGAGGTATATCAGAAAGACCAGAAATGTCGTCTTGCGGAGGTGTAATATGGCAAAACGAAAAGATATCAAGAAAGTACTGATTATTGGTTCCGGTCCAATCGTGATCGGACAGGCAGCGGAATTTGACTATGCCGGTACACAGGCATGTCTGGCGCTGAAAGAAGAAGGGTATGAAGTCATTCTGTGTAACTGTAACCCGGCGACGATCATGACGGATACATCGCTGGCAGACAAGGTATATATGGAACCTCTGACCTTGGAATATGTGGCGAAGATCCTCAGGTATGAGAGACCGGATGCGATCGTTCCGGGAATCGGCGGTCAGACCGGTCTGAACCTGGCTGTACAGCTGGACACCAAAGGTGTCCTGAAGGAATGCGGAGTACAGCTTCTCGGTACTTCCCGTGAAAGTATTGAACGGGCAGAAGACAGAAAACTGTTCAAGGAGATGTGTGAATCCATCGGTGAACCGGTCATCCCTTCCAAGATTACGTATGATGTGGATGAAGCTGCGGAAGCTGCGGAAGAAATCGGTTATCCGGTTGTTCTGCGTCCGGCGTTTACATTGGGCGGTACCGGCGGCGGATTCGCCAACAACAAAGAAGAACTGCTGGACCTGGCAGTCAATGCCTTCGCACTGTCTCCCGTACATGAAGTTCTGGTTGAAAAGAGTGTACGCGGATACAAGGAAATCGAATTTGAAGTCATGCGTGATGCCCAGGATACAGCAATCACGATCTGCGGTATGGAGAATGTCGATCCTGTCGGCGTGCATACCGGAGACTCCGTAGTTGTAGCGCCGATCCTCTCGCTGAACGAACATGACTACAAGATGTTAAATGACAGCGCCATCAAGATCATCCGTGAACTGAAGATCGAAGGCGGCTGTAATGTACAGTTCGCGTTACACCCGGAAACCAGTGAATACTACCTGATCGAAGTCAATCCGCGTGTTTCCCGTTCCAGTGCCCTGGCATCCAAAGCCAGCGGTTATCCGATTGCCAGAGTAACAGCCAAGATCGCTGTAGGCATGACTCTGGACGAAATCGAAGTAGCCGGAGGAACTGCCGCAACCGAACCGTCCCTGGACTACATTGTCGGTAAATTCCCGCGCTTCCCGTTTGACAAATTCACCACTGTATCCAATGCCTTGGGTACACAGATGAAGGCAACCGGTGAAGTTATGGGTATCGGATCCAATCTGGAAGAATGTATGCTGAAATCTGTACGTTCTCTGGAAATTGGTGCTGTGCACCTGGATCTGCCGAAGTTCAAGAAACAGACAACAGAAGAACTGTATGACTATATCCGTGAATACCGCTCAGATACGATCTTTGCGGTCGCTGAACTGATCCGCCGGGGGGAAGATCTGGACAAAATTCACCAGATCACCATGATCACCGGATTATTCCTGGAGAGTATCCGTAAGATCACTGATATGGAAGAAAAACTCCGTCAGAATCCGCAGGATCTGGAAGTACTGAAGGAAGCCAAGATCATGGGCTTCTCCGATGCGTATATTTCCGGACTCTGGAATACAGATGAACTCAGTGTGTATCATCTCCGTGAAGAAAACGAACTGTACCCTGTCTACCGGATGGTAGATACACTGCATACAGGAAAATATATCGCGTATCTGTACTCTTCCTATACCGGTAAGAATGAGTCCCGTGTATCGGACCGTAAGAAGATCGTTGTTCTCGGCGCCGGACCGATCCGTATCGGACAAGGGGTGGAATTCGACTACTCTACCGTACATGCCGTACAGACGATCCAGAACGCAGGATATGAAGCAATCATCGTAAACAATAACCCGGAAACCGTATCCACCGACTATACCTGTTCCGATAAGCTTTATTTTGAACCGCTGACTCCGGAAGATATCATGAATATCATTCATCTGGAACAGCCGGAAGGTGTCATCGCCACTCTTGGCGGACAGACGGCAATCAACCTGGCACAGCCTCTGGAAGACCGCGGTGTAAAGATCATCGGCACAAACTGTGAAGCTATCTCCAGAGCCGAAAACAGAGACAGTTTTGAAAAGATCCTGGAAGAATTATCCATTCCTCAGCCTCCGGGACAGGCAGTAACCAATATCGAAGATGGTGTGAAAGCCGCCAACAAGGTCGGATATCCTGTACTTGTACGCCCGAGTTTCGTGCTTGGCGGAAGAGCCATGCAGATCGTCAGTAATGACCAGCAGCTCCGCCAATATCTGAAATCCGCAGTAGAAATCAACGAAGATCAGCCGGTTCTTGTCGATAAGTATATCGAAGGCAAGGAAGTTGAAATTGATGCTGTATGTGACGGCAGAGATGTCTTCGTGGCAGGAATCATGGAACTGGTAGAACGTACCGGCATACACTCCGGTGACTCCATCAGTGTCTATCCGACATTCTCCATCAGTAATAAGGTAAAAGGAACGATTCTGCAGTATACGAAGAAACTTGGCCTTGGTATTGGTATTGTCGGTATCTTCAATATACAGTTCATTGTCGATCAGGATGACAATGTTTATGTTATTGAAGTAAACCCACGTTCTTCCAGAACCGTACCGTTCCTGTCCAAATCCACCGGCTATTCCCTCGCTGATATCGCTACGGAAGTCATCCTCGGCAAGACTTTGAAAGAACAGGGAATCTTCGATATCTATCCGCAGGAGAAGAACCGTTACTATGTCAAGGTGCCGGTGTTCTCCTTCAACAAGATCAAGGGTATCGATGCGTATCTGTCTCCGGAAATGAAATCTACCGGTGAAGCCATCGGTTATGACGATAAACTGAATCGTGCGCTGTATAAGGCTCTGCAGGCTTCCGGCATGCATCTGAAGAACTACGGCACGGTATTCGCAACGATTGCGGACGCAGACAAAGAAGAAGCACTCCCGCTGATCCGGAGATTCTACGATCTCGGTTTCAACATTGAGGCTACTCCCGGTACTGCCCGTTTCCTGAAGGAGAGAGGAATCCGCACACATGTACGCCAGAAGATCAGCGTAGACAGTAATGATATCAAGGATGCGATCCGTCAGGGACATATCGCCTACGTGATCAATACCCGGAACAGAAGCTCGATTGAAGAATATAATGACGGCGCAGAGATCCGTAAGTGCGCTACAGAAAACAACACAACCATCTTTACCTCTCTGGATACAGTCAAAGCCCTGCTGGATGTACTGGAAGAAATCACCCTGAAGATCTCTACAATCGATGCCTAGAAGGAGGAGAATCCATGCGCAGTTTAATTGATATATTAGATCTCTCTGTGGAAGAAATCGATGAACTGATCCATACCGCAGATGATATTATCAGTCACCCTGAAAAATACAGCGAAGTATGTAAAGGGAAAAAGATCGCTACACTGTTCTATGAACCATCAACCAGAACACGTCTCAGTTTTGAAGCTGCCATGCTGGAACTGGGAGGAAGTGTTATCGGCTTCTCCGGTGCCCAGAACAGTTCTGCCGCAAAGGGAGAAAGTGTGGCGGATACCGCAAAAGTCGTCAGCTGCTATGCGGATATCATCGCCATGCGTCATCCCAAGGAGGGAGCTCCGTATGTCGCGTCCATCAATGCGTCTATACCGGTAATCAATGCCGGAGACGGCGGACACAATCATCCCACACAGACCCTGGCAGACCTGTATACGATCTACCGGGAAAAAGGAGAAATCAAGGATCTTACCGTAGGTTTCTGCGGAGACCTGAAGTTTGGCAGAACTGTACACTCGCTGATCAATGCGCTGGCAAGATATACCGGCATACGCTTTGTGCTGATCTCTCCGGAAGAACTGGCAATTCCTGAGTATGTAAAAACAGATGTGCTTGAACCCAAGAGTATCCCGTATACAGAGACAACAGACCTTGAAGCAGTGATGCCGGAACTGGATGTCCTGTACATGACAAGAGTCCAGAAAGAACGTTTCTTCAACGAAGAAGATTATCTGCGTCTGAAAGACAGTTATATCCTGGAACCGAAGAAACTGAAAAACGCCAAGGAAGACCTGGTGATCATGCATCCGCTGCCCAGAGTAAATGAGATCAGTGTGGCAATTGATGACGATCCCAGAGCATGTTATTTCAAGCAGGTGCTGTATGGTAAGTACATGCGTATGGCTTTGATTATGAAACTGCTGAAGGAGGCACAGGCATGAATATAGATTCCATACAGAACGGTATCGTTATTGACCATATTACTGCCGGACAGGCAATGAAACTTTATGAATTACTTGGACTTGGAGAACTGGATTGTTCCGTAGCCCTGATCCGCAATGCCAGCAGTGTGAAAACCGGCAAGAAAGATATCATCAAGATCGATGCGGATATTCCTGTCAATCTGGATGTCATCGGGTATGTTGATCCGGGAGCTACTGTGAATATCATTAAGGATGGAAAACTGGTAGAGAAGAAGACCCTGGCTTTACCGCAGACACTGACAAATGTCATCCATTGTAAGAATCCCCGCTGTATTACCAGTGTTGAGCAGGAACTGCCGCATGTCTTCCGTCTGACCAATCCCAAAGAGAAAATCTACCGCTGTATCTACTGCGAAACCAAAGCAGAAGAGTAAATAAGAATGCCTGTGTATACAGGCATTTTTACATAACAGATATGACGTGTTCCATCCTGCCGGGAGAACACTCATGATATAATAAACGTGTTAATGAACCATATCTACAGATCATAGAAACAAAGAACGGAGGTATACGATGAAGTTTCCAAAGGGTTTTTTATGGGGCGGAGCGACAGCCGCGAATCAGTTTGAAGGTGCCTGGCAGGAAGGTGGAAAAGGCCCGAATGTTCCCGATCATATCCGCGGCGGAACACTGACTGAACCACGTCTGTGGGACAAGGAAATCGATGAGAATGTCTATTACCCTTCTCATGAAGCAGTAGACTTCTACCATCACTATAAAGAAGATATTGCCCTGTACGGAGAGATGGGATTCAAGTGTTTCCGGTTATCCGTGAACTGGTCAAGAATCTTCCCGACAGGAATGGAGGAAACACCAAATCCGGAAGGTCTACAGTTCTACCATAATGTCTTTGCGGAATGTAAGAAGTATGGGATCGAACCACTGGTAACGATTTCCCACTATGAACTGCCGTGGGGCCTATCCGAGAAGTATAACGGCTGGACAGACCGTGAAGTGATCGGGCACTATGTCCGTTACGCCACAACATTATTTAAGGAATACAAGGATGAAGTCAAATACTGGCTGACCTTCAATGAGATCAATGCCGGTGCGAATACGTTCGGCAGGATTCTGTCTCTGGGTATGCAGGGAGAGGACCATAAACCAATGTTCAAGTGGACAGAAACACCGGAAGAAGCCAGTGACCGTTATACTGCCTTGCATAACCAGTTTGTCGCAAGTGCTCTGACCGTAAAGAAAGGTCATGAGATCAATCCGGAGTTCAAGATCGGTCTGATGATTGCGGGTATGATGACTTATCCGTATTCTCCCAATCCTGCGGATGTGAAGAAGGCCCAGGATAGAATGAATATGGGAAACTGGTTCTGCGGAGATGTGCAGGTACGCGGACATTATCCGTACTACGCAGAGAGATATTTCCGTGATAATCAGATCACAGTACGCAAGGAACCGGGAGATGAGGAGATTCTCAAGGAAGGCACGGTAGACTTCTATAGCTTCTCGTATTATATGAGTTCCTGTGAGTCCGCAGATCCGGAACTGGCAAAAACTGCCGGGAATGTCTTCTCAGGTCTGAAGAATCCGTATCTGAGCGCGTCGGAATGGGGCTGGCAGATCGATCCGGAAGGTCTGCGTATATATCTGAATGAGGTATACGGACGTTATGAAATCCCGCTGATGGTCGTGGAGAACGGTCTTGGGGCTAATGATGAACGCAGTGAGGACGGCAAGTTCCACGATACCTACCGCATAGATTATCTGCGCAGTCATATCCAGGCGATGGCCGAAGCGGTGGATGACGGCGTTGACCTGATGGGTTACACGATGTGGGGCTGTACGGATCTCGTATCTGCGTCTACAGGGGAAATGAAGAAGCGTTACGGCTTTGTTTATGTAGATAAGGATAATGATGGTAACGGAGATCTTCACCGTGAACGTAAGGATTCATTCTACTGGTTTAAGAAGGTCTGTGAGACCAACGGAGAGGACCTGGAATAAGCACTGTATGCAGGGATAAATAGCACTTGTCCATTTACTCACAATATAACTTGGTGGTATAATAATAAATCGGAGAAAAGAAGGAGGTTTTTCCATCATGGCTAAAGTTACAGTCAAAGATTTAGATGTCAAAGGCAAACGTGTGATCGTACGTGTGGACTTCAACGTACCACATAAGGGAGATGTGATTACAGATGATAATCGTATCGTTGCGGCACTTCCGACAATTAACTACTTAACCGAAAACGGCGCAAAAGTAATCCTGCTGAGCCATTTAGGCAAGGTTAAAACAGATGAGGACAAATTGAAGAATGATATGTCCATCGTTGCCAAGCGTCTCGCAGAAGTACAGAATGCTCCGGTAAAATTTGTCAATGCGACAAGAGGTGAAGAACTGGAATCTGCAGTTAACGCAATGAATGAGGGTGAGATCATTCTCATGCAGAATACCCGTTATGAACCGGGTGAATCCAAGAACGATCCTGAATTAGGTGCTTACTGGGCATCTCTGGGCGATCTGTTCGTTGAAGACGCATTTGGTTCCGTACACAGAGCTCACGCGTCTACCGTAGGCATTCCGACACATCTGCCGAGTGCTGTAGGCTTCTTAGTAGAAAAAGAACTGAGTTTCCTGGGCGGTGCTCTGAATAATCCGGGTCGTCCGTTTGTTGCTATCCTCGGCGGTGCCAAGGTCAGTGACAAGATTGGTGTTATTGAGAACCTGTTGAAGATTGCGGATAAGGTCCTGATCGGCGGCGGTATGGCATATACATTCGCGGCAGCTGAAGGCAAGAAGATCGGTAACTCCCTGCTGGAAGCAGATAAGATGGATCTCGCAAAAGACTTCATGGCTAAGGGTGAAGGCAAACTGTTCCTGCCGGTTGATACCGTGATTGCGAATGATTTCGACGCTCCGACAGATATTAAGACCGTTACTTCCGGTGAGATTCCTGATGGTTATATGGGTCTGGATATCGGTGATGCGACAATCGCTGAATTCCAAAAGGAACTGGAAGGTGCCAAGACTGTATTCTGGAATGGCCCGATGGGTGTGTTTGAAAAGCCTGAATTTGCCAAGGGTACAATTGAAATCTGCAAGACACTTGCTGAACTGGATGGCGCAACAACCATTATCGGCGGCGGTGACAGTGCTTCAGCAGCGAAGAATCTCGGCTTTGCAGAGAAATTCAGCCACATTTCTACAGGCGGCGGCGCTTCCCTGGAATTCATGGAAGGTAAGGAACTGCCTGGTGTAGCAGTAATTGCGGAGAAGTAAACATGGCAAGAAAACCGATTATTGTCGGCAACTGGAAGATGAATAAACTGCGCAGTGAAGCAGAAGAATTCATGAAGGGTGTCGAGGCTCATCTGACCGGTGAGGAAAAAGCAGACTATGG
Organism: Solobacterium sp.; assembly: GCA_017430925.1. Lineage (GTDB taxonomy): Bacteria > Bacillota_I > Bacilli_A > Erysipelotrichales > Erysipelotrichaceae > Bulleidia. The sequence continues at coordinate 32,917 of JAFRMA010000051.1, read as the reverse complement.
TATCGGTGCTCCGTATACCTGTGTCGATGTATGTGTGAAGAACGCGAAGCATCTGATCGTTGCGGCAGAAAACTGCAACCAGAAAGACAGCGGCGCGTATACCGGCGAAGTCAGTGTACCGATGCTGGAAGAGATTGGCATCACTTACTGCATTATCGGACATTCCGAAAGGCGTACATATTACAACGAAACAAATGAAGCGTGTGCAGCAAAGGCAAAGCGTCTGTTTGCGTCGAATATTACTCCGATTCTCTGCATCGGTGAAACCGAAGCACAGTATGATGCCGGTGAGACAAAAGATGTTATCCGTACACAGCTGAAAGGTTCTCTGGAAGGACTGACTGCGGATGAAGTATCCCGCATCGTTATCGCTTATGAACCGATCTGGGCGATCGGTACCGGCAAGAATGCGGATAAGGAAACTGCGCAGGCTTGTTGTAAGCTTGTCCGTGATACCGTTAAAGAACTGTATGATGAAGATACAGCGGCAGTGGTACGCGTACAGTACGGCGGAAGTGTAAAGCCGGGCAATATTGCGGAATACATGGCTTGTGAAGATATCGACGGTGCTTTGATCGGCGGTGCTTCGCTTAAGGTAGATTCATTCATTGAAATCATTGACGCAACAAAATAGCTTTAAAAGGCAATCAAGGAGGAAATAAGATATGCCCTTAATTGAAAGTGTATATGCACGTGAAGTATTGGATTCCAGAGGAAATCCGACAGTAGAATGTGAAATTACAACAACATCCGGTGCATTCGGAAGCGCAATCGTTCCGTCCGGTGCTTCTACAGGTGAACGTGAAGCTGTAGAACTTCGTGATGGTGATAAGAAACGTTATCTTGGCAAAGGTACATTGAAAGCTGTAGCAAACGTTAACGAAAAGATCGCTCCGAAGCTCATCGGTATGGATGTTACAGATCAGACCGCAATCGATGAAATGATGATCGCTCTTGACGGTACAGAATTCAAGTCTGAATTAGGTGCCAATGCGACTCTGGCAGTATCTCTTGCCTGCGCAAGAGCTGCAGCGAACTACTTCGGCATGCCGCTGTACAAGTATATCGGCGGTACAAACGCGAAAGTTTTGCCGGTTCCGATGATGAACGTCCTGAACGGTGGTAAACATGCGGACTCCACCGTTGACCTGCAGGAATTCATGATCATGCCTGTCGGCGCAAAGAGTGTTCATGAAGCACTCCGGATGGGTGCGGAAACAGTCCATGCGTTAAAGTCTATCCTGAAAAAAGCCGGTTACAACACCAACGTCGGTGACGAAGGTGGTTATGCTCCGTCCTGCTCCAAGGGTAATGAAGAACCTCTGGAACTGATGGTAGCGGCAATCAAGGCTGCCGGATACAAGCCTGGCAAGGATATCTGCCTGTGCATCGATGCTGCAGCTTCTGAGTTCTACAACGCAAAGACAAAGAAATATGAACTGAAGCGTTCCGGTATGGGCAACAAGACAACCGACGAAATGATCGATATGTACGCAGAATGGTGCGAAAAGTATCCGATCATCTCTATCGAAGATGGTCTTGATCAGAATGACTGGGAAGGCTGGAAGAAACTGACAGACCGTATTGGTGAACATGTACAGCTGGTTGGTGATGACCTGTTCGTTACCAATACCAAGTTCATCAAGAAGGGTATTGAACTCGGTGTAGCTAATGCTGTATTGATCAAACTGAACCAGATCGGTACACTGACAGAAACCATGGATGCGATTGAAATGGCTAAGGAAGCAGGCTATACCGCAGTCGTATCTCACCGTTCCGGTGAATCCGAAGACTCCACGATCGCAGATCTCGTTGTCGCAACAAATGCTGGTCAGATCAAGACGGGTTCCATGAGCCGTACAGATCGTATTGCGAAGTACAACCAGCTGATGAGAATTGAAGATCGTCTGGGCACTGTAGCACAGTACAACGGAAAAGCATCCTTCTATAACATCAATACAAAGTAATAGATAAGTATAAATCTACAGAGAAAGTCACCTCATCCGGTGGCTTTTTTGGTTTTATTCAATGCTTTTCGCGCGCATATTTATGAAACAATTTTCATAAATTTAAGAAAATTTATTCAAATTATGTGTAAAATGTCAAAAGTTTTGTTGAAAACGTGAAATACATATTGTAATATATGCGTATTATTGTGAGAGGAGTATGTAGAAACTATGCTGAAATACGCAATCAAACGAATTGTTATCGGAATACTCACCTTGTTTATCCTGGTGACGATCACCTTCTTCGGTGTTCATGCCATGCCTGGTGATCCTTTTGCACAGGATAATAAAGTCCTTTCGGCAGAAGCATATGCTGCCATGGAAGCGAAATACGGCCTGGATAAGCCGCTTGGCGAACAGTATGTTATTTATCTGAGAAACGTTCTTCACGGAGACTTTGGTGAATCCATCTCCAAGAAAGGACAGCAGGTCTCGGATATCATCGCAAAGCGTGCTCCGGTCACAGCGAGAATCGGTGCCATCGCCTTCGTGGTCGCGTTATCCATCGGACTTATGTTCGGTATCGTTTCCGCTCTGGCTAAGAAACGTTGGGTAAATTCACTGATCACCTTGTTTGCGACATTGGGGGTATCCATACCCGGCTTCCTGTTTGCCATGTTGATGATGATCATCTTCGCGGTAAAACTCAACCTCGTAGGTATTGTCGGTCTGGACAAACCTCAGCAGTATATCATGCCGGTATTTGCGTTAAGTCTTGGCTCTATCTCCTCAATCACACGTTTGTCCCGTTCAAGTCTCAGGGACGTAATCAGTCAGGATTATATTACATTAGCCCGTTCCAAGGGCTCCGATGAAGTAAAGGTCGTTACCAAGCACGCGCTGAAAAACGCACTGCTTCCGGTCGTGACATACTGCGGCCCGATGTTTGCCGGTCTCGTAACTGGTTCGCTGGTTATTGAGTCACTCTTCTCCATCCCGGGAATCGGCGCAGAATTCACACAGTCCATTACGAACCGTGACTATACACTGGTCATGGGTCTGACGATCTTCTTCGGTGCAATTGTCATCGCGATGAACCTGATTTCTGATCTTGCCGCGGCGATTATCGATCCGCGTATCAAGTTAGGTAAGTAGGAGGTGTGGTATGAGTGTAAAGAATGCTGAAATCACTCCTGAGTTGTTCCGACAGCTTAGAGAAGATGAAAAGAATTCCGAATTCATTGCGGTTGCCTCCAAGACATTCGTCAAGGATGCCTGGGATCGGTTCAAGAAGAACAAATTGGCATTATTCGGTTTGATCTTCCTGACTATTCTGATTCTTGGCGCAATCTTAGTCCCGATGTTATCTCCGTACAACTATGAGTCACAGGATATTCTGAACCGTAACGCGCTGCCGTCTCTGGCACACCCCTTCGGTACAGATAAACTGGGAAGAGATATCTTCGTCAGAGTTATGTACGGTGCCCGTATCTCGCTTGCTGTAGGTTTCTCCACCGCTGCCATCAACCTGGTTATCGGTATTGTCTACGGTGGTATATCCGGTTATATCGGCGGCAAGGTAGATATGGTCATGATGCGTGTCATCGATGTTATCTACGCAGTTCCTACATTACTATATATCGTATTGATCCTGATGATCTTCGGTAACAGTATCTACAGTATGATGCTGGCGATCTGTTTGACTTCCTGGATTGGTATGGCCCGTCAGGTACGTACCCAGGTCATGTCATTAAAAGAGATGGAATTCGCCCTGGCAGCCCGCGTTATCGGCGCATCTGACTGGCGTATCCTGATCAAACACCTGATCATCAACGCACTGGGTCCTATTATCGTTACACTGACGATGATGGTACCGGCAGCCATCTTTACCGAAGCTTTCCTGAGTTTTGTCGGTATCGGTATTGACCCTACGATTCCTTCCTGGGGTAAACTGGCGAACGACTGCCGAGCTCTGATCTTCTCTTATCCGATTCAGATCATATGGCCTGTAGCTGCGATCTGTCTTACGACCTTGTCACTGAACTTCGTCGGTGACGGTGTCGGCGAAGCACTGCAGCTGAAGAGGAGGTAAGTATGCCGCTGTTAGAGATAAAGAATATGGTCACTTCGTTCTATACAGAACAGGGTGATGTACAGGCGGTACGTGGAGTATCGCTGCATGTTGATCAGGGTGAAGCCCTGGGTATCGTTGGTGAATCCGGTTCCGGTAAGAGCCAGACAATGTATTCCCTGATTGGTCTGCTGGCAGACAACGGTCAGGTCAAAGAAGGACAGTTCACCTTTGACGGAGAAGATATTACACCTTCTTCCTTCGCTTCCAAACGGGAATATGAAGATAAAATGAGGAAGATCCGCGGTAATACGATGGGTATGATCTTCCAGGATCCGATGACCTTCCTGAATCCGGTTCTGAAAATCGGTACACAGCTCGTTGAGCCGATCATGAACCATAACAACTGTACCAGAGCTGAAGCGACAGCACGTGCTCTGGAACTGATGAACCATGTCGGTATTCCTTCCCCGGAAAAACGTATTGAACAGTATCCGTTTGAGTTCTCCGGAGGTATGCGTCAGCGTATCGTTATCGCAATCGCCCTGGCCAACTCACCGAAGCTGGTCATTGCGGATGAACCGACAACCGCTCTGGACGTTACGATCCAGGCGCAGGTACTGGAACTGATCGATGAACTGAAAACAAATTCCAATTCAGCAATCATCATGATCACCCATGACCTGGGTGTAGTTGCCAAACTGTGTGATCGTATTGCGATCATGTATGGTGGTAAGATCGTAGAAATCGGTACGGATAAGGAAATCTTCTATGAACCGAAACATCCGTACACGACAGGTCTGCTGGGATGTATTGCGAATCCTGAGGATGACGAAGAGAAGGTGTTACACCCGATTCCTGGATCCCCGCCGGATCTGCTGAATCCTCCGAAAGGCTGTCCGTTTGTGGATCGCTGTGAGAAAGCCATGCTTGTCTGCAGAGATTACGAACCGGCAGTAACAACCTTCAGTGAAACACATCAGTGTTCCTGCTGGCTGCTGGATGAAAGGGCGGTGAACTACCATGAGTGAAGCCCCGATTCTAAGCGTTAAGAATTTAAAAACACATTTCGATGTCACAAAGGGAATCTTCTCCAAGAAACAGATCGTCAAGGCGGTAGATGATGTCAGCTTCGATGTCATGCCTAATTCGACTTTCGGACTTGTCGGAGAATCCGGCTGCGGCAAAACCACATTGGGCCGTACGATTGTCAAACTCTACAATCCGGTCGCTGGATCCATAACCTATAAGGGTCAGGATATTGCCCACCTGAAAGGTCAGGAACTGAAAAAATATCGTAAAGATGTACAGATGATCTTCCAGGATCCCTACGCATCCCTGAATCCCCGTATGACGGTTGGTGAAATCATCAAAGAACCGATGGATATTCACAACATTTATAACAACGATCAGGAAAGGGAAGAAAGAGTCGTAGAACTCCTGCGAATCGTAGGTCTCAAACCTGATCATATCCGGCGTTATCCGGCGGAATTCTCCGGCGGACAGCGTCAACGTATAGGTATCGCCAGAGCACTGGCAGTCGATCCGAAATTCATCGTCTGTGACGAACCAATCTCGGCTCTCGACGTCAGTATCCAGGCACAGGTCGTCAACCTGCTGGAACAAATCCAGCATGACCTGGGTCTGTCATATCTCTTCATCGCTCATGACCTGAACATGGTCAAGCACATCTCGGACACGATCGGTGTCATGTACCTGGGTCACATGGTAGAATCCGGACCGGCCAATGACATCTATCACCGTCCTCTGCATCCGTATACGGCTGCATTGCTGTCGGCCATCCCGATTCCGGATCCGAACACAGCAAAAGCGAAGAGGAGAATTGTTCTGGAAGGAGAAATACCATCTCCAATCAACCCGCCAGCCGGCTGCCCGTTCTCAACACGTTGTCAAAAAGCGACAAATCGTTGTCAGACCGAAAGGCCGGAACCTATTCAGGTAGGTACACGCCTGGTATCCTGCCACCTCTACGAGAAGTAAACAAAAAAAGAAAAGGAGAAAGAAAATGAAAAAACTATTAGCTGTCCTGATGAGTTCTCTGATGGTCATGAGTCTGGCTGCTTGTTCATCCGGCTCTCCGAGTGGCTCCGCGGCTCCTGCAGGATCTCCTGCTGCCAGCGCTGAACCGGCAACACCTGCTGCAGATGAAGACAACACTTTCTATTTCGCAGTTGCTGGTGAACCTCGTCTGTTAGACCCTGCAATTATTGATGACGCGGTATCCGGACTGATTATCGCCCAGACTTATTATCCGCTGTTCACAACAGATCCGGACACCAACGAACTGGTTAACCAGGCTTGCACAGGCTATGATGTAAGTGAAGATGGTAAAGTCTACACATTCCATCTTGATGAAAACAACAAGTGGTCTGATGGTGAACCTGTAACTGCTGAACATTATGTATATGCATGGAAGCGTGCTATCGGTATGGGTAAAGGTAACTCACTGTATTCCCAGTACCTGGCTGACTATGTAGTAGGTGCTTTACCGCATTCCGAAAACATGGATGATGTTGCTGACATGGACGATGTCGGTCTCCGCGCAGTTGATGACTATACAATCGAAATGACACTGACACAGCCTTGTGAATACTTCACATCCACAATGACCATGTCCTGCTACCTCCCGCTTCGTCCGGAGATTGCTGTAGAACATGACAGCCAGTGGGCAAATGATATTACTGTTCCGACAAACGGCGCTTACAAACTGACATACCTGGATGCTCCGACACGTTTCGAATTTGCGAGAAATGAATACTTCTCACATGCAGATAAGGTTGTTACAGAAAAGATCGTCGGTAAGGTTATCACAGATATGGATGCTCAGTTAATGGCATTCCAGACAAAGGAAATCTACTATGCGAACTCCCTGGGTAACGCAGTTGCCAAGATGTATGCGGGAAATCCGGAACTCGTTATTTCCAAGACACCGGCTTCTTACTACATCTATATCAACAGCCACAACAACGATCAGCCTGCACTGCAGGATCGCCGTGTACGTCGTGCTCTCCAGATCGGTCTTGACAGAGACTACATCTGCACAGCTCTCGACAACGACACCATCTACTATCCGCTGTATGGACTTGTTTCCAAGGGTATTCCAGGCCTGAATGGTGACTTCCGTGAAGAACAGGATGCTGAACACCAGCTGGTTTACACAGACAAGGATGAAGCTCGTGCTCTGATGGAAGAAGCAGGATACAACGAAAATAACCAGCTGCACCTTGTTTACTACACCAACGCTTCTGACCTGCATGATACAGTTGCTGCTATTCTCCGTGAACAGTACAAGGATATCTACATTGATCTCGAGATCAAGAACGCTGAAATCCGTACATTCTTCGATGATCGTGAAAATGGTATCTATGAGATCTGCCGTGGTGGTTTCTCTGCTGACTACTATGATGCTTCCACATTCACAGATCTGCTGAAGACAACATCTACAGGTCCGGTTGTTTCTTCCGGTAACGAAAAGTGCGATGAAATGATCGTTGCTTCTCAGGCAAAACTCGGTGATGACCGTATCGTTGCTATGCACGAAATTGAAAACTATGCTATCGAAGAAGAATGCTTCGTCGTTCCTGTAATCGGTTATGTTTCCTACACACTGCAGAGCCAGGATTGGAAGAACCTCCAGCGTGGCAGATTCTGGTATGTAGAAAAGAAATAAGCTGACCAGAATAAACTGAAAGAATCTAAGACAAATATTTAACGAAAGGGTCTGTTCATCCCTAAAGGATGATACAGATCCTTTTCTTATTCCCCGGGAATCTTTTCTGGGATGAAGGTATAATAAATATGATAAAAGATATAGAAATGAGGTATGCCGATGAAAACCAGGTTAACAATCCAGGAAGATAAGTTCCTGATTAACGGACAGTATACATATGTAGAAATCAAAGATACCAGATACGAGGGATTCCTGATGAATGCGAGGTTTATCCAGGGTGTATTCGATGATGCGTCAGGCAGGGAAAGATATCAGCGTTTTGGACGTGTATTTGATCCTGAGAAGAATACTGACGATCTGATCCGGGCATTGCCGGAATGGTATGTGTGCGGTCTGCGTGCTGTCACTGTGGGCTTCCAGGGCGGAGGACCAGCCTTTACAATCGACAACAAGACGATTATCAATAACCCGTACAGAAATCACGGTACAGAGATGGATCCGGCTTATCTGAACCGTATGGATCGCCTGATTACTGCCTGTGATGAATTGGGCATGGTGGTGATCGTCAGTCTTCTGTACGGTGCGCAGACCAGATTCCTGGAAAATGATCAGGAAATTGAGAATGCGGTAGTAACTGCCTGTACGTGGCTGAGAGAACAAGGGTATACCAATGTGATTATTGAGATTGCGAACGAGAACGATGTGTATGATTTCAAGGATCGTCCGGTAATTCACCAGGACTACGGGGTAGTGCATCTGATGGAAAAAGCCAGAGAAGCGTCCGGGCATATGCCTGTTGGATGCAGCGGTACCGGTGGTTATTTCTCAGAAGCGGTTGCCGGGAATTCAGATGTCATCCTGATCCACGGGAACAGTCAGAGCCGCACACAGTTATATCATCTGATTCAGAAAGCGAAGAAAATCCGTCCTTTACGTCCAATTGTGATCAACGAGGATTCCCCGTCCATCGGCGCAATGAAGATCGCTATGAGTAACGGTGTATCCTGGGGATACTACAACAATTTCACCAAGCAGGAACCACCTGCGGACTGGGGTATACTTCCCGGAGAAGATGAATACTTTGCGTTAAGAATGAAAGAAGAACTGGGTATAGAGAAGATCGATCCTGCACAGGTGGATCACTTCCGGCTGTGTGGTCTGGAGAAAAATCTGGTCTATGAAAACAAGCGGTTCATCCGTCTGGCGGCGTTATATCCGGAACAGATCGACTATGTGGAATTCTACCGTAACGGGGAATTATACGATACTGCCTACGATGAAGTATACATGGTCCATGCAATCGTCAATTACTACCAGCTGCCTGTTATGAATGTACAGGAGGGTGAGATCTGGAGAGCGGTGATTCATCTCGGGGACGGCAGTACCGTTACTTGTGAAGCAGCTGCGGGAGAATAAACTATTTACAAGTTTCTGGTGCTATTGTAAAATGACAAAGCATCACTGAGGAGGTTTTTTGTTTATGCTGAGTGCATTGTTAATGATAGATTCCGCTTTATTGATTATTCTCTGTCTGTTACAGGCGGGTAAATCCGATGGTATCTCCGGAGCATTTACGGGGAACGGAGGATTGAATCTGTTTGCGAATGTCAAGGAAAGAGGATCCGAGAAAGTCATATCCAACCTGACACTGGTTCTCGGGGTAATCTTCTTTATTCTGGTAATCGCGATCCGAATCGTGAAATAAAGCTGGTTAAAACCAGCTCTTTTTATAGATGACTATGGAAAAGATGAAAGAAAGGATCCTGGAGGTCCTGAAGAAAGAAAAGAAGTATACACTGCGGAGAAAGGATATCGAGCAGAAAGCAGGTATTCAGAAATCTTCGGAGTACGCGTTATTCTCCAAGGCAATGGATGAACTGGAGAATGAGTTTTTCATTGTGCGTTCAGCGCGGAATATGTACGCTACAGCGGAACAGGCGGGGATGATTACTGCCGTCATACGGATAAACAAGAACAGAACCGGGTATATTACCGTGGATGATGAGTCAGTGAAGATCTTTAAGGAAGATCTCCTGGACGCAATGAACGGGGATACTGTAAGAGTTATGTTATCCAAGGACCAGAAGTCTGCCAAAGTTCTGACCGTACTGAAACGTGCAGTTACACACCTGGTTGGAACATTTGTACAGAGAGGACGCGGTTTGAAGTGGTTCCCGGATGATGAACTGTATCAGAATGTGCTGATGACCGTACAGATTCCCAGAGATTTCCATCCGGTTGCCGGGATGAAGACCTACATGGCTATTGAGAGATACGGGGAACCGATGAAAGTCAGTCTGGAGAAAGTCATCGGGTATATCAATGATCCTGGTGTGGATATCCTCGGTAAACTTCTCAGCCATGAAATCGATCCGGTATTCCCGGAAGAAGTGCTGAAAGAGGCAGACGAAGTCTATCATCCTGTGGAGGATAATGAGAAAACCGGAAGAACGGATTTGACAAAGGAAATCACGTTTACAATTGACGGAGAGGATTCCAAGGATTTTGATGATGCGGTATCCGTGAAGAAGACAGAGTCCGGATGGAATCTGAAGGTGTCGATCGCGGATGTATCCTGGTATGTGAAAGAGGGGTCAGCCATCGATCAGGAGGCTTTCAAGCGTGGCACATCCGTGTATGTGGTGGATAAGGTCGTACCGATGTTACCGCAGATCCTGAGTAATGGTATCTGCAGTCTGAATCCGGAAGAAGAACGTCTTACCATGACCTGTGATATGGATATTGATACCCAGTGGAATATCCTGTCTTATACGGTTTATCCTTCCTGGATCATTTCCTGTGCAAGAATGACTTATCAGAAAGTCAACGCGTTCTTTGAAGGAGAACTCAGGGAACATGTATGTCAGGAAGATCTTCTGGTGCTGCGGGATTGCGCGCGGGCGATCCGTAAACAACGCAATGAACGCGGAGCCCTGGACTTCAGCTCTACGGAATCCAAGATCACCGTGAATGACCAGGGATACCCGGTCAAGGTTGAACCGGAAGTACGCGGAGAAGCCGAGATGATGATCGAAGACTGTATGATTGCCGCAAATGTCTGTGTCGCAGATCTGCTGCAGAAAGAAGATATTCCCGGGATCTACAGAGTGCATGAGGAACCGGAAATGCGTAAATTGAAGGAGTTTGCGAATGCGGCAGCACCGTTTGAGCATGCGCTTCGGATTGCCGGGAAATCCTCCCTGAATACCGAATTACAGGCATATCTGGCATCTTTGAAAGACACAAAAGAAGAGTATATCCTGTCACAGATGCTGCTGCGGTGTATGCAGAAAGCCCGTTACGAAGACAGCTGTCTGGGACATTTCGGTCTGGCGGAAGAAAGCTATCTGCACTTCACCTCTCCTATACGCAGATACCCGGATCTGGTTGTTCACCGGATGATCCGCAGGTATTACTTCAATCATCAGAAGAACCGTGGTACGGACCGGGAAAAGATGAAAGATATCGCTGTGCAGTCTTCTCTCAGGGAAAGGGTATCCATGGAAGCAGAACGTGATGTCGAAGACATGAAAAAAGCGGAATATATGATGTCCAAAGTGGGTACTGTACTGGAGGGAATCATTGTATCTGTCTTGAACTTCGGCTTCTATGTACAATTCCCGGATACGATTGAAGGTCTGGTAAAAGTAGAAAACCTGAAAGATGATTACTATGTCTATGATGGTACATATCACCGTCTGTATGGGGAAAGACACGGGAAGAAATATACTCTGGGTGACCGGATCAAAGTAAAGGTCATACAGGCAGTCAAAGAGACCGGGACGATCGATCTGGAACCATATGTCAAAGAAGTAAAGAAGAAACAAGTTCCCGTGCGGAATGACCGGAAAGAACGAAAAGGAGGCAGGCAGCGTGGCACAAAAACCAGAGAAAGAAAAAACCGTCGCCAGAAATAAACGGGCTTCCCACGACTACTTCCTGGAAGAAAGAATTGAAGCCGGTATGGCCCTGACCGGTACGGAAATCAAATCCATACGGGAGGGACGTGTACAGTTCAAAGATTCATTTATTACGATCATCAAGGGAGAAGCCTGGATCAAGGGTATGCATATCTCTCCGTATAAGTATGGAAATATCTTTAATGTAGATGAGACAAGAGACAGGAAACTACTATTGCATAAATACGAAATACGTAAGTTATACGATAAAGTTCGTCTGAAAGGATATACACTGATTCCGGTCAGGATCTACCTGAAAGACGGGAAAGCCAAGATGGAGATTGCTCTGGCCAAAGGTAAGAATCTCTTTGATAAACGTGAATCAGAGAAACTCAGAGACGCTAAGAGAGAGATGGAAAAGGCATTGAAACTGAGAGGGTAATATGGAAGAATTAGCCAGAATACTGCATATGCATGTGCAGAAATATCCGCAGATGAAACCGCAGGATGTCATCAAACTGATCTATCAGAACGAATTTGGTCCGGGACATGCGATGAATGATAATACACGTGTATTACTGTATCTGCTGGATGAATGCGCAGATGTTGAGGGAGATGAAGATCTGATCGTTCCCATAGGAAATCATCTGGTACGGGTAAATATATTCAAGGCAGCCGGGATCTATTCCCCGGAAGCTGTCAGTGAGTGTTTTATCCGGACAGCGGATATCCACAGGGGATCAATGACGGAATATCTGCGTAAGCTGACATTCCTGCAGAAACATGAAGAGGAATTTGGCTTTTCGTTCTCTCACGATGAACTGACAGAATTCCTGGCAATTCACCGGAGTAACGCATATCCCTCCGTTCATCACAGCGAGCAGTACAGGAAGCTGTATCTGCCGCATTACCGTGTGATCCGGGAGAACATGCTTGATTCCTATCTTGTCGATATTACAGAATAAAGAAGATTCGAAAAGAGTCTTCTTTTTTACTGCAGATTCTTATGGGACAGAGATATGATTAAAGTAGACATGGTAATTAATCCGAAGGCTGAAAGGAATGTGATGATCATGAAGAAACAATGTATCAATCCCTATCTCCCGTTGTATGAACATATTCCCGACGGAGAACCACACATATTTGAAAACCGCTTATACGTGTATGGGAGTCATGACAAGGAGGACGGCACGGAGTTCTGTGAGGATGACTATGTGACTTATTCGGCTCCTCTGGATGATTTGTCAGACTGGCGTTATGAGGGAGTGATCTTCCGTAAGGCAGAGGATCCCTGTAATCCGGATCAGCTTCCGATGTATGCGCCGGATGTATGTCAGGGACCGGATGGACGGTACTATCTGTATTATTGCCCGAAGTTTGTGAATGCGATCCACGTAGCTGTTTGTGATACTCCGGGAGGGCATTATACCTTCCTGGGCAGGGTATCTTATCCGGATGGTACAGTGCTGAGTGATCGTCAGCCGTATGATCCCTCTGTGATCTATACCGGTGGTAAGGTGTATCTGTACTTTGGCTTCTCGCCGTGTACCATAGATATTCCTCTGTACCGCGGACAGGATTTTCCTGGGTGCAGTGCTGTGGAACTTGAAGAGGATATGTTAACGGTAAAGGATGGACCGTATACGGTACTTCCAAGCAGAGATTATGCGGAAGGGACAGGGTTTGAGCCGAATCCGTATTTTGAGGCTCCTTCCGTGCGCAGAATCAATGATTTGTATTATCTGGTATATTCTTCGGATCATACACATGCGCTGTGCTACGCGGTCAGTAATGAGCCTCTGCGGGGATTTACATACGGCGGTGTAATCATCAGTAACGGAGATATCGGGTATAACGGAAGAACTGAAAATGATCCGGTCATGTCGATCGGGAATAATCACGGAGGTCTGGTGCAGGTAAACGGACAGTGGTACATCTTCTACCACCGTCACACGACCACAAACATGTATCATCGCCAGGGATGCGCGGAACGGGTACAGATCAACGAGGATGGCTTCATCCCTCAGGTATGTGTTACAACCAGCGGAATGAATCCGGGGCCTTTATCCGGCAGGGGAACATATCCTGCGGTATACTGCTGTAACCTGACCAACGGACATATGCGGCTGCTAAACTCCATCGGACGTTACCGGACAGAAGAAGATGTGGAGTTTCCGTATCTGACTGCAGCAAACGAAGAACGCTATATCACCAATATCCGGGAAGGAACCATCATCGGTTATAAATACATATCTCTGAAAGAGACGAATCATATATCCCTGAATTATCGCGCAGACAAGGATGGATATGTGAAGATCTATACGGATATACACTGCAGGGAAGAAAACTGCCGCGGTATGATCCGGCTGGGCAGTCAGGAGAAGTGGAGTGTTGCCGGTACAAATTTATCATTCCAAGAAGAGGATCTGGAATTGTATTTCCGTTATTACGGAGAGGGAAATGCGGAACTGCTGGAGATCATTCTGGAGTAGATCATACATTGTGTATTAAGAAATCCCGTCACGGCAGGTTCCGGGCGGGATTTATCCGTATAAAACAGAAATCCGGAGCGAGGGGCATCCGGATTCCGATCAATCTTGTCCGCGCCGCATCGGTCAGCTCAGACGTCATCTGTGGTTGTCATATTCTGGGAAACAGGACAACAATGGGGACATGACCAGGCACAGGAGAACTATCAGGACAACTACTGTTGGAGGAACGATGCCTGGCTTCAACAGATGGTTAGTTACAACTAACTGTCTATACTATATCCTGTTATCCATTCTCTGTCAACAACTAAATTCATTATTGACACATACGGTACGGGGGTATACTATACCTGTGGGAGAAAACTATGGAACATATACATACACATAAAAAAAGAACAGTGAAGGAACAACAGGATCTGATCACCAGGCTTCGCCGGATTGAGGGACAAATCCGCGGCATTGAGAAGATGGTGGAAAACGATGCGTACTGTCCGGACATCCTCGTACAGGTATCGGCGGCCACAAGTGCCCTGAACAGCTTTAACAAGGTACTTCTGGCATGTCATATCAAGGGCTGTGTCAGTGAGGATATCAAGGCAGGGAATGAAGAGACCGTGGATGAATTGGTGGCGGTGCTTCAGAAACTGATGAAATAGAGGTGTAGACGATGGAACAATATATAGTTACCGGCATGAGCTGTGCCGCATGCCAGGCAAGAGTAGAGAAAGCGGTCAGTAAAGTGCCGGGTGTAACGACCTGCAGTGTAAGCCTGCTGACCAATTCCATGGGTGTGGAAGGAAGCGCATCCGCGAATGAAATCATTCAGGCTGTACGGGATGCCGGATACGGAGCATCACTGAAAAGAGCACAATCACAGAATGTATCAAAACTGGCGGCGGAAGAAGAAGCTCTGAAAGACCATGAAACCCCGGTACTGAAGAGAAGACTGATCCTGTCGGTTGGCTTTCTGATCGTACTGATGTATATCACCATGGGTACACATATGCTTGGGCTTCCCCTGCCGGGATACTTTACGCATAATCACCTCGGACTTACCCTGGTACAGATGATTCTGGCGCTGATCGTCATGATCATCAATCATAAGTTCTTTACCAACGGGTTTACTTCCTTGATCCATGGAGCTCCGAATATGGATACCCTGGTGGCTCTGGGATCATCGGTATCCTTCTTATGGAGTCTGATCGTATTCTTCCAAATGACCGGGATGATAACTTCCGGGGCAGGGAATATGGATCTGATGCCGCTGTATCACAATGAACTGTATTTTGAATCGGCGGCGATGATTCCGGCACTGATTACCGTAGGTAAGATGCTGGAAGCCAGATCCAAGGGGAAGACGACAGACGCGTTAAAGAGCCTGATGAAAATGGCGCCGAAGACAGCGAAGATCTTACGTGACGGCCAGGAGACGGAAGTATCCATTGAAGAGGTACATACCGGAGATGTCTTTGTGGTCTATCCCGGAGAGAGTATCCCCGTGGATGGGATCGTGACCGAAGGGAATAGTGCAGTAAATGAAGCTGCGCTTACAGGAGAAAGTATTCCTGTCGATAAAGAGCCGGGAGATAAGGTCTCTGCCGCAACGATCAACCAGTCCGGATATATCCGTTGTCAGGCAACCCGTGTCGGTGAAGATACGACATTATCCCAGATCATCCAGATGGTCAGTGACGCGGCTGCGACCAAAGCTCCGATTGCCCGTCTGGCAGATACGATTTCTTCTTACTTTGTGCCGGCAGTGATCGGGATTGCGGTAGTAACAACGATCGGCTGGCTGATTGCCGGACAATCTCTCAGTTTCGCATTGGCGAGAGGAATCTCTGTACTGGTCATCTCCTGTCCGTGCGCGCTGGGCCTGGCAACACCTGTAGCGATCATGGTAGGCAATGGTATGGGGGCCAAAAACGGTGTATTGTTCAAGACTTCGGAAAGTCTGGAGACAGCCGGTAATGTGCAGATTGTTGCCCTGGATAAGACAGGTACGATTACTTCCGGTGAACCCAGAGTGACGGATATTCTTCCGGCAGAAGGTGTTTCTGAGACACAGTTACTGGAACTGGCTTATGCCGTAGAAGATAAATCCGAACATCCTCTGGCACGCGCAATTGTCGCAAAAGCGGAAGAACTGAAACTGAACGCGGAAGATGTCACGGAATTCAAGGCGCTTCCGGGCAACGGACTTACTGCTGTATTGGGCGGAAAGACAGCCAACGCAGGAAATCTGCAGTATATCCGCAGACATGCGCAGATCTCTCCAAAAACAGAAGAAATGAGTACAGCTCTTGCGGAAGAAGGAAAAACACCGTTATTCTTTGAATATGACGGGAAATTGATGGGTATTATCGCTGTGGCGGATGTGATCAAGGAAGATTCTCCCCAGGCGGTAAAAGAACTGCAGAACATGGGAATTGAGGTCGTCATGCTGACAGGAGATAACGAGAAAACCGCGAATGCAATCGGCAGACAGGCAGGTGTAGACAAGGTGATTGCCGGTGTGCTTCCAGACGGCAAGGAAAGCGTTATCCGCAGTTTGATGGAACGTGGAAAAACCGCCATGGTCGGTGATGGAATTAATGATGCCCCGGCGCTGACACGCGCGGATATCGGTATTGCGGTAGGCGCGGGTACAGATGTTGCCATCGACGCGGCAGATGTTGTCCTGATGAAGAGTGGTTTGAAGGATGTTCCGGCAGCGATCCGTCTCAGCCGTGCTACAGTGACGAATATTCATCAGAACTTGTTCTGGGCATTCTTCTACAACCTGATCTGTATCCCTCTGGCAGCCGGATTGTTTGCCTACAAGATGAATCCGATGGTTGGCGCAGCTGCCATGAGTTTATCTTCGTTTACAGTCGTAACCAATGCCCTGCGTCTGAATCTGTTTAACATGCATGACAACAGTAAGGATAAGAAACTGAAGAAACAGGCAGAACCGGAAAAGGAAACACCGGTGACGCCGAAAGAACTGTGCACGGTAGTTGATATTGAAGGGATGATGTGCGAACATTGTGAAGCAAGGATCGTCAAGGCAATCTCCAAGATCGATCATGTGACACAAGTGAAAGCGGATCATACCGCAGGTACCGCAGAAATTTACAGTACAGAAGAAATTGACCTGGAAGCGGTCAGGAAGGCCGTGGAAGAGGAAGATTATACATATATCGGAATACATAAAACCAAGGAGGAAAAAGAGATGGAAAAGGTATTACAGGTTGAAGGAATGATGTGCATGCACTGTGAAGCAACAGTAAAGAAAGCACTGGAAGCGATTGACGGTGTCGTTGAAGCCAAGGCGAATCATGAAGCAGGCACAGCAGTAGTCAAGCTTTCACACGAAGTCGCAGATGACGTTCTGAAAGCTGCCGTAGAAGCCAAAGACTACAAAGTCACTGGTATTCAGTAAGAATTCCCAAGCACAAACCGGTTGGAAATACAAGCGTGACATTCAATTTCTTCGTGCTACAATAGGTATCATTGCGACAGGTGGTGATACAAATGGCAGCAGATAGAGATGTCAGTTCACAGTTGGATGAACTCTTGAAAAAACTGGAAGAAGCGGAAAAAGAATACGCAAGAAAGCTTCAAAACGCTGATCTGGACAGGATCATCCGTGAAGCAGATAAACACGAGGCACGATAAGTGCCTTTTTCTGTGGTAGAATATGCACATGAAGAAGTTCTTATTGTTTATCCTGTGTTTTTTCCTGCTTGGCATACAACCTGTATATGCCGAGGAAGAAACGTATGAAGGACCGGAGATCTCCGCACCGGCAGCGATCCTGATCGATGAGAATACAGGAACGGTTTTACTGTCGAAGAACAGTAAGGACCACTATGATCCGGCAGGTCTTTCAAAACTGATGGCAGTATACCTGTCCGGAGAAACGATCAAGTCCGGGAAACAGGTTACGATGTCTCCGGAGACATTTGCGATGTATGACCACAGTGCCGGTGTGATCTGGATCCAGGAAGGTGAGACTCTTACTGTGGAAGATATGGAGTATGCGGCCATGCTGGCAAATGCCAACGATACAGCTGCCATGATTGCGCAGGAAATGGGCGGCCAGGAGCAACTCCTGAACCGGATGAACCAGCAGGCGGAAACCTGGGAACTAAATGATACGCAGTTCCGGAATATCTACGGATACTCCCAGGAGGATCAGTATACCAGTGCCAGAGATATTGCTTTCCTGGTCCGTAAAGCACTGAAAAACCAGCGTTTCAAGCAGACGTTTGAGGCCAGCTCCTACATCATCAAGCCGACGAATCTGCAGGTAAATCAGCGTATTCTGGCCGCAGGATGCGAGATGATCCGCAGCGGCGCAGATCATTATGACCTGGCAACAGGATGTAAAGTCGGGTATACAAAAGAAGGCGGCTTTGTGCTGGCGGTCAATGCCCGAAGAGGAAATACATCCCTGATTGCCGTAGTTCTCGGAGAAGAAAGCGAAAAAGCCTGTTACCGGGATGCCCGGTTACTGCTGGAATACGGGTTTGATCACTACCGTACAGTAACGATCACCGTGGAAGATATCGGTGAAGAAACCGTGGAAGTCTACGACGGAAGAAAGCACACCCATAACGTGATCTTCAGTGCGGAAAATGACTTCTCCGCATTACTTCCGGTAAGTATTACCGAAGATATGTTAAAGTATGAAATCTCTGTTCTCGGCAGGGACAGTTCCAATCCTGAACTGATTCAGGCAGAACTGATCTTTACCGTAAATGGTACGGAAGTTACCCGCGCAGAGATGAATAAGAGAATCGAAACTTACCAGAATACCATCATCCCGGAGGAGAGTAATTTCCGTTACTACTTTGATTTGTTCTCCATCGGTGTATGTGTCGTCTTCTTTGTCTTCCTGGCCGGGAAGAGTCTGAGGCCTCCGCAGTAATTGTGTGAACATTATCGGAAATACGGTAAAACTATAGGTTTTCTGAAGTAAACATGGTATATTCTCACTGATAAAATGATACGTACGATATTGGTAAACGCTGTATCTTTATTGATCCTGGATGTTCTTATGCAGGGGATATCTTTTGACAGTACTTACGCATTGCTTGTTACGGCAGCGGTACTTGGTGTTTTGAACCGTTTCCTTAAACCGGTGCTGAAAGTCATTACGCTTCCGCTCAACATCATAACTCTGGGTTTATTCTCTTTTGTGATCAACGGATTTATTCTTAAGACAGCATTATCTTTCAGCGGCAGTGCGGTGGACACATTCCCCACAATTATTCTGGCGTCTGTCATTCTGGGCTTTATCAACAGTTTCGTTACAGAATTATTTGGTGAGGATAAGAAATAATGAATATCAATGTAATTTATTACTCAAGATCCGGGAATACTGCGAAAGTTGCCCAGGCTGTGGCTGCTGCCTGCGGTGTAGAAGCGATCGACATCGCTCAGCCTCATATCCTTCCTGATACCGACCTGTTATTTGTCGGAATGGGTATCTACGGCGGGAAACCGGACCAGAATCTTCTGGATTATCTGGATAATCTTCCGGCTAACAGGATCCATGCGGCAGCGGTATTCAGTACTTCTACTTCAGGGAAAGATCAGATGGAACCCGCAATCAACCTGCTGAAACATAAGGAGATCGAAGTGTATCCCGTACATCTGCGGATGAAGGGGAAATTCCTGTTCTTTAACCGGAAGAGACCCAACAAGGGTGATCTTATCCGGGCACAGAGATTCGCGGAAGAAGTCATGAAATACTATAGTGAAGAAAATGATTAAGTCCTGTAAGGACTTTTTCTTTAATGGTATAATACATGAGGTATGAAAATAGTAATTCAAAGAGTATCGGAAGCTTCCGTAACCATTGATGGTTCAGTACACGGAAAGATCGGAAAAGGGTTTCTTCTGCTTGTCGGTGTTACCGATGCGGATGACGAACAGACAGTAAGGAAAATGGCGGATAAACTCAGTAAACTGAGGATCTTTGAAGATGAACAGGGTAAGATGAATCTTTCACTGACACAGGTCGGAGGAGAGATCTTGTCTGTATCACAGTTTACACTGCTGGCAGACTGCCGTAAAGGAAACCGCCCGAGTTTTACCGGTGCGGGAAGTCCCGAACATGCGGAAAAACTCTATCTTTACCTGAATGAGTATCTGAGAAGTCTGGGTTTTACCGTGGAAGAGGGTATATTTGGCGCAGAGATGAAAGTGAGATTACTGAATGACGGACCGGTGACGATTCTTTTGGATTCCGGTCAGTTATAGAAAGAGGAAGATATGATCATTCCCGAATATGGACTAAATGATATTGTTGAGATGAAAAAGGAACACCCCTGCCGGAAATCCAAATACTGGAAGATCATCCGTATGGGAGCCGATATCAAGATCAAGTGTCAGGGATGCGGAAATGTGATCATGTTTCCGCGCCATGAATTTGAACGTAAGCTGAAGAAAGTCATACAAAGAGCAGAAACAGAGCAGGAGCAGGAATAAACTATGCCGTTGACCGCAGGAATTGTCGGATTGCCGAATGTCGGGAAATCCACCTTATTTAATGCCATTACTAACAGTCAGGTTCTCGCTGAGAACTATCCTTTTGCGACGATCAGTCCTAATGTCGGTGTTGTCGAAGTACCGGATGAACGCATGGACAGGATCGTGGAATTATTTCACCCGAAACGCACGATTTATACGACTTTTGAATTTACCGATATTGCCGGACTGGTAAAAGGCGCATCCAAGGGAGAAGGACTCGGAAACCAGTTCCTTTCCCATATCCGTGAAGTTGATGCGGTATGCCATGTTGTCCGTTGTTTTGACGATGATAACATCATGCATGTGGAGGGTAATGTGGATCCTCTGCGGGATATTGACGAGATCAATGTAGAACTATGTATCGCGGATCTTGAGACGGTAGAGAACCGGATCTCCAAAGTCCAGAGGAAAGCACAGACCAAGGAAAAAGGAGCTGCCGAAGAGTATGCCGTACTGACCCGGATGAAGAATGCCCTGGAAGCCGGTACACCTGTACGTCTTATGGACCTGAACGATTCGGAGAAAGAGATCCTGAAGGGTTTCTCTTTACTTACATCCAAACCTGTGATCTACATTGCGAATATGGGAGAAGATGAGATCAACGAACCGGAAAACAACGCGTACTATCAGAAGGTAAAGGCCTTTGCGGATCAGGAAAACAGCGGCTGTATCGCTATCTGCGCAAAAATCGAAGAAGAACTTGCCGGTTTATCCAAAGAAGAAAAACAGCTCTTCATGGAAGAACTGGGAATCACCAGATCCGGTCTGGATCAGATTATCGTGGAAGCGTATCATCTCCTCGGCCTGCGTACATTCTTTACCGTAGGCGAACCGGAATGCCGTGCCTGGACATTCAAAGAAGGAATGAAAGCTCCGCAGTGTGCCGGTATTATTCATACAGACTTTGAACGTGGCTTTATCCGGGCAGAGATCTATAGCTATGAGGATCTGATGGAATATAAGACAGAACCTGCCTTGAAGGAACATGGCAAGATCCGTCTGGAAGGAAAAGAATATGTTATGCGTGACGGGGATATTGTGTTCTTCCGCTTTAACGTATAAATGGTAAAATAATAGTATATCCATATCGGAGGTAAGAAGATGAAACTGGTTCTTGCGATTGTATCAAACGATGATGCGTCCAATGTATCATCCGCACTGACAAAAGAGAATTATCAGATGACGCGTCTGGCCACAACCGGCGGTTTCCTGCGCGCAGGAAATACTACCTTGATCGTCGGTACTGAAGATGACAAGGTAGAGCGTTGTATTCAGATCATCGGTGAAGAGTCCAAACAACGTACGGAAATCGTGCCTTCTACCGCAAGTTATGATAACGGACGTTTTGCGTCATTCCCGGTAGAAGTACAGGTTGGCGGAGCTACCATCTTTGTTGTAAATGTAGAAGAGTTTTATAAGTTATAGGAGGTACAGCGGAGATAACTCCGCTTTTTTATGGAAGTCAGAGAAACACGGACAGAAGATGTTGCGGATGTCATGCGTGTGATCAATGAAGGTAAGCAGTACTTTAAGGAAAAAGGTATTGATCAGTGGCAGAACGGATATCCCAACGAAGAAACGATATTCAAGGATATCGAAGAAAACAACAGTCTGGTTTTGATCAGAAACAACAGAATTATCGGTACCTGTTATCTCCGGTTCGGGGTGGAAGAGGACTACCTGAAGATTGAAAACGGGGAATGGCTGAATGATGAACCCTACGGTGTGATCCACCGGATTGCTGTGGAGAAAGCAGAGAAGGGACAGGGATATGCGGCAGAACTGCTGAAGTACGCGGAGAAGAAAGCGCAGTCTCTGGGTATACGAAATCTCCGGATCGATACACACGAAAAGAATCTGTCCATGCAGAGATGGATCACCAAGAACGGCTTTGTGCGATGCGGGAATGTCTATATCGGGGGAACTGCCCCGCGTATCGCTTTTCAGAAAGAATTATAAGTATTTTCTGTATCTGCGGATTGAAACAGGTCTTCGGCATATGCCGTAAGACTTGTTTTTTCGTTCGGCAGTTTTCCTTCGATGACTTGTTCAAGAATAGTCTGTAATGCCTTGCCGATCTCCTGGTTCCGGAATCCGATCCGGATCATATCCTCACCGTTGATCTTCAGGTCTTTCAGCCTGTAACAATCTCCCATATTCTGAATATCTCCGTAGATCGATAACATCCTGCTTTTCTGTATAGAAGAGTCAAAGGCAGACTTGAAGGTCAAAAGATCACCGAAGGGAGTACGCATGCGGTTAAGCATATGCTTGAGATCTTTTCGGTTCTTCAGAGGTATATCGAGACTTTGAATCATCTCTTCGGTATGAATACAGAATTCCCGGGAAAACTTCATTCTCGTCAGGATTCCATGTACGGAAGATTCAGGAACCGCAGACAACAGGGCAGCCATCTTCATTTCCGGTACTGCCGGCAATGTACGGAGAGCTTCCGGTACAGACGCAATCTCAGGCAGAAAGACCTGCAGGACAGGGAGGTAACGGAAGATCACTTCGGTGCCGTATGGCGCTTTCAGGATGCGGATCAGTTCTTCCTGCAGGCGTTCAGCCGCAATGTAGCGCAGATCCTCCTTCTTCCGGAAGATTGCCGCATCGGTCGCCGGTTCAATCGTAAATCCAAGTTCCGAGCTGAACCGGATCGCCCGCATGATCCGCAGCGCATCTTCTTCAAAGCGCTGCACAGGGTCTCCGACAGTACGGATGATACGGCTGTCCAGGTCTTGCATACCACCAAAGAAATCCCGTATGCCTGTATCCGGATGATAAACCATCGCGTTGATCGTAAAGTCACGTCTGGCGCAGTCCTCCTGTACGGACCGGGTAAAGGTAACGTTGCCGGGATGCCGGTGATCGGTATAAGAGTTATCCTGGCGGTAGGTAGTGATCTCTGTTTTTCTTCCCTGCAGGATCACACCCAAAGTACCGTGTTTCAGTCCTTGTGTATTTGTCTGATACGCGTGAAAGAGTTCCTGCATCTCTGCCGGAGACGCGCTGGTGGTCAGATCATAGTCGTGGATCGGACGGCCGCAGAGAAAATCCCTTACCGCACCGCCCACGATATAGACTTCATATCCGGCTTGTTCGAGTACATGCATACATTCTCTCACATCGTCAGGGATAACCATTCTTTTCATAGCTTCATTATAAAGGTTTACCGAAATTGAAGTATAATCTATTTGAAAGTGAAGGGTAAAATATGAGAATCGGACAATCCACAGATATACATCGTCTTAAAGAAGGCAGAAAACTGATTCTCGGAGGTGTGGAGATACCACATACCATGGGATTGGACGGACATAGTGACGCGGATGCGCTGACACATGCGGTTGCGGAAGCAATCCTCGGCGCTCTGGCTCTGGGTGATCTGGGACATTGGTTCCCGGATACGGATCCCAAGTGGGAAGGAGCGGACTCTCTGAAGATTCTGGCAGAAGTTGTTCAAATGATGAAAGAGAGAGGTTACCGTATCGGTAATGTTGACAGTCTGATCCTGATTGAGAAACCGAAGATGGCTCCGCATATCGAACAGATGCGTAAAAACTTTGCCCGGGTTCTTGAGTGTGATATCGATCAGGTATCGGTCAAGGCTACACGTGGTGAGAAAATGGGTTTTGTGGGCAGGCAGGAAGGTGTTGCCGCACAGGCAGTAGTACTGCTGGAAAGAATCTAGAATATGTTCAGAAAGACATCGGAACAAAAAGTTCTGCGTGATCCGGTACACGGATATATTCACGTGGATTATGAAGTGGTCTGGGATTGTATCAATTCCCGGTGGTTTCAGCGTCTGCGCCGGATACGTCAGCTTGGCGGTGCGTATACGGTCTATCACACAGCGGATCATACACGTTTTGCGCATTCCCTGGGTGTATACGAGATCGTGAGGAGAATGGTTACGGAAGTGCCGGATCTCTGTGCGGAACTGGATGAAAAAGAGAAGGTTACGGTGATGCTTGCGGCATTACTGCATGATATCGGGCATGGACCGTATTCCCATGCGTTTGAAGCAATCTCAAAGATCTCTCATGAAGTGTATACCGTGAAGATCATTGAAGAAGATCCTGAGATCTCCGGGATCCTGAATCGCTGTGCAGAGGGTCTGGCTAAGGATGTGGCGGATGTGCTGCGTAACCAGTATGCGAATCCCTTGTTGTCTCAGCTGATCAGCGCACAGCTGGATGCGGACCGTATGGATTATCTTCTGCGTGACGCGTACTTTACCGGTACTGCCTACGGTGAATTTGACCTGGAGAGGATCCTGCGTACAATGCGTGTAAGCGAAGGATATATCGTGGTCAAGGAGAGTGGTGTCTATGCCGTGGAGAACTATATCATGGCGAGATATCACATGTACTGGCAGGTATATTATCACCCGGTTGCCCGCAGTTATGAGAACGTGATACGTATGTTGTTCACCCGTCTGCGTGATCTGTCTGCTGAAGGTAAGGAGATTTTGACCGTACCGGCATTACTTCCGCTGTTAAACGGAGAAGAACTGACACTGGAGGAATTCTTCCCTCTGGATGAGTATACCTGCAGTTATGGCTTCCAGCTGCTTACATTGGACAAGGATTCCATCGCGGCTGATCTTGCGGAGAGGATCCTGAACCGGAATCTCTTCAAGTACGAAGAGAATACGCCGGAGAATGTGGAAAAGATACGTCAGGAGCTGAAGAATTCCGGATATGATGAAAGATACTATCTGGCGTATGATGAAGTCGGACAGCGCCCTTACGTCCCTTATCAGGGAGAAGACAACAAGGCAATCTGGATCCTCGTGCATACAGGAAAGATCGAAGAACTATCCAAAGCTTCCGCTATCGTCACCGGTCTGGTCAGGGGTCCGGTACTCAGCGATGACAGGATCTTCTATCCATTGATGAGAAAATAGACAGAGACATCGGACAAATCAACGTCCGGTGTTTTTTTCTGTGTAAGAATATCTTGATTCTATATTGACAAGCCGTCTTTCCCAAATATAATACTTAAGAGAAATTATTATGAAAATTCACATAAAACTGATACAATACGATCAACTAAGTCATACCAGTACAGTACTTGCGGATGATCTTGGAGATATCTGTCAGGGAAAGCTTACGTACAGGGAAAACAGTTCGGATCATATCACTCACGAGATCTTATACGGGCAGGGACACTTTGTCCTGAAGCGTATATCGGATCTGATCAGTGAAACAGACCTGATCCTGAAAGAGAAGAGTTTTGCCAGAGTATTAAGCCCTTACGGAGTAATGATGCTGGAAACATATATGGACCGCTGTGAACTCAGTGAAAAACGCTGGGAGATCGAATATCATATCCTTCAGGAGGATGTGCCGGTGACACATCAGATCCTGATTTGGGAATTTGGAGAGTAACTTATGAACGAAATTGAGAAAAACCTGAAAAGTGAGTTTGCCAGGGCAGCGTCCGTTGTCCTTCAGATGGATCTTGGACCGGAGTCGGTGGAACTCAGTCTGCCGAGAGAAAAGGCGCATGGGGATTACGCGACGAATATAGCGATGAAATACGCGAAGAAAGCCAGTATGAATCCCAGAGAGGCAGCTGCCGGGATTGCGGAAGCGTTTGACCTGGAGAAAGCCGGTGCGGATCGTATCGAGATTGCCGGTCCGGGTTTCATGAATGTCTTTATGAAACATGATTCTCTGCAGGGAGTGATCCGTAAGGTTCTAGAACGGAAAGATGACTATGGCTGTTCCAAACACGGACAGGGAAAGAAATATAATCTGGAATATGTGTCTGCCAATCCGACCGGGGATCTTCATCCGGGGCATGCCAGAGGAGCCGCCTCCGGTGACTCCACAGCCAGACTGATGAAGATGGCAGGATATGACGTAACCAGAGAGTATTATGTGAATGATGCCGGAAACCAGATCAACAATATGGCCAAGTCTCTGCAGGCGCGTTATCTGCAGGCTTGCGGCAAAGATGCGGAAATGCCTCAGGATGGATACTACGGTGAGGATCTGGTCATCATTGCCGGAGAGATCTTCAAGGAGATCGGCACAAAGTATGCGGATACAGATCCGCAGGAGAGTCTTCCGTATTTCCGTGCCTACGGTCTGAAAGCGGAAGTTGCCAAGTTACGCCGTGATCTGGAAGAATTCCGGGTAAGCTTCGATGTCTGGACCAGTGAACAGGATATCCGTGACCGTGGTCTGGTGGAGAAAGCCTTGAATCAGCTGAAAGCGGAAGGATATACCTACGAACAGGACGGCGCGTTGTTCCTGCGTTCTACTGCCTTCGGGGATGATAAAGACAGAGTTTTGGTCAAGAGCGACGGCAGTTATACGTATCTGATGCCGGATATCGCTTATCACCTGGATAAACTGGATCGTGGATTCGATGCCCTGGTGAATTTCTTCGGTGCGGATCATCATGGTTATGTGCCACGTCTGAAAGCAGCTATACAGGCTCTTGGATATCCTGCGGATAAACTCAGTGTAGATATCATCCAGATGGCAAGAATGATCAAGGATGGTCAGGAATTCAAGTTAAGCAAGCGTTCCGGCAAGGCGGTAGCTTTACGAGATCTGATCGATGAAGCCGGTGTAGACGCTGTACGTTACTTCTTCGCGTCAAGAGCTGCGGATACCCAGATGGACTTCGACCTGGATATGGCTAAGAAACAGAGTAATGAAAACCCGGTCTACTATGCCCAGTATGCGCACGCCAGAATGTGTTCGGTACTGGAAAAGGGAACCGGAATCACATTCGCGGATCATTATGATCTGATTACTACCGATAAGGAAATGACCCTGCTGAAGTTAATGAATGAGTTTGAACAGGTCGTTGCGGACGCGGCAGACAGCAGAGCACCGCACAAAATGGTAAACTTCATCACAAAACTTGCGCAGGCATTCCATAGTTACTACAATGATACTAGAATTTTAGACCCGGAAAAGCCGGAATTATCCGCCCAGAGATTAGCACTGGTTGAAGCGTGCCGCATTACACTGAAGAATGCTCTGGCAAGCATTGGTGTAAACGCACCGGAACACATGTAAGGAGTCATACGTATGTCCTCTATGAAAGAAAGCATGACAGATGTCGCTTATCATTGTCTGTCAGAACAGAAGAAGGAAATTGAGTTTTCCCGCCTGTGGGTAGAAGTGTGCAACACCATGAATATCCCGGAAAATCATCGTAACCGCAAAAAAGCAGAATTTTATTCCGAACTCATGATGGATGGAAGGTTCGCTTCACTGAAAGGAAATAAATGGGATCTTCGTGACCGCCGCCGTTTTGACGAAGTACATACGGAAATCGAAGAGATTGATGATGATGAAGATCTCCTAGAAAACGAAGAAGAGGATGAAGATAATCCGCTTCCCCGGGAAGAAGACGAGTACTAGAGTATAAAAAAACATTGCGTAAGATAAACCGCAATGTTTTTTTATGATTACTTCATCAAAGCTGTCAGGATGTTGAGCAGTTCTGTACCGTTCAGGCTGGTATCGGCAGTTGTCTGCTGTACCGGCTGCTGCGGCTGTCCGAAGAGAGCCCCGAGAAGACCCATCGGTGTCTGCTGCTGCTGTACAGGTTTAACCTGCTGTACCGGCTGCTGCGGCTGTCCGAACAGGGTTCCCAGCAGATTGGCTACTGTAGCCTGCTGTTGCTGCTGCTGGATCTGCTGCTGTTGCTGCTGCTGTACGGTATACTGATTGCCTGCGAACATGGTCAGAAGATCACCGAGATCGAATACGTCGTCTGCCTTATCCATGGAGGTTGCTGCGTTTGTTGCTGCCGCAAGACCTGCCAGAAGAGCCGGAGCGATGCTTCCGAGTGTCTTGGCAACATCTGCTGTGTTGACGCCTGTTTCTGCGGAGAGAGCACGGACTACCTTGTCATTATCATCACCAAGGATATGGCCGATGATCTTACCGCCGTCTACTTCATCAACTTCATCGATCTGTTCAGCCATGGTCTTTGTGACCTTGTGCTGTGTCAGAGCACCGAGCAGGGATAACGCGCCGCTCTGTGAAGAAGCGTTCCTGGTCATGTATTTGATCAGAATAGGCAGAGCTGTAATGATCAGTTTGGTAACCAGCTCCTGACTTAACCCTGTTTTCTTGGAAACAGAGTTGACAGATTGTGTTGAAACCAGTGTCTTCAACAATAATTGTAAAAGATTCATTTGATTCTCCTTCCCGTAATTCTACGCTGCTTATATTATACTTCTTCTTTGATGAATATATGTACAAATTCCTGTTTTTCTTTGCTGTAAAAGTATTTATACTAGGAATAATATTAGTTTTGGAATAAAATAATAGGTACTAGAAGAGGAGGAATAAGATCATGGTAATGGTATCCGCAACAGAGATGATCAATAAAGCACATGAAGGCCATTATACGATCGGCGCGTTTAACCTGAATAACCTGGAATGGACAAAGGCAGTTCTTGCGGGTGTCCAGCAGGCGAATTCTCCTGTAATTCTGCAGGTTTCGGAAGGCGCAGGCAAATATATGGGCGGCTTCAAGACAGTTGCCGATATGGTCAGAGATCTTCATGATTCCATGGGTATTACAGTTCCTGTGGCATTACATCTCGACCATGGTACATTTGAAGGCGCGAAAGCTTGTATCGAAGCAGGCTTTACTTCCATTATGTTTGATGGCTCTCATTATGATTTCGAAGAAAATCTGAAGAAATCCAAGGAAATTATTGAACTTGCGCACAGCAAGGGAATCTCTGTTGAGTGTGAAGTCGGCGGTATCGGCGGTACAGAAGATGGTGTTACTTCTGCCGGTGAACTTGCTGACCCGAAGGAATGTGCAGCGATTGCTGAATTGGGTGTAGATTTCCTGGCAGCAGGAATCGGTAATATTCATGGTATTTATCCGCCGGATTGGCAGGGGCTGAACTTTGAACGTCTGGAAGAAATCAACGAAGCTGTTCACGGCAAACCGTTGGTACTGCACGGAGGCAGCGGTATTCCGTTTGATCAGGTACACAAGGCAATCACCATGGGTGTATCCAAGATCAACGTCAATACAGACCTGCAGCTGGTATTTGCGGCAGCGACCAGAAAATACTTTGAAGCCGGTAAGGATCTTGAAGGTAAAGGCTACGATCCCCGCAAGCTTCTGAAACCTGGATGTGACGCAATCACAGCGAAAGTCATTGAGATGGTTAACCAGTTTGGCTCTGCAGGAAAGGCATAAATCCAGTCAGGTAAACATGAAAAAAGACTGTTACAGTGAAGTAACAGTCTTTTCTTTATAACGTGTTTTTGAAGTAACGTGACAACTTATACCTGTATCTCTGCATGAGTACGATCAGCAGGATCTGTGCCACAAAGGTAATGACCGTAAACAGATATTTACCGCGGATCAGGAAATGACCGGCAATACAGTTACACAAGATCTGAGGCCAGCAGGTATAGGCAATCGCTTCCACAAAACGTCTCCAGCGTATTTCCGCGCGGGCGCCAAGATAAGGGATGATTCCGTTAGGCACACCGGGTACCAGACATGCCATACCAACGGTCATTGCCGGATTGTTGTCGTTGATCAGACAGATCAGTTTACTGGATTTCCCGGAGTCATCGATAAATACGCTGATGATCTCCTTGCCGACTCTGCGGGCTACGTAGAAGACAACCGCATTGCCGGTAATAAAACCCAGATAATTGATAATAAACGCAGGAAACCACCCGTAGATCAATCCGGATGAGATCTGAATCGCAAACCCGGGTATCACAATGGAAACGACCTGCAGTATCGAGATGAAGTATACACTGATCAGACCGCGGACCTTACTCTGGCTGTTCAGATAGTCCATGATCTCCTGTTGATTGCCTCTGCGGAGGATATGAAAGATCTCCAGGAAGCGTGTCCCGAAAAACTTCATGAACAAAATGACGGTAAGTATGATAATCAAAGCAATCACCGCCAAGGTAACCAATTTGGTTTTCTTTTTGTTATCCATACTCATGATTGTTTATGTCAGTATAACTTGTTTTGGAAAAAACTTCATCAGTTTAACGATAAGGATTTCATTGAAATACTTCCCAACGCATAAGATTTATCCGGTATAGGTTTTTGTTGGTATATCCTCGTAATTCAAGTAAAATGGAATGGGATAATGATTCAGGCAGTTCTGTTTGACATGGATGGTATACTCTGTGATAGTGAGCTTTTCTACATGGAGGGAACACTTGCGCAGATGCGCGGTTTCGGATATACCGGTCCGGAAGAAAAGATCTGGAGTGTGATCGGAACCACGATGGATGTGACATACCGGATCCTGTATGAACTGCTGGATGGAAAGATCCCCGTATCACAGCTGAAGGAAACCAACGAACATTACTTTGACGAACATCCCTGCAATTACCGGGAAATCCGGTTTGACGGAGTCAGGGAAGTCCTGTGTGATCTGAAGAACAGGGGATTCCTGCTTGCGTGTTGTTCCTCTTCACCGCTGAAGACGGTACGCAAGGCATTACAGGAAATGGAAATTGAAGAATACTTCGATTATATCCAGAGCGGCGAAGAAATCGCCAATCCCAAACCGGCTCCGGATATCTACTTGATGGCAGCGGAAGAACTGCGTGTATCTGCGGATGAATGTGTGGTATATGAAGATTCGGAACTAGGTATACGTTCCGGAAAAAGCGCAGGTATGTATGTGATTGCCCGGGAAGATCAGAGATTTAAACAAGACCAGTCAGAAGCGGATGTTCTGGTACAGAATATACGGGAAATTGAAAAGATCCTTCTAAAGGAGTATGAATATGAAACAAGTAATTAAGATTGAAGGCGGAAAACCACTGAACGGAGAAGTATATATCTCCGGAAGTAAGAATGCGACAGTCGCATTGATTCCCGCGGCAGTACTGGCGAATGAACCGGTAACGATCCTGGGTGTGCCGGAGATCTCGGATGTGGCATCTCTGTCGGAGATTCTGCGGATCCTGCATGCGGATATTGAAGAAAAAGATGATGTCCTCGTGATCGATCCCAGAAATATGGTTAATGTGGATCTGGAACAGGATGTTGTCACAAAACTCAGAGCTTCTTATTACTTCATGGGTGCGCTGCTGGGAAAGTACGGACATGTCAGAATCAAGATGCCCGGCGGGTGTTACCTGGGTCCCAGACCGATCGACCTTCATATCAAGGGCTTTGAAGCGTTAGGTGCCGTAGTGACGTATGAACGCGGAGGATATACGATCACGGCGGATAAACTTACCGGAACCAAGATCTTCCTGGATATCGCTTCGGTTGGAGCTACCATTAACATCATGATGGCTTCTGTCTATGCGGAAGGACGTACGACGATTGAGAATGCCGCAAGAGAACCGGAAATCATCGATGTAGCTACACTCCTGAACAAGATGGGTGCGAATATCCGCGGTGCCGGCACAAATGTGATTACGATCGACGGTGTAAAGAACCTGAACGGATGTATCCATGAAATCATCCCGGATCGTATTGAAGCAGGCACCTTTGTGATCATGGCAGCTGCCTGCGCAGAAGAGATGAAGATCTCCAATATCATTCCCAAGCATATTGAAGCATTAACCTCAAAACTGGAAGAAATGGGTGTGCGGATGGATATCGGTGTAGACAGTATCACAGTACGTCATTCCGGTAATCTGAAAGCAGTGGATATTACCACCAAGCCATATCCCGGCTTCGCAACAGATCTTCAGCAGCCTCTGACAGCCTTGCTTACCCAGGTACAAGGTGTAAGCCACGTGACAGATACTGTCTACAGTGAGAGATTCAAACACTGTCTTGAACTGCAGAGAATGGGTGCGGAAATTGAAATAACCAATGGTTCCAGTACAATTACGGGACCGAAGAAATTATACGGAGATAAAGTGACTGCGACAGATCTGCGCTGTGGTGCCAGCATGATCATCGCCGGACTTCTGGCAGAAGGAATTACCGAGATCCATGATATCTATCATATCGACAGAGGATACGATGATATTGACGGTAAACTGAAGAAACTCGGAGCGAATATCTGGCGTGAAACAATTGAAGGCTAAGTAACATCTCCGGGATACCCGGAGGTGTTTTCTATATCGGGGAATCCGGAAGAATAACGGTGATACAGGACCAGGACATGAACAGGAATAAAACAACATACAGAATTCCCAAAGCTGTTTATTTCGCTGTTGTACTTATACTTGCGGCAGTGATGATCATTTCAGCGGTGAAAAAAGACAGGAGACTGACATACTCCCCTTATCCGTATCTTCCGGAAACAGAGTATTGCACAGATATTCTGGAAGAAGAATGGAAGAAACTGT
>JAFRMA010000050.1 GCA_017430925.1 Solobacterium sp. | reverse complement strand
GGATCGTATGATCCTTGTTTCAAGATTGATATTGTTGTGTTAGTAGTCATCATCCTGATCATGTTCAGGCTCCTTCCTTCACGTGAACAGGAGTTATAGTTCAAAGAAGAATACCGAGGATTTATATCATAATGTTGCGGAGTAACATCCTGCATACATTATGATTTTTTGTTTCTTTGTACAATATACATAAGAAGAAAAGGAGTTTTCTGGTATGGCTAATAATGAATTGTTTACCGCAACAGAGATCTGTCCGCGTACATGGCAGATCACCTATTCTTTTGTCGAATTCGGTCAGAAGGTCAATCCTGTATACTGTTATCTTCTGGATGGAGATAACTATGCGTTAGTGATTGACACGATGTACGGTTACGGCAATCTGCGTGCGTTCTGTGAGACACTGACGGATAAACCCATGAAAGTTGTGAATACCCACTTCCATGGGGATCATATCGGCGGAAATTACCACTTTGATGAAGCGTATATCCACTGGAGAGATCTGCCTCTTTTCTATGCGAAAGGGCCAAACGCAGGACATTTCCCGAGAACACAGGAAGAAATCTATGAACGCGCAAAGAGCGTAGCGCTTCCTGAGTATGCGGATAAATTGTGCATCAATGACTTCAAGGCACAGGAACCGATGATCCTGTATACGATTGAAGACGGAGATATTTTTGACCTGGGTGACAGACAGATCGAAGTCATCTACGTAGGAGGTCATTCCCCGGGATGTATCGCTCTGTTGGATCGTAAGAACAGATGCGCGTTTACCGGCGACTGCTGCAACTCCAATACTCTGCTGGGCGGCCCGGGCGGTATATCCGTAGAAGAATATCTGGAGAACCTCTTACACTTCAATCAGTTCCGTTCCGAGTTTGATATCACCTACGGCGGACATCAGGTATTGCCTGCCTGTGTGGTGGAACAGGGTATTGAACTGTGCGGAAGGATCCTGGCGGGAACCGATGAAAAGGTACAGCGTCCGATGTTCGGAAGAATGATGACCTATGGTACATCGCTGAGCAGGGAAGATTTCGGCAAGCCGGGTGCGAAGGTCTTCAACATGTCTTATGACCCGGAGAAGTTACTAAAGAAACCGGCGAAACCACAAGTGATTTAATCGCAGAAGAAGACAGGCAGTGGGTCTGTCTTTTTCATACAGTACCGGAACTGCAGGATATAATATACACAGATGGTATTTCTGAATGATCAGATAATCAAGCACCAGGAAACGGAGAATGAGGATGAGAAAACGCAGATTGGGAAAGACAAGCCTGATGGTCAGTGAAGTGGGTTTCGGCGGAGAATGGCTGGAACGTCATGAAGAACAGG
The DNA here is from genome assembly GCA_017430925.1 of Solobacterium sp. GTDB lineage: Bacteria > Bacillota_I > Bacilli_A > Erysipelotrichales > Erysipelotrichaceae > Bulleidia. The sequence continues at coordinate 10,230 of JAFRMA010000050.1, read as the reverse complement.
AAGCGATTGAAGTAGTACGGTATGCGCATGAGAAAGGAATCAATATCATTGACTGCTGGATGGCCGACCCCAAATCCCGGGATATTATCGGTAAGGCAATCGCGGATGTACGTGATGAGTGGTATGTCCAGGGACATATCGGTTCCACATGGCAGAACGGGCAGTATGTACGCACAAGGGATATGAACTATGTCGTTCCGGCATTTGAAGATCTTCTGCAGAGGATCGGCGGCGGGTATATCGATCTCAGTATGATCCATTATGTGGATTCCCTGGAAGACTGGAATACATGTATGAATACAGAGTATATCGAATACATACGTGATCTGAAGAGGAAGGGGATCATCCGTCACATCGGGATGAGTACACATAATCCCAGGATTGCCAGAATGGCTGCGGAAACAGACGAAATAGAGATGATCCTGTTCAGTATCAATCCTGCGTTTGATATGAAACCGCCGAGTGATAACCTGGATACGATGTTTGAGGGATATGAGGATACATTGAGCGGAATCGATGAAGAAAGAGCAGCCCTGTATTATTTCTGTGAAGAAAGAGATGTAGGTATTACGGTCATGAAGGGGTTCTTTGGGGGCAGGTTATTCAACGCGGAAGAATCACCGTTCAAGGTCGCATTTACGCCTGTGCAGTGTATTCACTATGCTTTGACGAGACCGGCGGTATGTTCGGTGATGTGCGGGTATGACACCAAAGAACAGGTGGACGCAGCCGTGGCGTATGAGACTGCTACAGACGAAGAGAAAGATTATGCGTCCGTAATTGCCGGAGCACCGTTACATTCCTATCATGGTCAGTGTACGTACTGTGGTCATTGCCAGCCGTGCCCGATGGAAATCGATATTGCCATGGTAAACAAGTTCTACGATCTTGCGTCAAAGCAGCCGCAGGTTCCGGACAGCGTACGTTCTCACTATGAAGCCCTGGGGCATACCGCGTCTTCCTGTATCGGATGTCAGAGTTGTGAGACAAGATGTCCGTTTGGGGTGAAGATTGCGGAACGGATGAAACTGACCGCGGAGTTATTCGGCATCTGATCTGTGATTTTAGGGAATAACGTACAGAAAAAGAAGAAAGGCTGTCTATGTTTCGGACAGCCTTTGTCTGTATATAGTACAATACAGGAAAGAGGTAGAACTATGTCGGTAATTAAGAGAATGAAACCGGTATTTGCGGAACTGGATGGAGGCTTGTTTTCGGCAGCGCAGAAAGCGGATGTCGGTGATGTGGCGGCACGGATGGAGGAACAGGGTGTAGCCATGATGAGCTGGGCAGATCCCTTTAAACCTGATCCGTCTACTCCTCCTGAAGTGATTGAAGAAGCGGTGAGGGTGATCCGGAGCGGTACGTCTTCACACTATTTCATGCCGATCGGGAGTGATGAACTGCGGAAACTGATTGCGCTGAGAATTGAACGGAAATGTGGTCTGAAACTGGATCCCGGCAGGAATCTGATCATCAATCCAGGCTCGGATAACGGACTGTTATTTGCGATGTTTCCCTGGATCGAGCCGGGAGATGAAGTGCTGATCCATGACCCCAGCTATCCCAACAATACACTGAATGTAAGGATCCTGGGAGGTATCCCTGTGGCGGTACCGACGTATGCGGAAGATGGATGGCATCTGCGTATTGAGGAATATGAGAAGAGGATTACCGCTAAGACAAAGATGGTGGTGCTGACCAATCCGAATAATCCTACCGGTACGTCTTTCACTCGTGAAGAATTACAGGCGCTGGCAGATTTCTGTATCCGGCACGATCTGATCTGTATCGTAGATCAGGCATTTGAGGATACGGTATATCCGGAGTGTGAGATGGTGAATATGGCGCAGATTTCGGGCATGTGGGAAAGGACAGTAACCGTGTGTTCGGTATCCAAAGGAATGGGATTGTCCGGTTTCCGGGTGGGCTGGACATATTGTGATGATGTGATCATGGATAAGTACTTTGCGTCAGCGGTGAGTATCCAGGGTGCAGCCAGCACGATGGCGCAGTTAGCGGTAATGCCTGCGTTCCGGGATGATTCCTTCATTGAAGAATATCGCCGGAAGTATTCGGTACGTCGTCAGTACGCGTACGATTTGTTTAATTCTGTTCCGGGTGTATCCATGGGTATGCCGGAAGCGGGCTTCTATGCCTGGATCAATGTTTCAAGACTTGGCGGTTCCCAGGAAATCGTGCAGTATCTGATTGAAGAAGCGAAGATCAACTGTAACGCCGGGAACTTCTTCGGCGCGCAGGGAGAGGGCTGGCTGCGTCTGATCTATGCGTGTTTCTGGGAGAATCAGGATGCGTTTGCGGCCATGGACAGGATGGCAGAAGCACTGCGTAAGCTTGCGGAGAAGAAGGGAATCACCGGCTGATTCCAAGGGAGATGACTATGCGTAGATTAACGTTATTTCTGTTGTGTATCTTACTGTTGTGTTCCTGTGCCGGGAAGAAAGAATCGTTTGACGGTAAGGATCGTCCTTCTTCGCGCGGACATTTGCGGGTGATTGACGGACAGTTGTGCGGAAAAGACGGAGAAGGAGTTATGTTACGGGGAATCTCCGGCACGGGGATCTCGGTATCGGAGCGGTATATCAACAATGATACGTATCATGAGATTTCGCATTTCATGGGTGTAAATGTTATCCGTCTGGCGTTATATACCTATGGTGTAGGCACGGTAGGATATTGTACAGGAGGAGACAAGGAACGCTTGTATAAGGATATCCAGAATGGTATACAGTACGCCAAAGACAATGATATGTATGTAATCGTTGACTGGCATATTCTGGAGGATGGGGATCCCAACCGGTTTATGGATGAGGCAGTGAATTTCTTTGAACGTTTGTCGGCAGAGTACAAGGATGCGGATCATCTGCTGTATGAGATTTGTAATGAACCGAATAAAACCGATTGGGCTTCGGTAAAGAGTTACGCGGAAACCGTGATCCCGGTGATCCGTAAGAATGATCCGGATGCAGTGATCATCGTCGGGAATCCGGACTGGTCAAAGGACTTGAATTCCGTACTGGCAGATCCTCTGGAATATGATAATCTTCTCTATACGCTGCATTTCTATTCGGCATCTCATAAACAAGATATACGAAACATGGCAGAGAACGCGTTTAAGCAGAAATTGCCGGTATTTGTCAGCGAATTCGGTATCTGTGCGGCTTCCGGAGGTTTCCCCAGAGATATCGAAGAAGCAGATCTCTGGATCGATCTTCTGGAGGAGTACCATGTGAGCTACTGCATGTGGAATTTCTCCATGACCGGGGAAGCCTGCGCGTCATTGCGGGCAGATTGTCTGAAACTGAAAGAGTATACCAGGGATGATTTTACGGAGACTGGTCTCTGGCTTATGGATACGATTACGTCAAGAAACGAATAAAAAAGGAGAACATAAAGATGTTGGAAACAGGAACAAAGGCACCGGATTTTACACTGTATGATCAGAACGGAACAGCACACTCATTACACGATTATCTCGGGAAGAAAGTGATACTGTACTTCTATCCGAAAGATAATACTGCCGGATGTACAAAACAGGCATGCGGGTTTGCGGAAAGGTATCCGCAGATTCAAAGTAAAGGCGCGGTAGTACTGGGAGTATCCAAGGACAGTGTGGCTTCGCACAAGAAGTTTGAGGAGAAGTACGGCTTGCCGTTTACACTTCTCTCTGATCCGGAGAAAGAAGTGATCCAGGCCTATGACGTATGGAAAGAGAAGACACTATACGGGAAGAAATCCTTCGGAGTAGTACGAACAACGTATCTGATTGATGAGGAGGGTATGATCGTACAGGCGAAGGGGAATGTCAAGGCGGCGGAGAATCCTCAGGATATGCTGGAAATCTTATAGATGAATCACGGACTTTGGTTATATTATCTCTGCGTGAATCTGCTGGCGTTTGCTTGTTTCGGGATGGATAAGTATAGAGCCCGGAATCAGTTCTGGAGAATACCGGAGAAAGTATTGCTGGCGCTGGCATTGATCGGCGGAGGTGCCGGAGCTCTTGCGGGCATGCGTATATTTCACCATAAGACCAGGAAACTGCTCTTCCGTATCGGTGTGCCTGCAGCGTTGATTCTCCATGTCTGTTTACTGGTTTGGTACATGCGGATAAACCTTGATTTGTGAATGCAGATCAGGGTTTTTTCATGATTCATATATGTTTTGTCATGTAAGCCTTTACAGGAAAAAATATTGGAAACAAGCCACGGAAATGGTGCTATGATAGCGCATTGTACAGAGGTACATTCTATGAAGAAAATAAAACCTGATTTATTACATGGTGTGATATGGCAGCAGATCCTTCTGTTCTTCTTCCCCGTATTGTTCGGAACGTTGTTTCAGCAGTTATACAATACGGTGGATGCGATCGTTGTCGGTAATTTCGTCGGAAAACAGGCGCTTGGGGCGGTTGGCGGGTCTACCGGAACAGTGATCAATCTGCTGGTTGGTTTTGTGACGGGATTATCTTCCGGCGCTACGGTAGTTATTGCGCAGTATTACGGTTCCGGTGAACGTGACGGTGTGGAAAAGGGTGTATATTCCGGTATGTTTCTGGCGATATCCCTGGGTGTTTTACTGATGTTTGTGGGAATCTTCGGAGCAGGAGGAATGTTACACCTGCTGAATGTTCCTGAAGATATCTATCCGTTATCTCTGACTTATATGCGTATCTATATGATCGGTATGATTCCGACGATGATCTATAATACCGGCGCCGGTGTATTAAGGGCTGCCGGAGATTCCAAACGTCCGCTGTACTTTCTGATCATTGCCTGTATTACAAATATTATCCTGGATATCGTATTTGTGGCATTGCTGGGTCTTGGGGTGACCGGTGTAGCCGCAGCCACGTTATTCTCCCAGTTGATCAGTTGTCTGTTTGTGTTATACACATTACGGAATACCGATGAGAGTTATCACTTTGAACTGAAGAACCTTCACTATGACCGCGCTGTATTACGCAGAATCATCCTGATCGGTCTGCCATCCGGCTTACAGTCTTGTCTGTACAGTGTATCCAATCTGTTTATCCAGGCTGGTGTAAACAGTTTTGGCACAGATACGGTAGCTGCCTATACAGCTTTCGGAAAGATCGATGCCTTGTTCTGGAACAGTTCCGGTGCGCTTGGCACATCATTACTGACATTTACCGGGCAGAATTTCGGTGCCGGAAATATCAAGCGTGTACGCAGAGGTATTCTAGAGGGAACGGTGTTATTCCTGATCATCTGCGGGGTAATGACCGGAATCTGCTACTTCGGCGGTCCTGTGCTGCTGAGATTGTTTACTCCGGATACAGAAGTAAATCGTATCGGCTTGTCGATCCTGCGGTATATCTGCCCGCTGTGGTTTACCTTTGTGTTTGTGGAAGTGTTGTCTTCCAGTATCCGTGCCTGTGGTGATACATTCTTCCCGATGTTGATGACAGCGTTAGGTATTGGTCTACTGCGTATTGTCTGGATCTTGATGTATCCGGCAGCAACCATCTTCGATACCCTGCGGTGTTATCCGATTTCCTGGGCTGTGACCAGTATTCTTTTCCTGGCTTATTATTTCCAGGGTGGATGGCTGAAGCGCAGTCTCGGCGTAAGAGAACAGATGTTTGCGGCAAAGTCTTAACTCTCCTGTATAATGTGTACAAGAGGATAAGGATATGTACTACGGAAACATAAAAAGATATGATATTGCGGATGGTGAAGGTGTCCGTGTAACGTTGTTTGTCAGCGGCTGTACCAATGCCTGTGAAGGGTGTTTCCAGCCGGAGACCTGGGATTTCTGTTATGGACAGCCTTACACCAAAGAAACCGAAGATGAGATCATCGAGTACCTGAGAGATGAGAATATCCAGGGCCTTACTCTGCTTGGAGGAGAACCGTTTGAACTGGAGAACCAGCCGGTTCTGGTAGAATTACTGCGCAGAGTAAGGAAGGAATTGCCGGAAAAGGATATCTGGAGTTATACAGGGTTTGTCTATGAGAAGGATCTTCAGCCGGGACAGAGAAGGTATGGGGAGTATACGGATGAGATGTTGTCTCTGCTGGATGTACTCGTGGATGGTCCGTTTGTGCTGGCAAAGAAGAATATATCTCTGCTTTTCCGGGGATCTTCCAACCAGAGGATCATTGATATGAAAAAGACCTTACAAGAAGGTCATGTAGTGAAATATCTGGAGTAAGTATAACTTACTCTTTTTATTCGTGTGAGTAGGCAGTCTGTACCGTTACCTGGTCTAATTGGGATAATTTACCGGTAAGTTCGTCAATAACTTCTTTCGGCGCATCCAGGGCGATACTGATCAGAGATAGTTTTTTTGCGCGGTAGGGAATACCCATACGTCCAATGATGGATTCTGAGAATTCGTGAAGAATCTCATTCAGTTCTGCAACAACATCCGGATTTTCCACTATGATCGCAATGACAGCAATTTTGTTTTCCATACTTGGTTACCTCCAAGTTCATTGTATCGGATAAACAGAGAAAATACTACCTCGCAGTCTTGCCTGTATTCTTCATCCGGTACAGTACCAACAGGAGTACGATCGACAGGATGATCGTGCAAAGGATACAGATCAGCGGTAGGGAGTAACTGCCGGAGGTATCCTTCAGGAACCCCAGGAAGGTAATGGTAAACGAATAGGATAAAGCATTGACAATTGCCAGTTTGGAATAGACTTCACTGTATCTTTCTTTGGCAACTGCCTGTGTGGTCATGGTTACCCCTACAGTGTTACCCGCAAAGACAAAGCCATACAGGAAGGCACCGACGATGGCAGCTGCGGGATTACTGCGGAAGAAGAACAGAATCAGTGTACCGATCAAACTGAAACTTACGACGATTGCGGTAGCCTTGATGGGATGGATATGATCTGCCATGGCACCGAGAATCAGCTTGGATACGACATTTGAGATCATTACACAGGATACCAAGGTGGCACTGAACTGCAATGTATGTCCGGCCTCAACACCCATGGAAGAGATATGTACATTCATACCGATATTCATATACAGGAAGATCACGGTGATAAATAAAAGTATGTACATCTTCATCGGTATTACCGTAACAGCGGTAATGGCTTTTTTTACGGATACAACTTCAGGTTCTTCCTTCATCCGAATGGATAAAGCGCAGGGCAGAGATATGACCACCAGGAGCAGAGCCATGAACCGGAAACCGTTTGACCATCCGAAACTACTGATGATCTTACTGATCACAGGGTTGAGAATCGCTCCGGCAACACCGGTAAAACTCATCATAATACCGTTGGGCACACCGTTACGTTCACCAAACCAGTTCCTCAGGATCATCGTCGCCGGCACAAAAGAAGTAAACGAATTACCCATACCTGCCATTGCCGCAAATACATACATCAGATAGATATTTCTGGTGAAGGACATGGAAGTCAGCGCAGTGATATTCAGCAGTACGCCAAAAGTCATCAGGTGGTGTATCTTATACTTTCGGACAAACCTTACAAATAAAGGTGCCATGAATCCGTTCAGCAGGGAGATCATTGTAGAGATGATGGATACCTGCGCAGTATTGATCTCCAGTGACTGGGATATCGGTGAAAAAAAGATTCCCATACAGTTAGTGATCATCCCCAGAGAACATCCGATGATGAGACAACATTTCAGTAATACAGAAACTTGTTCTTTCGTATAGTTTTTCATACTTCCATCATAGTACAAGCGTTCATCGTTGAAAACCATCAAAAACGTGGTAAAATGTCTGCGTCAGCGGTGAACGGGACAGGACTCATGAAGTCTTCTCAGAGAGCTTTTGGATGGTGTGAAAAAGCGAAGAAGTCATGTTTCGGCAAAGACCCGGGAGCAGACCGTATACGGCGTTAACGTAGTAAATGAGGCAGTAGAAATACTGTAAACCAGGGTGGTACCACGAACAAGTTCTCGTCCCTACGGAGAGGACTTTTTATTTACAGGGAGGAAATATGGCAGAAGATAACACAAGAAAACTGAATGATCAGGAAGAAGCCAGACGGGCAAAGATGAACGCGCTGAAAGAACAGGGAATCGACCCGTTCGGACATGCGTATGCGCGTAAGAATCTTGCGTCAGAGCTCTTTGCGCAGTTTGGAGATAAGAGTGTGGAAGAACTGGAAGCACTCCACGCGGAAACAAGTGTCGCGGGAAGAATCATGTCCAAGCGCAGAATGGGCAAGATCGGATTCATGCACCTGCAGGACAAGAGCGGAAAGATCCAGATCGTCGTCAAGAAACAGGTCGTCGGAGAAGAAGTCTATGAACTGTTCAAGGCTAGTGATGTCGGCGATATCATCGGTGTGGCAGGTACGGTATTCCGCACACAGTCCGGTGAATTATCCATCGAAGTACAAGAATATACACATCTGGTAAAATCTCTGCGTCCTTTACCGGAAAAATTCCATGGTCTGACAGATAAGGAAGAACGTTACAGAAGAAGATATGTCGATCTGATCATGAATGAAGACTCCAAGAGAGTCGCTTTCCTGCGTCCGGCAATCCTCCGCTGTATCCGTAACTACATGGATACCCAGGGCTTTACAGAAGTGGAAACACCGATCCTTTCCACCCTGTTAACAGGAGCCAGTGCGCGTCCTTTCGTGACCCATCACAATACCCAGGATATGGATATGTACCTGCGTATCGCATTGGAATTACCGTTAAAGAGATTACTGGTCGGTGGTATGGATGCGGTATATGAGATTGGCAGAGTCTTCCGCAATGAGGGTATGGATGTCAATCACAATCCTGAGTTTACCTTGATGGAAGCTTATCTTGCGTACAGTGATCTGGAAGGAATGATGAACCTGACGGAAGGGATGTACCAGAACATAGCCAGAGAAGTATTCGGTAAGATGAACTACCAGTATAACGGCTATGAGATTGACCTGACAGGACCGTGGAAGAGAGTCTCCATGACTGATGCAATCAAGGAAAAGACAGGTATCGATTTCCGCGGTATTACCGATACGGAAGAGTGTCTGAAGCTTGCGGTTGAGCATGGAATTGAACTGGAAGCACACGAGAAACAGTATGGCCATGTCATCAACAAGTTCTTTGAGAAGTATGTGGAAGAGACCCTGGTTCAGCCGACATTCCTGTACGGACATCCGCTGGAGATCTCCCCGTTAACGAAGAAGAATCCCGAAGATCCAAGATTCGTGGACAGATTTGAACTGTTTATCGGCGGTAAGGAATTCGCGAATGCGTATACTGAACTGAATAACCCGATCGATCAGTATGAACGTTTCATGGAACAGTTAAAAGAGAGAGAACTGGGTAATGATGAAGCGAATGATATCGATATGGACTTCATTGAAGCTCTGGAGTATGGCATGCCTCCGGCAGGTGGTATCGGATACGGTATAGACAGACTGTGTATGTTGTTTACAGAGCAGGAATCCATCAGGGATGTATTACTATTCCCGACAATGAAGCCGAGAGAGAATTAAACCGCATAAATAAGCCATTTTCTGAAGGTTTCTGCAGAAATTTAACACAAACTTAACACAAAATATTGGAAGAGAGGCTCACAGGGATGATCGGTAACGGTCATCCTTTGTGTTAATCGAAACAAAGCAGACGAGCAGGAAATTACAACCGGCTCGTTTTTGTTATGCAGGAAGGAGAAACTATGGCATTTGACTATTTTTACGGAAATGAATCAATGCAGTTTGCATTTTACAGAATCCCAAAGACTCTGATGCTGGATCCTCAGTTTGATCATGTCAGCCTGGATGCCAAGCTGTTGTACGGTCTTCTGCTGGATCGTACGGCAATGTCCATGGAAAATAACTGGTTTGATGAACAGGGAAGAGCATATATCTTCTACAGTATTGAAGAAATCGCCAGAGAGATGCACTGCGGAAAGACCAAAGCTGTTGCACTTCTGAGTGAACTGGATACGGAGAAAGGAATCGGACTGGCGGAAAAAGTCAGAACCGGACAGGGAAATCCAAACCGGATCTATGTAAGAAAATTCAGTTCAGAATTTCAAAATCTGAAATTCAAGAATTTCAGAAATCGAACTTCTAGTATTTCAGAATCTGAAACTCCAGAAGTTCAAAAAGTGAAATCTAATAATACTTACAGGAATAAGACTGAGAGAATAAGAAAAGAAAATATTAAAAGAAACAGTTTCGGGTCTTACTCGAATGTGCTGCTTAGTGATGACGAAATGAAGAAACTCAAAGAAGAATTTCCGTC
>JAFRMA010000049.1 GCA_017430925.1 Solobacterium sp. | reverse complement strand
GACGCAGGACCATCTTATCTGAACCTGTACCTTTCCAGGTAATTGCCGGCACGAAAGATACTCCCTGGCCCAGAGAAATCAACTGCCGCACTGTTTCGGGAGAGTCACATTCAATACGGATCTTCGGCACAAAGCCTGCCGCGGCACAGACATTATCCGTTAATGTACGGATCGCTTTTCCTTTGGGAAGACAGATAAACTCCAGATCTTGTGCCAGACGCAGATCGATAGACTCAAATCTGGTCAGAGGGTGGTTTAAAGGTAATCCCAGGTAGACCTCTTCTGCGAGTAATAAAGTTGTATTCTTATCCGGCACACGTTCTTCATCATCGGAGAAGATCACCAGATCGCAGGATTCTTCCATGTCTTTCGTTAATTTACTCTGGTAGATTTCCAGGTGGATCTCCGGGTGTTCTTCCTTGAAGCCGATGACCATACCTGATAAGAGTTTTGTGGCAGCCTGCATGGATATACGCACAACACTCTCGGTTTGTCCCTGAAGATCCTGGAGTTCCTTGTATATCGCTTCTTCTTCCCTGAGCATATTCTCAGCGTGCCTGAGAACGATTCTTCCGTAGTCATTTAACACGATATTCTTGCCGATACGGTCAAACAACTGTACCCCCAGCTCTTCTTCCAGAGAGGTGATCTTACGGCTCAGAGAGGATTGGGCAATATGTAATTCTTCTGAAGCTTTGGTGATATGCTCAGTTTCCGCCACTTTTTTAAATTGTAATAAAGTATATAGATTCAACATGGTATGTTCCTCAACTACTGTCAGTTTTATTATAACATTTTGCGCATACATAATTGATAATTTATGTATTAGACAGCATAATCTCTTCCTATTATTATTAAATTAACAAGTATGAAAGGAGTTTCATCATGCAGTGGGATAAAGAAAGACAATCTAAACAAGAACGTTTATCTGAAGCAGCATCTCTTGCGAACGGCAAGGTCGTCGCTACCGAAGATATCGTCCCTTTACTCGAACGGATCGTACATCCGTATGACAAAGTGGTGCTGGAGGGATGCAACCAGAAACAGGCTGCTTTCCTGGCTAAAGCACTGACAGAAGTAGACCCCGCAAAGGTCAATCATCTGAATATGATCATCCCTTCTATTTCCAGAGACGAACATCTGAATCTCTTTGAGAAGGGGATTGCGGAAGAACTGAACTTCGCGTTTGCCGGTGTACAGAGCTTACAGCTGTCCAAAATGCTGGCAGAGAATAAGCTTCGTATCGGCGCAATCCACACCTATCTGGAATTGTACGGACGTCTGTACGTGGATCTGACACCGAATGTATGTCTGATCGCCGCAGATAAGGCAGACCGCCACGGTAACCTCTTCACCGGATATAACACCGAAGAGACCCCGATGGTCACAGAAGCCGCAGCTTTCAAGAACGGTATCGTTGTGGCACAGGTGAATGAAATCGTAGAGACGGAAGAACTCCCCCGTATTGATATTCCGGGTGACTGGATCGATTATATCGTTCCTGCGGATGAACCGTATCCGATGGTTCCCTTGTTTACCCGTGATCCGGCAAAGATCCAGGATGCGCATATCCTGATGGGTATGATGGTCATCAAGGGTATCTACGCCAAGCACCATGTCATGTCTCTGAACCATGGTATCGGTTATAACGGATGTGCAATCGAACTGTTATTGCCGACCTATGGCAACGAATTAGGCTTAAAGGGCAAGATCTGTACACACTGGGTACTGAATCCGCATCCGACACTGATTCCGGCAATTGAAGACGGCTGGGTTAAACAGGTATGCGCATTCGGCGGTGAAGTCGGTATGGAGAAATATACGGCAGCCCGTCCGGATATCTTCTTTACCGGCAGAGACGGCTCTCTGAGATCCAATCGTGCGGCAGCGCAGGTTGCGGGTCTCTACGGCATGGATCTGTTCCTCGGCGGAACTCTGCAGATGGACTATGCAGGTAACTCTTCCACAGTAACCAACGGTCGTTTATCCGGTTACGGCGGAGCTCCGAACATGGGAAATATGTCCGGCGGCAGACGTCATGTTACCCAGGCATGGAAAGATATGGCACCTGGTAATGGCTCGATGATTTCCGGCCGTAAGCTGGTTGTACAGATGGTGAAGTCCGCTTCCAAATTCGGTCCGGCATTTGTTCCGGAACTGGATGCGGTCAAGATCGGCAGAGACGCAGGTATGGATTCCGTACCGGTCATGATGTACGGTGAGGATGTAACACACGTTGTTACCGAACAGGGTATTGCCTACCTCTACACAGCACATACACCGGAAGAGAGAGGAAAACTGATGGGCGCGATCTCTCAGGGTACACCTCTTGGTGATACAGTAAGCGCGGAAGAACTGAAGAAGTTCCGTGAAGAAGGCAGAGTTGCATTGCCGGAAGATCTGGAAATCGATCCTTCCCGCGCAACGAAAGACCTGCTTGCCGCAAAATCATTAGAAGAAATCAGTGAGATTTCCGGCGGTTTATACGAAGTACCGGAAAGCTTTAAGAAAAAATAGGAGGACAACTATGGCTACGGCAAAACAAGAAGAGTTACTGAAGAAAAAGGAACTCCTCAAACAAGGCGGTGGTGAAAAGGCAATTGCCAGACAGCACTCTCTGGGCAAACAGACAGCCCGTGAGAGACTGGCTAAGCTCTTTGATGAAGGAAGCTTCATCGAAACCGGTTTGTTTGTGAAACACAGATGCACGAACTTCGGCATGGAAAAGAAAGAAGCTCCCGGTGACGGTGTTGTGACCGGATACGGAACGATAGACGGCAGACTGGTCTATGCGGCAGCGCAGGACTTTACCGTCATCGGCGGATCTCTGGGTTATGAACACGCAATGAAGATTGCGGCAGCCCAGGAAGCAGCTCTGAAAGTCGGTGCACCGATGATCTGTATCAATGACTCCGGCGGAGCCAGAATCCAGGAAGGCGTCGATGCCCTTGCAGGTTACGGACGTATCTTCTACAACAACACAATGGCTTCTGGTGTGATCCCGCAGATCTCCGTGATCATGGGTCCGTGTGCCGGCGGTGCTGTGTATTCCCCGGCTCTGACAGACTTTATCTTCATGGTTCAGGGAACTGGTGAAATGTATATTACCGGACCTGCAGTCATCAAGGCGGTTACCGGTGAAGAAGTGACTTCGGATGCTCTCGGCGGCGCTATGACACATAACTCGGTCTCCGGCTGTGCGCAGTTTGCCTGCAGCAGTGAAGATGACTGTATCGCGGAAATCAAGCGTCTGCTTGCCTTCCTGCCTTCCAACAATATGGAAAAAGCCCCGGTAATGGCTTGTACAGATGATCTCAATCGTGAAGATGAGAACCTGAACAGCCTGGTTCCGGAAAATCCGAATAAAGCTTATGACATGTTTGAAATCATCCGTTCTCTTGCGGATAACGGTGATTACATGGAGTATCAGCCATACTTCGCCAAGAATATCATTACCTGCTTTATCCGTCTGAACGGTAAGAGTGTAGGTGTGATTGCTTCCCAGCCTAAGTTTATGGCAGGTGTTCTGGATATCAACGCATCGGATAAAGCATCCCGTTTCATCCGTACATGTGATGCGTTCAATATTCCTCTTCTGACTCTGGAAGACGTTCCGGGCTTCCTCCCGGGCACATCCCAGGAACACGGCGGTATTATCCGTCATGGCGCAAAGATGTTGTTTGCGTACAGTGAGGCTTCCGTACCGAAGGTAACACTGATTACACGTAAAGCCTACGGCGGCGCGTATATCGGTATGTGCTCCAAGCACTTGGGCGCGGATATCGTCTACGCATGGCCGGATGCGGAAATCGCCGTCATGGGTGCCGAAGGTGCCGCAAATATTATCTTCTCCAAGGAAATCAAGGCAGCCGAAAATCCTGCAGAAAAACGTAAAGAGAAGATTGCGGAATACCAGGATGCCATGATGAATCCGTATGTGGCAGCGAGCCGCGGATTTGTGGATGATGTCATCATGCCCAGCGAATCACGCAAGTACATTATCGCCGCATTTGAATCTCTGGAAGGCAAACGTGTAGATAAACCGATGAAGAAACATGGGAATATCCCTCTGTAAGGAGTATCTATGTTTGGTGAATATTTAACGATAGGACAGGCAGTCACTGTCTGTATCTTCTCCATAACCGTGGTATTTCTGGTACTGTTCTCCATTACCTTGCTGATCAATATTACAGCGAAGATCGTCAACAGAAAGAATACCAAGACACCGACACCTGCGCCGGTAAAAGCAGCGCCTGCCCCGGCACCTGCGGAAACAGCACAAGTCAAAGATGACAGTATGACCGCATTGATTGCGGCAGCCGCAATCGCCGCATACTTAGGCAAGAGCGCAGATCAGATCGTTGTCCGCTCAATTACCCCGGTACATGCACCGGAATCGAACTGGAGCCGTGAGTCACGTCTAGGTTCCTTACAATAAAAAAGGAGAGTAAAACATATGTCTATAAAGAAATTCCGTATCGTAATCGATGGCGTAGCTCATGATGTAGAAGTAGAAGAACTTGGAAGCACCGCAAGTGTCAGCGCACCTGCACCTGTAAAGGCAGCACCTGCACCGGCTCCTGTGGCTCCAAAACCGGCAGCACCGAAACCGGCAGCTCCTGTAAGTGCCGGAGCTGTTACTGCACCTCTGCAGGGAACTGTACTGGATGTTTGTGTCAATGTTGGTGACACGGTTACTGCCGGACAGAATCTGGTAGTTATTGAAGCGATGAAGATGGAAAATGAAGTTGTTGCTCCGGCAGGAGGAACCGTAACTGCAGTTTCCGTGAAAAAGGGAGATGCTGTATCCGCAGGCGATCCGTTGGTAACGATCGGATAGGAGCACTGCCATGTTAGAGATTCTTTCAGGATTCTGGGAGAGTACAGGCTTTTCTACCATATTCCAGTTTGATACTGTCTTGTTTGGTATTCCTCTGCCTGGTCATCTGGTGATGATCGGTATTGCCTGCCTCTTCCTGTACTTAGCTATACATAAGGGATTTGAACCATATCTGCTGATTCCGATCGCCTTTGGTATGCTGCTGGTCAACTTCCCGATGGCAGATCTGATGAAACATGCGATCGGTGATGATAAGGGCGGCCTGCTGTATTACCTCTATCAAGGTGTAGATCTGGGTATCTATCCTCCGCTGATCTTCCTCTGTATCGGTGCCGGTACTGATTTCGGACCGCTGATTGCCAACCCGAAATCTCTGCTTCTCGGTGCTGCTGCACAGTTAGGTATCTTCGTGACCTTCTTCGGCGCGATCTTCCTGGGCTTTACCGGTCCGGAAGCAGCGTCCATCGGTATTATCGGCGGCGCTGACGGTCCTACAGCCTTACTGCTGACCTCACAGCTTGCTCCGAATCTGCTTGGCGCTATCGCAATTGCCGCATATTCCTACATGGCCCTGGTACCGGTCATTCAGCCTCCGATCATCAAGGCTCTGACCACACCGGAAGAACGTGTAATCAAGATGGAACAGTTACGTCCTGTATCCAAAACAGAAAAGATCGTATTCCCGATCGTTGTCACGATATTCACGATATTATTGCTGCCTGATGCTGCGCCGCTGATCGGTATGCTGATGCTCGGCAACGTGATCAAGGAATCCGGCAGAGTACCGCATCTGGTAGATGCTCTGCAGAATTCACTGATGTATATCGTATCCATCTTCCTGGGAGTTACCGTTGGTGCCAAGGCATCTGCGGAAATGTTCCTGCGTGCAGAAACAATCAAAATCATTGTTCTTGGTGTCATTGCCTTCTCCATGGGTACTGCCGGCGGTGTGCTTCTCGGTAAACTGATGAGTAAGCTTGACGGTGGTAAGACCAACCCGATGATTGGTGCCGCAGGTGTATCTGCCGTACCGATGGCTGCCCGTGTCGTACAGAAGGAAGGGCAGAAGTATAATCCTTCGAATTTCCTCCTCATGCATGCGATGGGACCGAACGTAGCCGGTGTTATCGGCTCTGCGGTTGCTGCGGGTATGCTGCTTCTGTTCTTCAAATAATCATTTCCCGGTATCTTGTACAGCAGGTGAAGATCTCCTCTTCTCTCAAAGATACCATGTAAAAATCCTCCGGAGTTTATCCCACACTCCCGAGGATTTATTTTTTTCTTAGAGAATGAGCTGAATAATCGTTACCATAACAGGTAAGGTGATCACACACAACAATGTGGAGACACAGATGATCTCTGCAGCCTCCGTATAATTTTTTCCGTACATCTGGGCAAGGATGGAGGTGTTGGTGCCGGTAGGACAAGATACCGCAATCAATATGGCAAGTTTCATCACAGCACTGCCCAGGGGAATGATCCGGATCACAAAAGCTGTAATTACAGGAATCACGATCAGCCTGCACAGGGACGCCATATAGATCTCCTTTTTCCGGATCATGGATAAAAGATCCGACTGTGCAAGATAGATTCCGGTTACGATCATTGCCAGAGGAGTATTCAGCCCGGAAACAGATGTAAGAATAGACTGAACGACAGAAGGGACAGGGATCTCCAGAAAGAAAATCAGACATCCTGCAATAACTGCCAGGACAATAGGAAGTTTTAACAGCTTTTGTGGTTTGATCAGGGACAGATCCCCGCTCATCATATATACTCCTGCAGTCCATAACTGGATGTTTGCCAATGCCATCAACATGGATATGGAGAACACAGACTGGGGCCCGAGAACCGCCAGGATGATCGGAAGACCAATGAAGCCGGAATTGGAAAAGGAAGCGCTGAATGCCGCAACGACATCTCTTTTACCGTAGATGATCCATGAAATAATTACTGCCAGGATAATACAAATCAGGCTTAAAAGAGAAGAATGGACAAACTCAGTAACTTTTTCCGGGGTTTTCTCAACACAGAAGTTATTCAGTATAATTGCCGGAAATACCAGATAAAGCAGTATATTGCCCATATCCTTGGCTCCCTGATCCGTAAGCATTCTTCTGCGGTACAGGAAGAAACCGACACCGATCAGCGCAAACATTACAGTGATCTGTCTTATCAGTAAACTAGTTATACCCATATCTCTCATCTCCCGTCTTCGGCATTGTAATTAATGAAGAGATTTGTTGTGTTCGTGGTTATGCTTTTTTCGGGGGATTGGGATAAGCCTTGCGATGAGGTTTATCTAACTGCTTGTTGAAGATCAGATCTACGTTGTAATTGATTGCCGTGCCTTTCCAGAAACTGCGTTTTGTTACAGGATCATTTCTCCTGTATTCAACAGATTCCACAGGTCTGCTTTCAAACGGATTTAACAGATAGGAGGTAGACCCGACATCCGGATCACCTTCAGCACCATGCATCAGCCGCTCACAGTTCTCAATGAAGTAATTCAGGGTATCTGCATGTACGGGACCGCCGTTATGCGGCGCGCAGATCATATCGAATTCATCACGTCTGGACTTCAGATACAACATATTATTCAGGAAGGTCTCGACGGGGATATTCCACATGTTGATCTGGCCGGGATCGATTTCATCCCCGGTGAATAAGACTCCGGCTTTCTTGTCCAGGAATAAGAGACTGGACGGCGAATGACAGGGGGTAATCTCAATGACTTCGATCTCCCGGTTGCCCAGGTCGATGATGTCTCCGGCTTTGACTACAGTGCCTTCGTTTTTGGAGATATGCAGATTCCCCAGCAGATCCGGTTTGACTCTGCCTGATGCGCGCATCTCCTTCAGTTCTTTCTGACACAGTTCAGACATATAGATCGTACAGTCATCGAACAGATAATTCGCGTAAGTATGATCGTTGTGCGAGTGCGTATTGGCGACCAGAAGAGGTTTATCCGTGACATTCTCTTCAATGAATTGACGGACATCAAACGGTGTATCCGTAGGATCGATCACCAGCGCATACTTCTCTCCCACACAGACATGGACCCGCGGTGTCTCATTCCCGCTGGGATTATAGGGGAGGATCACCCAGATATCCGGTTTGGCAAGACGCAGATCAAACTGCTTGTTGTTGGGATACGTGGATACTCTGCGCATGATTTCTTTCTTTAGTTCAGTCATGTATTCCGGTGTGATATTCATGTTTTGCTACCTCCTGACAGTTGTATGATGCAATTATAACACATATAACCTCCGGCAAGAAGAAAAGAGAGCTCTGTAGTCCAGAACTCTCTTTATCCGTAATAAAACTATGAATACTTCTTAGAACAGACCGGAAATACGTCCGTTTTCATCGACATCGATCTTTTCCGCAGACGGTACTTTCGGCAGACCAGGCATAGTCATGATGTCTCCGGTCAGTGCTACCAGGAAGCCTGCACCTGCAGATACCTTCAGGTTCTTGACAGAGACTGTGAAGTTTCTAGGAGCACCGAGCAGCTTCGCGTTGTCAGAGAAGGAGTACTGTGTCTTGGCAACACAGATCGGCAGGTTGCCGTAACCGAGTTCGGTCAGTTCCTTTGCCTGACGTTTGGCAGCTGCACTCAGTTCTACACCATCCGCATGGTAGATCTTGGTGGCAATCGCATTCAGTTTGTTTTCAATCGTATCTTCGAGATCATAGGTGAAGCTGAATTCATTCGGCTGTTCACAGAGACGGATGACTTCTGCCGCAAGCGCCTTACCGCCTTCAGCACCTTTCTCCCACACTTCACTCAGAGCTACGTTGATACCCATTTCATGGCACTTCTCTTCAATGAGTTTCAGTTCTGCAGGTGTGTCGGAAACAAACGCGTTGATGGCGACAACACACGGCAGTTTGAATACATTCTTGATGTTGGAAATATGCTGCAGGAGGTTCGGTAAACCTTTCTCCAGAGCTTCCAGGTTTTCCTGTCCCAGCTGATCTTTCGGAACACCGCCGTGCATCTTCAAAGCACGTACTGTTGCGACAACGACTACTGCGCTGGGTCTCAGACCGGCAAGACGGCACTTGATGTCGATAAACTTTTCAGCACCCAGGTCAGCACCGAAGCCTGCTTCTGTAACAGCGTAATCAGCGAGACGGAGGGCAGTTCTTGTGGCTGTAACCGAGTTACATCCATGAGCGATATTGGCGAACGGTCCGCCGTGGATGAATGCCGGAGTTCCTTCCAGTGTCTGTACCAGGTTCGGTTTCAGCGCATCCTTAAGAAGGGCAGTCATAGCGCCTTCACCTTCAGATCATGCGCTGTGACAGGCTTTCCGTCACGGCTGTAAGCCACAACGATCTTTGCCAGTCTGGATTTCAGATCAGGAATATCGGAAGCCAGACAGAGGACAGCCATGATTTCAGAAGCTACAGTAATATCGAATCCATCTTCACGAGGTGTACCGTTTGCTTTTCCGCCGAGACCATCAACGATATTTCTCAGCTGTCTGTCGTTCATATCAACTGCACGTTTCCAGACGATACGACGGACATCGATGTTCAGAGAGTTACCCTGCTGGATATGGTTGTCCAGCATTGCCGCAAGCAGGTTGTTCGCAGCACCGATTGCATGGAAGTCGCCGGTAAAGTGCAGGTTGATATCTTCCATCGGTACGACCTGGGAGTGACCGCCTCCGGCAGCACCACCCTTAACACCGAATACAGGACCTAATGACGGTTCTCTCAAGGCAACGATCGCGTTCTTACCCAATGCGCGGAGACCATCTGCCACACCGATTGTGGTTGTGGTTTTTCCTTCGCCGGCAGGGGTAGGAGTAATTGCTGTAACAAGGATCAGTTTTCCGTCCGGATTGTTATTCTCTTTCAGGATACGGTAGTCTACCTTTGCCTTGTACTTGCCATACTGTTCGATGTACTCTTCATCGATGCCGGCAACCTTGGCAATTTCCGTAATCGGCTTCATTTCACAAGCTTGAGCAATTTCAATGTCAGTTAAATACGCCATGTCTCTCTTTCTCCTTAGTATTGTATTTTATTTGAAAAACCGTACTGCTGAGCGGAACAGTCCCATTTCATAATTTCCCGGGACGTTCTTATAAAGGGTACTGCCAATTCTTTCCGCATGCCCCATCTTACCGAAGACACGGCCATCCGGAGAGGTGATACCTTCCACAGCCCAGAAAGAACCATTGGGATTAAAATCTGTATCCATTGTTGGATTGCCCTGTAGATCCACATACTGTGTTGCAATCTGGCCGTGTTCCATCAAATCCTGAAGCAGAGTATCCCCGGCAATGAAACGACCTTCGCCGTGAGAAATCGGTACACTGCAGATATCTCCGACGGAGAGTTCACTGAGCCATGGGGAGAGATTTGAAGCGATTCTTGTACGTACGATACGGGACTGATGACGTCCGATCGTGTTGTAGGTCAAGGTAGGACATGTTTCGTCGGTATCGATGATCTTGCCGTACGGCACAAGTCCTAACTTGATCAATGCCTGAAAGCCGTTGCAGATACCCAACATCAGACCGCCGCGGCAATCCAGAAGATCACTGACAGATTCCTTGACCGCCGGATTGCGGAAGAATGCTGTAATGAACTTCGCGGAACCATCCGGTTCATCACCACCGGAGAAACCGCCAGGAATAATGATCATCTGGGCATCTCTGACTTTCTTTGCGAACAGATCGACACTGGCACTGACATCTGAGGAAGACAGGTTGCGGATGATCACGATCTCCGCGTCACCGCCGGCTTCCATCAATGCTCTGGCTGTATCATATTCGCAGTTTGTTCCCGGGAATACCGGAATCAAAGCTTTAGGTTTTGCGGTATGAATCAACGGTTCAATCGTCATTCCCGAACGATATTCAGGAACCGGTATCTCCTGAGTATTCTTCTGTACTTCTGTCGGATAGACATCCGCAAGAACCTTCTCATTTAACTGATACAGGTCCTTAACTGCCTGATAATCATTATCGATACTGATCACAGGTTCAACGGTTGTACGGCCGATATAAAGACCTGAGCACTCTCCGTCAATTTCCGCAATGATCGCTCCCGGATATGCCTTGTACCAGTCAAGATCTACATCATCTGACACAAAGCCTATCCTATTGCCAAAGGACATCTTCATTATACCTTCACTGATGCTGTTTTCAACAGCCCAACCTGCTTTAACTTGTCCTTTCCGGCATAATTCGTGGAATTCTTTCCACTGGTTTTTGTCAAAGAAGTATACACCGTGATTTCCATCCTTGAATTCCGGAGAGAGTACATTTTCTGCCAGAATCGGTGCAATCGCAAAGGAGATCAGAGTCGGGGGTACATCCTTGTCCAGGAAAGAACCGGACATGGAGTCCTTACCGCCGATTGCTGCGATCTTCAGTTCCATCTGGGCATCCAGGGCACCTAATAAAGCACTGAAAGGCTTACCCCAGCGTTCAGGTTCATCACGGAGACGTTCAAAGAATTCCTGGAACGTGAGATAGGCATCTTCGTAGTCTGCGCCGGCTGCCACAAGCTTTGCGACAGAAGTATATACAGCGTTGTACGCGCCGAGATACGGATCGATCATCATCTGATCCGGATCCGCGCCCCAGGCCATCACACTCGCCTGATTTGTTGTATGTCCGGGCAGTACCGGGAACATCGCAGCCATCACCTGTGCCGGTGTACTCTGGGTTTCACCGCCAAACGGCATCAGCACACTTCCGGCTCCGATCGTACTGTCAAAACGTTCGACCAGACCTCTGCGGGATGCGCTCTTGAGACTTTCTGCCAATGCCTGCAGATCGTGAATATCCGATGTGCCGAGCTGTGATCTGTCTTTAGGAGTTACAGCTACATCTGCGTGCTTGACCGCGCCGTTGGCATTCAGGAAAGAACGGGAAAGATCCGCAATGATTCTGCCTTTCCAGGACATGACCATACGTGGTTCTTCGGTTACTACAGCTACCTTATACGCTTCGAGGTTCTCTTTGCCGGCTTCTTCGATGAAGCGTTCTTCGTTTTCTGCCGCTATGACAACGGCCATACGTTCCTGGGATTCGGAGATTGCCAGTTCCGTACCATCCAGTCCTTCGTATTTCTTGCGTACAGTATCCAGGTTGATTTTCAGACCATCAGCCAGTTCACCGATGGCGACACTGACACCGCCGGCCCCGAAGTCGTTACAACGCTTGATCATACGTGTGACTTCCGGATTACGGAATAATCTCTGGATCTTACGTTCTTCCGGGGCGTTACCTTTCTGAACTTCACTGGCCATGGTTTCCAGAGATTGCAGGTTATGCGGCTTGGAAGAGCCTGTAGCACCACCGATACCGTCACGTCCTGTACGGCCGCCGAGCAGGATCACGATATCTCCCGGCTGCGGGCGTTCACGTACGACGTTGTCTGCCTTGGCAGCACCGATTACCGCGCCGCATTCCAGTCTCTTGGCGATATATCCTTCGTGGTAGACTTCGGCAACATGACCGGTTGCCAGTCCGATCTGGTTACCGTAGGAGGAGTATCCTGCGGCTGCTGTCTGGGCAATCTTACGCTGCGGGAGTTTTCCTTCCAGGGTATCTTTCAGGGAAGCTCTGGGGTCACCGCCGCCGGTATAACGCATTGCCTGATGAACAAATACACGGCCGGAAAGGGGATCGCGGATACATCCGCCGATACATGTCGCGGCACCACCGAACGGCTCAATCTCTGTCGGGTGGTTATGTGTCTCGTTCTTGAACATCAGTAACCAGTCTTCTGTCTTGCCGTCAACCTCTGCAGGCACATGGATGGAACATGCGTTGATCTCTTCAGATTCATCCAGTTCAGGCAGCTCACCGCGCCGTTTCAGGGCTTTGGCGCCGATTGTCGCAAGATCCATTAAAGTCTCCGGACGTGTTGTATTTTCCCCGTATACTTCATTTCTGAGCGCCTGATAGCGTGTGTACGCTTCCTTCACCAGTTCATCCTGCAGATCTGTATGATCCAGATGTGTTGAGAAGGTGGTATGACGGCAGTGATCAGACCAGTACGTATCCACGACACGTACTTCTGTGATCGTCGGATCACGCTGTTCTTCTTCTTTGAAGTATCTCTGCAGGAAGCACAGATCGTCCAGATCCATGGCTAATCCTAGTGTACCCAGAAGATCTTTTAATTCTTCCTGGGTTAACTGGATAAACCCGTGAATGGTTTCTACTGTCTCCGGCTGCGGATATACTGCTTTCAGGGTTTCCGGCAGTTCCAGAGAAGCTTCTCTTGTTTCCACAGGGTTGATCACATAATGCTTGATTGCCTTGACATCGTCTTCGCTCAGATCACCATACAACCCGTAAATACGCGCGAAAGCTACCAGAGGACGATCTCCCTGGCTTAATAACTGAATACACTGTGCCGCGGAATCTGCGCGCTGATCAAACTGTCCCGGCTGCGCTTCCACACCGAAGATCACATCCGCGTCATCCAGCGTCATCGTATCACTGACGATATCCAGCTGAGGCTCCGCAAACACTGTATTTCTGGCATAGGCGAATAATTCCTCATCGATATCTTCTACATCATAGCGGTTCAGAATACGGATATTCTTTACGCCGGTCAGTCCGAGGAAGGACTGTACATCCGCGAGCAGATTACTCGCTTCCGGGGCAAATCCCGGACGTTTTTCAACAAATACTCGATAGACCATAGGACCTCCTATAACGCCTTCTTACCGATATCTCTGCGGAAGAAAGCATTCGCAAAGGATACTTTCTCAGTATTCTGATAAGCATCCTGTATCGCTTCTTTCAGGGTATTTCCAAGACCGATCACCCCGAGAACACGGCCTCCGTTGGTGACCAGTTCACCATCTTTCAGGGCCGCCCCGGCATAGATGATCCTGTCCTTGACAGACTCTTCCACATGGATGGGATAACCTTTCTCATACTTTCCGGGATATCCCTGAGATGCCATGATCACACAGCAGGCTGCGCCGTCAGCGAAGACCACATCTTCCGGTTTCAATGTACCGTCGGTCGTCTCTTTCATGATCGTCAATAAATCACTCTTTAACAAAGGTAATACGACCTGTGTCTCAGGATCGCCGAAACGACAGTTATATTCAATGACCTTGGGACCATCTTTTGTAAGCATCAAGCTGAAATACAGACAACCGCGGAACTCACGTCCCTCTGCGGCCATTGCCCGGATCGTCGGCAGGAAGATGGTATTCATGCATTCCTCGGCGATTTCCGGTGTATAGAAGGGATTCGGGGCAATCGTGCCCATACCGCCGGTATTGGCACCTTCGTCATTATCCATGGCACGCTTATGATCCATGGATGAGACCATCGGCACAAGTGTCCTGCCGTCGGTAAAACTCAGTACGGATACTTCCGGACCTTCCAGGAACTCTTCGATGACCACAGTACTTCCGGCATCTCCGAAGGCTTTATCCTGCATCATGGAACACACGGCATTCCTGGCTTCTTCACGTGTTTTGGCAATCACTACACCCTTGCCCAAAGCCAGTCCGTCGGCCTTGATCACCACCGGTATCGGACAGGTGTCGATATAAGCTAAGGCTGCCTCCATTTCGCTGAAGACTTCATAGGAGGCAGTAGGTATACCATATCTGCGCATGAGGTCCTTTGCGAAACTCTTGGAAGCTTCAATGATTGCGGCATTCTTCTTCGGCCCGAAACAGGGGATACCCACCGCGTTCAAGGCATCTACGGCACCCAGAGCCAGAGGATCATCCGGGGTGACTACCGCATAATCAATTTCATGTGTACGGGCAAACTCTGTGATACCCTCAATATCTGTAGCCTTGATGTTTACACATTCCGCCAGATCACGCATACCGGCATTACCCGGCAGAACATAAATGACTTCAACTTCAGGATTTTCTTTTAGTTTGCGGATGATGGAGTGCTCACGGCCTCCGCTGCCGATTACGATCAGTTTCACAACACTCACCTGTATCAATGATGGAACAGACGCATGCCGGTAAAGGCCATGACGATTCCATACTTGTCTGCTGTAGCAATCACATGATCATCACGAATTGATCCGCCCGGTTCAACGATGTAAGATACACCGGACTTGCGTGCTCTTTCCACATTGTCTCCAAACGGGAAGAAGGCATCCGAACCAACGGTAAGGCCGGTCTGGGTAGCGATCCATGCCTGACGTTCTTCACGGGTGAGGGGTTCCGGCTGTACCTTGAATACTTTCTGCCACTCACCATCTCTTAATACATCCTCATACTCATCGGAGATATACACATCAATCGCATTGTCTCTGTCAGCTCTGCGTACGGTATCGAGGAACGGTAATGCCAGGACTTTCGGATTCTGGCGGAGATACCAGTTATCTGCTTTCTGCCCGGCAAGTCTTGTGCAGTGAATACGGCTCTGCTGGCCGGCACCGACACCGATCGCCTGTCCGTTCTTGACATAACATACGGAATTGGACTGCGTATACTTCAGGGTGATCAGGGATACTTTCATATCGATCCTGGCTTCTTCACTGAGTTCCTTGTTTGCGGTAACGATGTTGTTGAAGATCTCATCCGTGATCTTGTAGTTGTTATGACCTTGTTCAAAGGTGATGCCGAAGACATCCTTGCATTCCTGCGGTGCCGGTTCATAATCCGGATCGATCTGTACAACGTTATATTTCCCGTTTTTCTTGGTCTTCAGGATCTCCATGGCTTCTTCGGTATATCCCGGAGCGATCACACCATCAGATACTTCCGCTTTCAGATATTCCGCTGCAGACGCGTCACAGATGTCACTCAACGCCGCCCAGTCTCCGTAGGAAGATAATCTGTCGGTTCCTCTTGCCCGGATATACGCGCAGGCAATCGGGGATAATACGGCGTCTTCTTTCACGAAATAGATTCTGCGTTCCACATCACTGAGTTCTCTGTATACGGCAGCGCCGGCAGGGGACACATGTTTAAAGGAAGCTGCGGATGGTAATCCGGTCGCTTCTTTCAGTTCTTTTACCAGCTGCCAGGAATTCAGCGCATCCAGGAAGTTGATATATCCGGGCTTGCCGTTTAATACGGTTACCGGCAGGTCAGACCCATCTTTCATATAAATGCGGGAAGGCTTCTGGTTGGGATTACAGCCATACTTCAGTTCTAATTCATTCATACCTGTTACTCCTATTGGTTTTTATTGATGATTCTTTCGGATACTTCACCGCTCTCAAGATCCTTATACCGGACATACAGAGAGATCTTATTCGCTTCATTCAGGTGATTCCAGACCGTTTCCGTAAAGGTGTCGATATCTCCGGATACAGCTACTCTTTCCGGTTCGCCGACAAAAGAAGGAATAGGATTGCCGTCAGTCACATAGGTATGCAGGAAGTGTCCGATACCTTTCAGTGCAGGAAATTCAAATGTCTCTCTGACACAAGCGCTTCCCTGGGCATCCGCGGATTTCAGGATTGACATCCAATAGCTGCCGTCCGCATAAACAATACCGGAAATACGAGGTGTAAAGTTAGGCCCGTCCGGTTCAAATTCGCGGGTACGCAGAGCTTCTTCAAAACTCTTTCCCTCTGCCAGACCATCCCGGATCGTATCCGTCTGGTTACCGTTGGTTATGATGAAGGTATCCCCGTACACACGCGCAGGATGATAGATGATCAGACTGGGATCGCTGAGCAGGGATGGATCAAACGCTTCCGTGCGGATTCCGTCCGGTTCTTCCGCAAAGATACGGTTACGGCTGTTTACACTGCGGCCCATGATGAAATATGCCACAACGTTGTATCTGCCGTCCTCTGTGGTGCCGATGACGATTCCTCTGCCCGGATACGGATTATTCTCCAGAAGTTCCGGCAGGGAATGAACTGCATAAATATCCATGATTATTTTTCCTCACTTATTCTTTCCGCAATGAGTTCTGCGGCCTGCGGAAGGAGTATCCATTCCGCTTCTTCCATTACTCTTCTCTGCAGGATCTCCGGCGTATCTCCGTCCTGTACATAGACTGCTTTCTGCAGTAAGATGGTTCCTCCGTCCGGGATCTCATTCACAAAGTGCACCGTGGCGCCGGTAACCTTGACACCTTTAGCCAGGGCAGCTTCGTGTACCTTAAGACCATACATGCCTTTTCCGCAGAAGGAAGGAATCAGGGAAGGATGAACGTTGATGATCCGTTCCGGCCATCTCCCGGTGAAATCCTCACTCAGGATATTCAGGAATCCGGCTAGGATGATCAGATCGATCTGATGTGTACAGAGGGTATCCTCCAGTACTTCTTCAAAGCGTTCCTGGGAACCTAGTTCCTTTTTGGAGATCACACACGCTTCGATTCCGGCATCTGCGGCTCTCTGCAGGGCATAGGCAGAAGAGTTGGAAGCGACAACCAGAACGATCTCTCCGTGAGGAATCTTTCCGGCTCTTTCCGCGTTGATCAGCGCCTGGAGGTTGGTTCCGCCGCCGGATACCAGCACTGCGATCCTTGTCTTTACTGACATAAGATCACTTTCTCTTCGGTATTCTTGATGATCCGGCCGATGGGGTAAGCATCGATACCGTGGAAGATCAGGGACCATACCGCATCCCTGGCGGTTTCTTCACTGACGATCATGATCATGCCTACACCCATGTTAAAGGTGTTGAACATATCTCTTTCCGGGATCTCTCCTTTATCCTGAAGAAGACGGAAAATCGGGAGAACACGGATCTTGTTCTGGTCGATTTCCGCACAGAGTCCATCCGGGATCGCCCGCGGTACATTCTCATAAAAACCGCCGCCGGTAATATGACTGATTCCGTGTACTTCTGCGGCTTTGATCGTTTCCAGCACCGGTTTAACATATAACTGTGTAGGACGCAGTAAAGCTTCGCCGAGAGTTTCACCGAGTTCTTCATTGTATTCATTCAGATCACAGTTCTCCACGTCAAAGACTTTACGGACAAGGGAGAACCCGTTGGAATGAATGCCGGTGGAAGGAAGGGCAATCACCACATCGCCTTCACGGACATTTTCCGGAGTAATGATATTCTTCTTGTCGACGACACCGACTGCGAATCCTGCGACGTCATAATCGTCTTCTTTCATGATTCCGGGATGTTCCGCGGTTTCTCCGCCGATCAGCGCACAGCCGGATTCCACACATCCCTGGGCAACTCCGGCAACGATGTCCGCAACCTTTTCCGGCTCGTTCTTTCCGATAGCGATATAGTCCAGAAAGAACAGGGGCTTCGCGCCGCAGCAGATAATATCGTTGACACACATCGCCACACAGTCGATGCCGATCGTGTCATGCTTGTTCAGAATCTGTGCTATACGCAGTTTCGTGCCTACACCGTCGGTTCCGGATACCAGTACGGGTTCTTCCATACCGCTGAGATCCGGCGCGAAAAGACCGCCGAAACCGCCGATATCAGAAACAACCCCGGGAATAAAGGTGCGCTGAACATGTTTCTTCATCAGGCGTACGCCTTCATATCCGGCCTCAATATCAACTCCGGCTGCCGCATAGGAAGCAGAATGAGATTTTGTCATAATTATTCCTTTCCGGTCCAACAGTATGTGCAGACCTGCGAGCGGTCAATACCGATCGCTTCCAGTAACTGATCCAGATTCTGATAACCAAGACTGGCAAAGCCGAGCTTCTCCGCAATCGTATGAAGCAGGCATTTACCACGTTCGGTTCTGGCATCAGCGTATTCTTCGAGATGTTTCTGTCCTTCGTCTCCTTCAATCTCCTGGACCATCCGGCGTGCCAGCAGATCCATTTCGGAATTTGCTCTGGAGAAATTCAGATACTTACAACTGTACATGATCGGCGGACAGGCAGAGCGCATGTGGACTTCCGCAGCACCGTTCTCATACAGGAAATCCACAGTTTCCCTCAACTGTGTTCCGCGGACGATCGAGTCATCGATCAGTAAGATTTTCTTATTCTTGATCAATTCCGTAACCGGAATCTGTTTCATGTGCGCAACCTGGTCTCTTACTGCCTGATTGGAAGGCATAAAGGAACGCGGCCAGGTCGGTGTATACTTCACAAACGGACGGGCAAAGGGAATTCCCGGGAGCTTGTTGGCATAACCGATTGCGTGAGGAACACCGGAATCCGGTACGCCTGCCACATAGTCCACGTCCGGCAGGGTACCGTTTTTCAGCTCGGACTCTGCCATCAGTTCACCGTTGCGGTAACGCATGATTTCGACATTTCTGCCTTCATAGGTGGAATTCGGATAACCATAATAAGACCACAGGAAGGCGCAGATCCGCATCTCACTGAGACGCTCAGAGAGCGTTTCATAGGAATCTGCCGTCAGTTTTACGATCTCTCCCGGACCAAGTTCATACTCGTCGTGATAGCCGAGTTTCTGGTACGCGAAAGACTCGAAGGATACACAGTATCCGTCATCGTTCTTACCAATCAGTACAGGACATCTGCCCAAACGGTCTCTGGCCGTGATTAAAGCGCCGCCTTCCAGGAGGATCAGGATCATCATGGATCCTTCGATCTTTTCCTGGGCGCTGCGGATACCGGAGACGATATCATTTTCCTTGTTTATAAGCGCGGCAGTAAGCTCGGTCATATTAATACCGCCGTTACTCTTTGCCATAAACTGATGACCCTGATCACTGAAATATGTACGGATCAGTTCATCTGCGTTGTTGATTGCACCGACAGTAGAGATGGCATACAGACCTAGATGAGATCTGACCAGCAGCGGCTGAGGATCCGCGTCACTGATACAGCCTATACCGGAATTGCCGGTGTATTTCTGTACATCATTTTCAAATTTTGTCCGGAAGGGTGAATTGTTGATGTGGTGGATCTGCCGCTGGAATCCCACAACGTCGTCGAAATAGCAGAGACCTGCCTGCTTGGTTCCGAGATGGGAGTGGTAATCGACACCGAAGAAGGTGTCCAGAACTACATCGTGGTGGGAAACGGCTCCGAAGAACCCGCCCATATTACTTGAAGAACAGCTCCGATAAAGTCATCGGCTGAATATATTCACCGTCTTTATAGACACGCATGTTTCCGGACGCGATTTCATCGATCAGCATGACTTCACCATTTGCGTCATAACCGTATTCGAACTTGATGTCATATAGTTCCAAACCGCGGGCAGCCATTTCATCCGCGACGATCTTGGTGATCTGCTGTGTCATTGTCTTGATGGTCTCATACTGTTCCGGAGTCATGACACCGAGAACTTCAAGACCGTCTCTAGTTACCAGCG
>JAFRMA010000048.1 GCA_017430925.1 Solobacterium sp. | reverse complement strand
CAATTGTAGTATCTGGTATTTCTTTCGATAATTCACGGATCTTCTCCATTCCGTTACTGCATTCCTGCAGAAGTAATCTCTGGAAAAAGAGGTCTCCGCAGGTATATCCGCTCAAACATAACTCCGGAAAGACCAGGATTCCGCAGTCACGGTGCTCTCTGATCAGTTCGACGATATTGGCTGTATTCGTTGTGACATCTGCCACTTTCAGGGACGGAACTGCCGCCCCGATCTTGATCATTCTGTTTTTCATCATTTATCCTCGATTCCCAAAGCGCTGAGATCCAGTCCTTCCGGCATATACTGCCGGATCTGTTCACTGTTTTTTTCCGGATCTTTCAGCAGTTCACGTACTTTTGTGGAAGAGATCTCCCGGTAGAGTTCCGGGGTGTGGATCACTCTCAGATATTCGCTGATGGATGACAGGTACGGATCTTCTTCTATCATCCGCAGAGTATCATCCTGATTTCTTGTCATTACGGCAATTCCGAATTCCTCGGTGATTTCCTTGATGTATCTCCAGCCGTGTTCCAGACCTTTCAGCCAGTCACTGCCGATCAGCAGCTGTAATTCATATCCCTGATCACGCAGACGGCATAATGTATGATAGGTACGTGGCTGTTCCTCTTCCCTCAGTTCCATTTCCGAGACGATCATCCACGGACGTGTTTCCGCTGCCTGTCTCAGCAGATCCAGACGTATTTCATCATCGATCACATAGTCTTTATTCTCATCATGGCGGATATACGAACTCTTGGTCGGCATGAAGATCACTGCCTGTGCGCCAAGTTCCTTTCTGGCATAGTCAGAGAGATCCGTATGCGCTTTTGTCAGTGGATTAAACGCACCGCCGTAGAATAAAGCTTTCACCGCAGATTTCCCCCGTGGAATTTCATATACATGTCTTCACGGCACTGGGATACTTTCGGTGTAAGATCGATATAGTGCGTATGCGGCATCTGCGGTCTCAGTTCACTCTCCCATACCCTGTAGGTCAGCTGGTCACGGATAAATTCCTTCTTGGTCTTGATATCCGGGAGTTCGATTGCCAGTTCACCGTCAATGATATGCGGTACCAGAAGTTTTTCTACACGTACCGGGGTAATATTCACCTCACGGTCAAACGCATCGTAGTCCAGGTTGATCAGGTCAATTGGTTCTCCTTCTTTGATTTCTTCATCATCCATGGAGATGACATCACATTGTCCCTTACCCTCCGCGTCAAATACACGCCAGGCCATCAGCTTACCCGGGATGATTGCCTTGGAGGCGGAGTCCGAACACTTCATCTTCGGTGTATAAGTGCCATCAGGATTCTTCACCGCCACAAGCTTGTATACACCGCCGAAAACGGGATCTGTCGCGGAAGTGATCAGTTTTTCACCGACACCGTAGGAATCGAATTTCGCGCCTTCATAACGTTCCATACTGGCCATTTTATTCTCATCCAGAGAATTGGACGCTACCAGTTTGATATAAGGTTTTCCTGCCGCATCCAGGGCTTTACGCAGTCTCTTATAACCATGCGCGAGGTCACCGGAGTCAATACGAGCGCTCTTTACACGTTTATTCGGATCATCCGGATACTTTGCAATCATCTCATCGTCCAGTTTGATCAGATTCGGCAGTCCGCTTTCAAAGATATTATAGGTATCCAGTAACAGAGATACATTGTTCGGATAGGTTTCGGCATATGCCCTGAACGCATCCATCTCTGTCGGGAAGAATTCAATGAAACTATGCGCCACCGTACCGACAGCCGGAACATCCGCGCCGAATTTCATCTCTGCCAGGCAGTTTGCCGTACCGATACATCCGCCAAGAATCGAAGCATACGCACCATCAATGCTGGCAGAAGCACCCTGAGCCCTGCGGGCACCAAATTCCATGACATTTCTCGGTGTATGTGTATTTAGACCGGAGATCCTGGTTGCCTTGGTTGTAATCAGGGAATGGAAGTTCATCGTCTGTAACAGATAGGTTTCAATCAGTACAGCTCCGACCATATCACACTCAATACGGACCATCGGTACCTGGGGATAACAAACGGTTCCCTCCTTCAGAGCGTACATGGTGCCCTTCCAGCGGTAATTCCGGAGATATTCGCAGAATCCTTCGCTCATCCCCTTATACCGGAGATAACGCACATCCTGATCGGTAAAGTGGTAATTCAGCAGGAACTTGGTCAATTTATCCTGTCCGGCACTGATCGCATATCCCAGATTATCCGGATTCTTGCGGTAGAACATGTCAAATACCATGATCGTATCTTTATAGCCATGTTCAAACAGAGCGTTAGCCATGGAGAATTCATAAAAATCTGTGATCATTGCCGGGTTTTCATAATCTTCATCCGGCAGATATGGTTCAACTACGATGTTATTCATGGTTTCCTCCTATAACACGTCGATTTGACAGCTTCTCATTGTATTCAGGGATGACTGGTGATTCTCCGGTGTTGTTCCGGCACAGGCAATAGACTTCACCTGGATTGGTGTATCCGGCAGATATGCTCTGAGCAGTAAGGCATTGGATACCACACAGATGTCTGTACATACACCGCAGAGAGTGATCTTATCCGGTTTCAATGATGCGATCTTCTGGGCTAATGTAATACTTCCGAATGTGCCTTTCTCTACGATCACGGCTTCGCGTTTCTGCAGTTCAGCTTCGATTTCCGGCTGGATCTTCCATCCATCTGTGCCTTTCAGACAGTGTTTCACCGGCAGGTATTTCCCTTCCAGATGGTCGAGATAATCTTCACCGTGGGTATCCATTGTCGCAAAGACCATGTCGTAGTCTTTACTTTGTACTTCCCGGATCACGGAAGGAACTGCAGCAACAGCTTCCGGTGTACCTAATGCGCAGTCAATGAAGTCGTTCTGCATGTCTACTACTACTAAGATGTTCATAAGTTCTCCTTTACATACTCATATAGAGGGTTAAATGTATACAGCAATGCTTTTTTTCCGTGTACGATCTTGTATTGTCCGGTTTCATTCAGCATTTTCTTGATGTCCCGCCGGAAGTTGCCGGTATCGGTGGGAGCTCCGCGGATGGCCTCAAACACCGTCTGGATCTCACGTAAGGTGGATGGACCGGATAAGAGATTGAAGATGATGCCGGTGGACGCAGCGCGGTTTTTCAAGAGATCTACAGCCATGTTTACAGCTTTGATATGATCCAGTGCCAGAACCGCATCTGACTCATCAGAGACCTCAGAACGCGTCTGAACGTAGTTCCCCAGGACTGTGTCATGAATCTTGTATATAATACGCTGATCCTCCGCGGTTAATTCCAGAATACTGTCACGGCTTTGTTCATCATACTGTGTGACCTGTTTGTCTACCGTAAACCAGCGGGCATTTCCGTCACCAATCTTCCGGATATTGGATTCCGGAGTCATGGAGAAATACACGGTGGAAAGGATTCTTGCGCGCTCATCTCTTTCCGTATTACCAAATGTGTACATCTGCCGGAAATAGATGTGATGATCAGCTGTTGTTTCTTCCGTCAGAAGCGCGCTGACTGCTTCATCCAGGTCTTCCTGTTCATGGACAAAACGTCCGGGCATTGCCCAGGTATTCTTCTCCTCTCCCGGAATCAGCAGGATCTTCAGTTTTCCTCCGGATACTGTCATCAGGATCAGATTCACCATACATGAGAGTACCGGGTATTCTGTGTTCTTCATCTTCTTACTTTATAGTCATTTTGACTATATAAATCATACTTGAGAATCTACTGTCTGTCAACAATCATCTGCAGATTTCTCCCTTGTTTACACATAAAAAAACCGTTCTTCTTCAGAACGGCTGTTCACTGTTAACCTTTACGCATACGGCGGTATTTCTTGCCGTTGTGCTCCTTCATGAACGCGATAACTTTATCCTTGTCCTTCGGATCAAAACTGACGATCGTAAGACGATCCTTCACTTTCGTTTCACCGTCATTTCTACCGTTGACATAGAGACAGAACTTCTTTCCTTCTACCCCATAGTCATAGAACAGAGTATCTTCCCAGGGAGTATAGGACCCCATGGACGCATACCCCTTCTCTCCGATACCATCGCGCAGGAAGAAGTAAGCAACGATCGCATATGTGGTCGTCCCGGCACGGAAGATATCCTGCCAGCCCTGTGCGGTCACGAAACTGAGAATCGCCAGACCTCCGGCAATCGCAAAGAGAATCCGGCTGGCATTCCAAAACTTATCCTTGATCGTCAATTTGCCGGCTGTACGTACAAGACCAATCGTGATCCATATACCAAGTGCCAGGAAAATGAGTCCTAATATCAAACTTGAGTTCATATGTTTATCCTCTGCCTTAGTCATTATATCACTAACATACTTAATGGAATAGTTCTGTTTTACATATCCAGACTGAGGCTGACAAATCTGTTCCGGGTGTAACACCATAGGAAAACCCCGGACATAAGAATATCCGGGGTTATGATGAAGTATTAAGCCATCAGACCCTTGACCAGGATCTGATATCCTGTATCATCCGCATCTACGACGATGGTCCTGCCTTCGATATTCGGATCTTCAATGATCTTCTTGGCGACCATGGTCTCAATCGTACGTTGGATATGTCTCTTCATCGGACGGGCACCGAAAGTCTGATCGGAACCATAGAGAATAATTCTCTCCTTCGCCTTCTCAGTAACTTCCAGTTCGATATCCTTTGCCTGAAGACGTCTGCGAAGCTGTTCGAGGAACTTGTCCGCGATCCGCTTCATGACATCATCATCCAGGGCATTGAAGACGATGATTTCATCAATACGATTGACAAACTCCGGTTTGAAGTAATTATTCACTTCATTCAGATAATGCGTTCTGCGAAGATCCTTGTCTTCCTCAAAGGCATACTGCGCGCCGAGATTGCTGGTCATGATGATGATCGTATTCTTGAAGTCTACGGTAACTCCCTTGGAATCGGTGATTCTGCCGTCATCCAGTACCTGTAACAGGATATTGAAGACATCCGGGTGAGCTTTCTCTATCTCATCCAGCAGGACAATGGAGTATGGATTGCGGCGGATTGCTTCCGTAAGCTGTCCTCCTTCATCGTAACCGACATATCCCGGAGGAGCTCCGATCAGACGTGATACGCTGAACTTCTCCATGTATTCAGACATATCGATACGGACGATCTTATTCTCATCGTCAAACAACTGTTCAGCCAGAGCCTTGGCTACTTCGGTCTTACCGACACCGGTAGGTCCCAGGAACATGAAGCTTCCTAACGGACGGTTCTCATCCTGGATCTGTGCCTTAGTACGCATGATTGCGTCAGATACCAGACTCAGGGCGTCATCCTGACCCATGACTCTTTCCCTCAGTTTGTTCGGGAGATTCAGGATCTTCTGTCTCTCTGAACTCATCAGCCGTGTTACTTCG
Organism: Solobacterium sp.; assembly: GCA_017430925.1. GTDB lineage: Bacteria > Bacillota_I > Bacilli_A > Erysipelotrichales > Erysipelotrichaceae > Bulleidia. Next base: position 20,346 of record JAFRMA010000048.1, on the reverse strand, counting down.
ATATGTGTCCAGCGGGAAACAATCTTGGCGATCATTTCTTCATCTACGACCTGACGGATCATGGTTTCGGAACGATCTGCCAGAGCGCTCTCATTGATCTTTTTCTCCAGGTTCGGAATCGTATCGTACTTCAGTTTTGCGGCTTTCTCATAGTCCGCATCATTCTGTGCCTGGGTCAGCTGTAATTTGGCTGTCTCCAGTTGTTCCTTCCAGGACTTGATATCATCCAGCTCTTTCTTTTCATCCTGCCACTTTGTATACTTGGCAGCACTTTCTTCTTTCAGGCTGGCTAATTCACGCTCGATATCTTCTCTGCGTTCGATAGTCTTGGGGTCTGTTTCATCTCTCAGAGAGGTTTCTTCGATCTCCAGGGTCATGATCCGGCGGTTAAGTTCATCCAGATCCGCAGGCATGGAATCCATCTCAACACGTATACATGCGCAGGCTTCATCCACAAGATCTATAGCCTTATCCGGAAGATAACGGTCATTGATATACCGGTTGGATAATACCGCAGCGGAAACGATTGCTTCATCCTTGATTTCTACGCCATGATGGCTTTCAAAACGGTCTTTCAGACCACGCAGGATGGAGATCGTATCTTCTACTGTAGGTTCATTGACCATGATCTTCTGGAATCTTCTTTCCAGAGCTCTGTCTTTTTCGATATACTTCCGGTACTCGTCAAATGTTGTTGCGCCGATACACTTCAGTTCGCCTCTTGCCAGCATCGGTTTGAGCAGGTTTGCGGCATCCATAGATCCTTCGGTCTTTCCGGCTCCGACAAGATTATGAAGTTCATCAATGAACAGGATAATATTCCCGTCTGCCTTCTTCACCTGATTCAGTACACCTTTTAACCGTTCTTCGAATTCACCGCGGTACTTGGCTCCTGCGATCAAGGCACCCATGTCCAGTTCCACCAGCTGTTTATCTTTCAGTCCGAGCGGGACATCACCCTTCATGATCCGCCAGGCCAGACCTTCCACGATTGCAGTCTTACCGACACCGGGTTCACCGATCAATACCGGATTGTTTTTTGTCTTTCTGGATAAGATCTCGATGACTCTGCGGATCTCTTCGTCTCTGCCGATCACCGGATCGATCTTTCCGTCTTTGACATCCTGGACCAGATCATGTCCGTATTTCTGCAGGGCATCCAGCTGTCCTTCGTTACTCTTTTCATCAATCTTGATGCCGCCGCGTCTGTCCTCTTCTGCTTTTTCCACATCTTTGGCGGTGAAGCCGAAACGGCGCATTAATTCCTGACATACCGGTGCCTTGGTCTGGAACAGCCCAATCAGGAAGGAACCGGAACTCATGTAGGTATCTCCCTGGGTCTTCATGTAATCCAGGCCCTTGGAGTATCCCTCAATCACATACCGTGAAATATCCGGCTGAACGTTTTCTGCAATTCTTGATAGTTTGCGGAGACTGCCTTCGACGACGCTCATCATCGCCCTCTTGTCCGCGTTGATTCTTGACCAGATACCGTCAAGATTGGTATCTTCCAGCATGGCCAGAAGAATATGTTCCGGAGCTAATTCTCCGTTATGATTTTCTTGTGCTTTTGTTAAGGCAGCCATGATCAATGCCTGTAATTGTTCTGTCATTTGTTCAATATTCATTCAAGCCACCCCCTATCTGTGACCTAGTTAAACTGTTTCTTGAATTTTGTCCATATATTGTCTTTTGTATTCTGTTTCTGAAGTTCCTGTAACTGCTGGTACAGTTCTCTTTCTCTGGCACTCAGTTTCTTATCGATCTGGATGTGTACGGAACATAACTGGTCTCCCGGCTTACCGCCGCGCAGATCTTCCACACCCTTTTCTTTCAGTCTTAAAATTGTACCTTCTTGTGTACCTGCCGGAATCTTCATTGTGACTTCTCCGTGAATCGTCGGAACATCCACAGTCGTGCCCAGAGTCGCGTCTACGGCAGAGATCGGGATCTCTAAAAGGATATTCTTGCCTTCACGTTCAAATTTCTCATGCGGACGTACTTCGATCTCGATATAGAGATCACCGTTAGGACCGCCGTTTACACCACGTTCTCCCTTGCCGGGCACGCGCACTCTCTGACCGCTGTTGATTCCTGCCGGAATATCCACGTTGATCGTGCGGTTGGAACGGATATATCCTCTTCCGTTACAATCTGGACATGCCTTACGGATACGCTTGCCGGTACCGTTACAGTCCGGACATGCGCTCTGGGTCTGGAATACGCCGAAACCGGTACGCTGCTGACGCAGGATCCTTCCTGAGCCTCCGCAGGTAGAACAGGTCTGGATATCCGACGGACTGTCCGCGCCGGTACCGCCGCAGTGTGCGCAGGTCTCTTCCACGTTCAGATCAAAGGAAGCGCTCTTGCCGAAGCAGGCATCCATGAAATCGATATCCATGCGCATCAGGCGGTCATTTCCGCGTCTTGGACCGTTATTGGACGATGTACGTCTGCCGAACGGGTCCGTACCCATACCGCCGAAGAACGAAGAGAATATATCTCCGAAATCGTCAAATCCCGCACCGGTAAATCCTTCAAAACCACTGCCCATATTCGCACCGTCCATACCGGCAAAACCGAACTGGTCATAGGTTTGTCTCTTCTGGGGATCACTCAGTACTTCGTATGCCTCATTCACTTCCTTGAACTTCTCTTCGGCATCTTTTTCCTTACTTACATCCGGATGATACTTCTTGGCAAGCTTACGATAGGCTTTCTTTATCTCATCCTCAGATGCATCCCTGGATACACCCAACACTTCATAATAATCTCTTTTGTCCGCCATTCCTCAGACCTGCCTTTCTTCTATCCTGAAGAGAAATTCCTGGATATTTTCCAGGAATCCTCTCGCTTTCTTGTTTCAAGTGATGAACTTCCGTGAAATCCGCATCTACGACATCATCGTTCGGATTCTGGTTACCGGACATGTCCGGACCAGGCTGTGCACCCTGATTCTGGTACATCTGCTGAGCCATTGCGTTAGCCGCAGCTTCCAAAGCATCCAGCTTTGTTTTCAGAGCATCCATATCGTTATCATCGATAGCCTTCTGCAGTTCGTCACGAAGTTTCTGCACTTCTTCTTTCTGCTGAGGTGTTACATTCGGATTGTCTGTCTTCAGAGTCTCATCGATCTGGTTGATATATGCTTCGGCACGATTACGTGTTTCAATATCTTGTTTCTTCTTGTCGTCTTCGGCCTTGTGTGCTTCCGCATCTCTGACCATGCGGTCGATTTCTGCTTCGGAGAGACCGGAGGAGTTCGTAATCGTGATGGATTGCTGTTTATTGGTACCCTTGTCTACCGCGGTGACATGGACGATACCGTTGACATCGATATCAAATGTGACTTCGATCTGCGGTACGCCTCTTCTTGCCGGTGCGATACCATCAAGAATAAAGGTTCCCAGGGTCTTGTTGTCACTTGCCATCGGACGTTCACCCTGCAGCACGTGGATATCTACAGCCGGCTGGTTATCTGCCGCAGTAGAGAAGATCTGGTGCTTGCTTGTCGGGATCGTTGTATTTCTCGGGATCAGGGTCGTCATGACACCGCCGAGGGTTTCAATACCCAGAGACAACGGTGTAACATCCAGCAATAATACATCGTTGACACTTCCGTCATCGCTCAATACACCACCCTGGATTGCAGCACCCAGCGCTACACATTCATCCGGGTTGATACTCTTGTTCGGTTCCTTGCCCAATTCTCTGCGGACAGCTTCCTGTACCGCGATAATACGTGTAGAACCACCAACCAGCAATACTTCATCAATATCGCGGGCAGTGAGCTTCGCGTCAGCGAGTGCCTGACGTACAGGTCCCATGGTCTTATCGACGAGGAATTTTGTAATACGGTCAAATTCAGCACGGCTGATTCTGGCTTCCAGGTTCAGAGCACCTGCGCCGTTAGGATCCGGGCAGATAAACGGCAGAGAGATTTCTGCTTCAACCATGCCTGAAAGATCCTTCTTGGCCTTTTCTGCCGCATCCTTTAATCTCTGCAGGATCATCTTGTCACTCTTCAGATCTACACCGTGTTCTTTCTTGAAGTTATCATTCAGCCAGTCAATCAGGACATTATCGAAGTCATCACCTCCCAGGTGTGTATCACCGGATGTACTTAATACTTCGTATGTTCCGTCTGCGATATCCAGGATGGAGACATCAAAGGTACCGCCGCCGAGGTCATAGACAAGTACTTTCTGTTCCTTGTTGGACTTCTTATCCATGCCGAATGCCAGCGCGGAAGCTGTAGGCTCGTTGATAATACGTACAACATCCAGTCCGGCAATACGTCCGGCATCCTTGGTTGCCTGACGCTGTGCATCGTTGAAGTATGCAGGAACAGTAATGACTGCCTTCTCCACCTTTTCACCAAGATAGCTCTCCGCATAGTCCTTGATATAACTCAGGATCATTGCGGATACTTCCTGCGGTGTATATTCCTTACCGTCAAGAGTTACCTTACGGTCTGTACCCATCAGTCTCTTAATGGAATATACGGTATCCTTGTTGGTGATCATCTGACGTTTCGCCGCATCGCCGACAATTCTGTCACCATTTTTGAACGCGACGACAGACGGTGTTGTACGGTTTCCTTCCGGGTTGGTAATAACTCTGGCATCCTTGCCTTCCATAACAGCAGCACAACTATTGGTTGTACCTAAGTCAATTCCGATAATCTTGCTCATATTCTTATCCTCCTATTCACTGATTTTGACCATTGCTGCCCTTAACAGCCGGTCTTTTAACTTATAACCCTTCTGCAGTACTTCAATGACTTTTCCGGGTTCGGTATCTTCTCTTTTTTCACTCATCAGTGCCTGATGCCAGTTTGGATCAAACTCTTCATTCAGACACTGTATCTCTTCTACGCCTTCCCTCTGCAATGCAGTGGTCAGCTGTTTGTAGATCATCTCTACACCTTTGCGGTAATTCTCATCCTCGGTCGGAACTGCCAGTGCTCTTTCACAGTTATCGATGACCGGCAGGATCTCCAGGGCAAAACTCTGGATACGATATTTATTACTCTGCTCAAACTGATTCTGCAGACGCTTCTTCATGTTTTCCGTATCCGCATATGCTCTTGCGTACTCGTTCTTGAGGATGTTTACCTTTCCCTCGAGTTCTTCTACCTTTGCGGTCAATTCTTCGATCTTAGCGTCTTTTTCATCAATTTCAGGTTCTTTTACTTCTTCGGTTTCTTCTTTCTCTACGACTTCTTCAATGTTTTGTTCACTCATTACGGCCGCCTCCTCGGTTATACATCTTTTCGATCATGCCTGCCGCGTATTCGATCATCGCGACGACACTCTCATAATTCATCCGGGAAGGTCCTACGACCATCAACTGTCCGGATTCGTTATCATTCACATGGAATGTACTGCGTACAATTGCCATGTCATTCAGCCATGTCAGTTCAGCGCCGCGGCTTGTCCTCAGGGCTACCGCGTTCTCATGATGCCCGATATCACGCCATACACTCTGATCTTCCAGCAGTGACATCAGACCCTTCAGTTTCTCAATATCCCCGAATTCCGGCTGGTACAGCATCTTGTCTCTTCCGCTGAAGTAGATATTCTCGTTCGCGAATTTGACAAATGCCTGGACAAAGGCGGTAAACAACAAGTCATGTCTTTGTACAACCATGGCCAGATCCGGTTTGATCTGTTCCATACGGTCTACCAGGTCAGCGATGGCCACACCCTTCAGCCGTGAGTTCAGGATCTCTGTACAGTTCTCTATATCACTGAGGGATACATCTTCATCAAAACGGAACGTCTTGGTTTCCGTATGACCGGTATTGGTGATAAATACACAGACAGCATTACGGTTATCCAGGGAGAATAAACGGATATGTTCAAGTCTCTGGGTGGAGCTGTCCGGGCCGATCGCTCCGGTCGTCATATTCGTCATCTCGGAGATGATCTCACAACTCAGATGTACGGCTTCTTCAATATTCAGATTCGCTGTATTGAACGCGTCTCTGATCGCAACTTCCATACGTTTATCAAGACCGGAATTACTCAGCAGATTCTCACAGTAGAAACGATATCCCTGTGTGCTGGGTATACGTCCGCTTGATGTATGTGTCTTCTCCAGGTATCCCATCTCTTCCAGAGCCTGCATATCATTGCGGATCGTAGCGCTGGAATAGGATAAGTGATACTTCTTCTGGAGAGTCTTGGATCCTACAGGTTCGGCAGTACGGATGTATTCATCCACGATTGCTTTAAATATTCGATTCTTCTGGGTGTAAGCATCTATACCGCCTCCTTTAGCATTCGTATCCTTCGACTGCTAAAAGTATACAACAACCGTTTAGCACTGTCAACACATCAGTGCTAAAACATACATGATCTGCGCAATAATTCCAGTTGTTTTTCTAAAACTCTTTTCGTAATGTACATAAAAAAAAAAAAAAGATCCCACGGTAGTATCCGTGGGATCTCTGTCTGTTACTATGATGTATGTCCTGCTGTACGATCAATCGTAATACATCACTGTACCGATCATGTTCGCATCAACCCAGAACTTCATCTTTACTCCGTAGTAGTTGATTGTCTTGTTTCCGCTGACTGGTTTGCCATTCTTTAACCAGAGGAGCATGGAGTTATCACCAACGCTTAAGCCATATGTACCGGTAACCGGTTTTCCTGTGTTCACATCGTAGAAACCGGTGAGCTTATTATTGACGTACCTGATTTCTGCACGTACTGTATCTTCTTCTGATAATCCATACAGTGTCACTTCCTCTGTATTGGTAACAGGAACCCGCCGGCTGCTGCTGATATACGTCGTCTTGCCGACTTTGAACATCGGAGCCACAAGATCAAGGATGATTCCCTGCTTGTTGGTCGTCCACATACCTTCCACATATTTACCGAGATAGGTTTCTTCAGGGAATTCAATCGAACTGTAAATCTTTGTATTCACAGCTACAGTGCCGTCTGCATTGACATATGCATACAGTCCTGTTCTGAACATACCTGCGATTTTAGCCATCTCATCCAGGCTCTTCTGCTCGGATGCAGGAAGACTTGACCAGTGCGAAACCTCGTATATACCGGCAGAACCAGCCATAACTTTGCCGCCGTTCATAGCATAATATTTCTTGCCAACCTTGACGAGGGAGAATAAAGTTTCAGCCACTACCCTCTTACCGTCTTTCCCGACATTCAATGTATATGAATCTTCGCCGTACGTGAAGCCGGTGACGACACCTGTCATCGGAAGTCCTTTACTGTCAAGCACATAGCCATTCAGTCCGGCTTTTACGTAAGCCTCACATTTGGCTAGATCCTCTTTATCCCAAAGACCGAAACTAACGCTTTCTCCGGCTGCCGCCTTTGTCGTTCCGGTATAGACGATCTTCTTCAGGGAACCATCCTTGTTCCAGATCGCGGTGAGATCCTTGAAGGTAGTACTGCCGGTCATTACATAGGCAGTTTGTCCCCATTCATCCCCCTGCATGTTCACAGGCAGGGTTACAGGCAGTGAATAATCAGACAACGCAGGTGTTTCCTGTTCGCCGAATGCACCGTAGTAATACCACTTCTTGCCGGTCTTGCGGAGTGCGTTTGTCACCTTGATGCCGGTTACCGTATCAAAGTAGTAGTACTTCCCGTCGATCTTCTTTCTGCCTGTCGCAAGCGCACCGTTCTTCATTACATACGTTGTCTTGTATGCGTCTGACCAGTGCGGCGTGCCTGTCGTCACAACACCGTCCGTACCGATTTCACTGAGCTTCTTGCCGACTTTGGTATTCTGATCACGGATCAGATCACCGTCAGCGGTAAAGTACAGTGTCTTCAGTGAAGATGTTGTATTCACTCTCTTGGCATTATTCTGGAATGTTCCTTCCTCACCGAGGGAGATCTTTCCGTCATATACTGCCGGAGCAAGTACTTTGGCAGATTTCGTAACGGCAGCACCTGTCTTCGGGTCAAAGTACATATATACATCATCCAGCATCTTGTAGTCTGTAGCGACGTCGAGCATCATTTGTACTGCGTCGACCACCAACGCATGTTCAAAGTGTACCCAACCGGTAACCATAAGACCTTGTTCATCAAAGAAGTAAGTCTTATTGTTGATCCAGTAGAGTAGATTTCTTTCCGTATCCGGATAAACAGTATTTCCTTGTACAGGGACAACATAGCCATAGTCAATCGTTGCTAGATACCTGGTACCTTCCGCTGTCTTGACAAAACCCGTCTTGATTGATCCGTCTTTATTCAGATAGATTGGAGAATTACTGCCGCCGACCTGACCGGCTTTGATCTTCTCTCCCGGTGAATACGGATTTTTTGTCTTTCCGGGGACAACAAACAGAAGATACGGTTCCATCATTCCCGCAATTGCCAGCCATGACTTCTTCTTTGCGTACCAGGCATAGTAATACACACCGTTATCATAATAAATCGACGCACTACCTGGTATCGCATAGCAATCTTCATTAAAGTACACCTTGACAGTACCTGCTTCTTCGGTGGTTATCGTCCTGAAGGTGTTTTTATACAGCACACCGTTCTTATCAGCCATCACCCAGGTGCTGTAGTAATCCTCGCTGGCATTGATCGGAGTAACAGAATTCTTTTGAATAACACCATCTCCGTCAACAGCATACCGCTTGCCTTTTACCTCAACGATTTTGTACGGATAACCGGTAGTATTGGTGACGACTTTCCCTTCCGCATCGGCGACATATGTTGCAGATCCGGCACCGGCATTCATGCCGTTCTTCACGGTTGCGACTTTACCGGTAATAAGATTGCCCTTGGCATCAAGCATGAAGGCTTTCTTTGTATAGTCGCTTTCATAGATCATCAGATTTGAAAGTTTCTTGCCGTCATTGCTGTAATACGCATATCCGTCTGTCGGTTTCTTGGCATTCTTTGTTTTGACATACACCATCTGCGGATTATTGTCCGCATCACGGTAGAACCAGTTCGTGGAAACCATATCCGGCATATCCATATACCCGTTATTGTCAAAGTAATACTTCTTGCCACTGATAGTTAACCACTTATCTTTTACCGGTGTTCCGTTTTCACCGGCATAGACATAGTGCTTATCATACGTGCTTCCGTTCCATACAGCGACCTTGACCAGCTTGTTGAATACAACTGCACCGTCCGCATCAATAACCAAGCCGTCTTCAGGATGAATTCCGTACTTCTCCGGGAATTTACCGTCGCCGAAGCATTTGTTGTTCAGCAGAGATACAGTCTTATAATGATAACCTAATGTACCATCGTATGATGGGTATGCGTAATAAGTTTTTCCGCCGATTTTAAATTCGTCCTCTTCAAGTACTCCGTTCTTACCCGGATTGAAGTACATCTTCTCAACGGCACCCTTCTTCGTTGTGTTCCAGTACGGTTTATTCTCTGCATCATAGTGCAGATACAGCCAGCCGGTATAGAAGGCCCCGTTCTTTACCCAGAAAAGTTGATAGTAATATGAACTTGCTTCTGTGATTTTCACCTCATAGAGACCGTCTGCGTCAGAGAAAAGCAAATCAACACCACGATCAATGTTATACCCGGAAGGTACGCCGCCACCATCTACATAGACATATCCCTTTCCGCTCTTAGCAGGCACGAACTTATTCTCTGCTCTTTTTCCGTAAGGTTTCTCACAGTACACCAAATATCCGTCAGCAGTCTGCCAGCCCGTCTGGATCTCGCCTGTCTTTTTGGCATATAATGTAATCTCACCGGCTGTTTCATGACCAATCCACATTGTACCATCTTTCGGTGTATTACCATTTGTAGGAACAATCAGTCCATAGTAGGCACTGAACGCATAGAGCTTTCCGTCAACCGTAATAACTGTATCCAACAGATGCTCAGCCCTTGCATTTCCGCATGCGAGTTTCTTTGTCTTCGGATCTGCATAGTATATGCGCTGGTTCTCTATATCTTCAAAACCTTTGAATACATCTTTCCCATACACATAGGAATCTGTCAGTTTGTCATATCTGATCCATCCGCTGACTGGTTTGCCGTTCACGAAGTACTGACTGTCCTTAGTTGCGCATTCGTTCCACGTTTTACTGATACCGTCGATATTCACCGTGATTTCGGCAGTCGCACCGATTGCGGTAGTGACCTTTACCTTGTAACTTCCGGCCTCTTGGGCACGTACAAGGACATTTGCACCCCCGTAGTCGTAAAATGTATAGTATGTACCAACCGTGTCGGCGAATTCCGGATTTGTAGGATCAACAATCAATCCCAGGCCGTCCCCGTCAACGCTAAAGGTTACCGGCATATCGTACAGCATATATCCGTCTTCAATATTGAAGTTAAGCATTGCAATACAATTCGATTCTTCCTGCTGACGAAGCGTCCAGTTCAGCGTTTTATATTCAACATCGTTCACAACCGCCTTCATTGATGTCTTGCCGTAAGGGATACTCGACACCTCAATAGTGTGTGTTGCCGGGGCAATATCCGGATATGCCAGACTAGTCGCGGTAATTGTTACATTTACAGGATTTTTCGGAACACTGACGACGGTCACGGTGCCATTGGCATCCACCTTCAGGATATTCGGATGACTGGATGTCCATTTGATCCGGCGGTCAATTCCTTCAAACTCAGAAAAATTCGCATCTTCATTCAGCGGCCAGAACTCAGCCACAAACTGACCTGTCGCTCCTTTATACATATAGTATTCGGCTCCGTACAGATAGATTTGTAACTCATTCGGCACAAATGCTGACATGATATCTGCCTGTACTGTATCACTTGACGTATAAACATAATCACCCTGGACTGCACTGGAACTCTTGATCTGATAAGATAGTTTGATACTTCCGTACTTTATATCCTTGAAGTATCCGGCATCATTATACGCGCTGGAATCTCCCAGAGCAGCTCGGAAGACACCTGTCGGGGCATAATACCCGGCGTCAAGCAGCGATATCTTGCCAGTACCATTGACTTCCTCTTCCAGGGTCAGGTAGATATTATTGAGCGGCAATCCGGTGTATCCTTTTTTGATAAGTGCCCCGAGATCAACATCGATATACCCGTATTCCGTGCCTTTGAAGTCACCTTTACCTGTGACTGCCGGTGGATCAAGAACAACGAGTGTCTTATATGACTCAGACTCATATAGATCTTTGCCTTGGAAATACGCGGTTCTCAATTCGTATTTTCCTGCCGGCAGGTTAAACTTTACTTCTGCCCTGAATGTTGCCGCATAAGATGTACCATTATTATGCAGGAACCATACGGTATCATCTTTTACTGCCACAATATAAGGGGTCTCAGATACTCCTGTTGTAAACTGTACAGTGTACGTACCATTATCAAGTTCGGTGTTATACTGCACACTATTGATCGATACGGAGTCTGTGTACTCTTTCGCTGTAATCTTCAGCTGGAACAGTTCACTCTCCTCCAGTTCCGGCAGTTCTTCCCCCTCTTCTTCCGGTATGATCTCTGAGGGATCCTCCGTCTCTTCCGGTTCCTCTGGAATTTCTGTTTCCTCAGGTTCCTCCGGGACAGCTGTTTCTTCCGGCTCTTCCGGCGTCACTGTCTCTTCCGGTTCCTCCGGAGTTTCTGTTTCCTCAGGTTCTTCTGGGATTACAGTCTCTTCCGGTTCTTCGGGAAGCACAGTTTCCTCAGGTTCTTCTGCTTCCGCAGTCACCTGTTCTGCCGGTGCTTCTTCCTCTTCGTTCTCCTCGGTAACTTCCTCTGTTTCTTCTTCTGAAACTTCGGGTTCTTCCTCCTCGGAGAGCTCTTCTTCAATGATTTGCTCCGCCGTTTCCTCCGGAATATTCTCCGGTTCTTCGGCATGAACAACAGGAAGCGCTGACATTGACATCTGGAACGCCAAAATCACTGCCATAAGCTTCTTAAGCAATTTACCCATTATCCTTCTGCCTCCTATTTTTTTTGTATGGTGCTGGCCGAGATCGATTATATCTGTAGTAAAGACTCTATTACTTATAAAATACTGTAATTTTGACCGAAATAAAAGATACATAAAACAAGTATCTGTAAATTATATTACTTTGTACATCGTATCCTGCAAGACACCGTGTTTCTTCTTGACGGAATGATCAATTTTATTACTTATTCCGTTATCGTTGTCTCTTCATATACAGGTATAATGATTGAAAAGAGGTATAAAGAACATGAAAGATATCACCGCATTTCACCTGAGCAGATGTCCCTACTGCATACAGGCAAAGAAAGCAATCGCTGAACTCATCCGGGAAGATCCTTCCCTGGCTGCTATACCGATCCACTGGATCGAAGAACAGGAAGATCCCGTCACCGCAGATAGTTATGACTATTACTATGTCCCTTCTTTCTTCTTCGGCAAGGAGAAACAGTATGAAGCTCATCCCGGAGAAACTTACGAAGAATGTAAAAAAAACGTGGAGAGAGTACTCCGCGCTGCCCTGTAAACACCTGGAATGAGGTGTTTTTCATTATGTGATATTCTCTTTTTTAGTACTTCATTTGACTGTTATTCCATATTAAAATGTATTCGTCAGTATTACTGGAAATCTTATGGATAAAGAATATACAGAGAAACATCAATATAAACCCGGAATCATTCTCCAGATCCTTACTCTGGTAACTCTTGGTTTACTGATCATTGGGGTAATCACCTATTTTTCCCAGTACCGTATCGCGGATGCGGATACCAAGGAAGTCGCGGAAGAGTTCGCTTCACGGGTTGCGGATGAACTAAAGGAATCAGTGCAGGAGTATCCTGCATATCCCTGGCTGTTACGATACTGGTATGAGCACTCCGAAGATATGGATATTGAGTATGACGTGGAATATCAGACCGGTACACGCACAGAGGAAAAGCAGAGATTATTATCTTCACGCCATCCGGATTTTCAAATCCGCTACGCGGACGAGTCCGATGTACTTGCGCTGCCGGAAGAAGATCAGAAACTCTACGCGGAGATCGCCTATTCCTGGCTGGTTACCCGTGTCAACCAGATCAAGAAGAGTTACGATATCAGCTATCTGTACTGTGTTCTGACGGATGATGACAGCGGGGAAAATCCCTACGGAGCTCAATTCTTCCTCCTTAGTGCCGCAGTTCCCGGCTCTGTGCGAGGCAGAGAATATAACGAAGTCTATACCCTTGGTACGATTGTCGACATCAGCGACAATACAGAGCTTCAGGAATCCATGCGCACTGTAGCCAGAACCAGTCAGTCAGACAATCCGTACAATCATTTTGAATACTCCGGTCATTACGCGGATTATTACAAGTATATGGATTCTTTTGACGGTCATGTCGTATTTATCGGGGTTTCCGACAGGATCTCTGATCTGTTGGCGGATATTTATAAAGAAGCACTTTACGGTACGGCTGTGGCGATGTTCTATCAGATCATCCTGATTCTTCTGATCATCCTCCTGTTATACAAGTATGCCCTGCATCCCATGAAAACCGTATTGAAAGAGATCCGGGAGTATACCGAAACCAAAGACAGTCAGACTGTTATCCGGAATCTGGAAGAAACTCTCACCAATAGAGAAAAATATCTGTTAAGTCATAACGAGATTGGTCAGTTATCGGATAACTTTGTGACCCTGACCAAGGAGATTGACGATTACATTGCCAATATTGAGAAGTTTACGGCAGAAAACGAACGGATGAATACCGAACTGGGACTGGCAGCGCGTCTGCAGGCAGCGATGTTACCGAGTAACTTCCCTGCGTTCCCGGATCATAATGAGTTTGATCTGTTTGCCTTGATGGACCCTGCCCGTGAAGTCGGTGGTGATTTCTATGACTTCTTCCTGATCGACGAGGATCATCTGGCGCTTGTGATTGCGGATGTTTCCGGCAAGGGTATACCGGCTGCTCTGTTTATGATGGCCTGTAAGATCGTCCTGAAGAATACTTCCATGATGGGCCTGTCTCCATCCGAAATCCTGACAAGGGCCAACGGTGCCATCTGCGCAAACAACAAGGAAGATATGTTCATTACCGTATGGATCGGTATTCTGGAGATATCTACCGGTAAACTCACCTGCTCAAATGCCGGACATGAATACCCGGTATTAAAGAAACCAGGTGAGAAATATGAATTATACAAAGATAAACACGGATTCGTGATTGGCGGTATGCACGGAATTAAATTTACTTCTTATGATCTTCAGCTGACTCCCGGCACAAAGATATTTGTTTATACCGATGGCGTACCGGAAGCTACGGACAAGGATAACCAGTTGTTTGGTACAGACCGGCTGTTGGATGCCTTGAATACCAATCCTGATCAGAATCCGGAAGAGACCATCACAACTGTTGTCCAGGCAATCGCGGAGTTTGTCGGAGATGCCGAACAGTTCGATGATGTGACTATGTTAGCCTTTGAATACAAGGGAAAAGCGTAATTACTAAAACAGGCAGGTTTATGACCTGCCTTTTCTTATGCTTATTTGAAGAGATTAATCCCGGAAGAACTCCATCATCCTGTCTTTGTAATCCGGGGCTGTATCAAAGGCCGCGTGACCATACCCTGCCGGATAGACATACAGGCGGAAGTTCTCATGGTTTTTCAGTTTCTCTGCCATCTGTGTGGTCGCTTCCGGACCAACAACCTGGTCATCCTTCGCTCCGATCACAAATACCGGACAGGTGATCTGATCTAACTGATCCAGCACATCGAAGTCTTTGGCGGCGTTTGCCATGATGATGAATTTCGCCAGTTCCGTATCTGTAATACTTTCTCCAATATTCTTCAGCATATCCTTGTACTGTTCATACATCTCTGCCGGATAGATCGATTTACAGAAATTCAGATATAAACCTACTCTGTCCCCTGCTTCTGCCAACGAAAGCCATGGGTCGACCGCAATATCCTTGTCGGTTTTCACTTTGGCTGCCGTAGACCCAAGCACAAGTTTTTTTACCAGCTCCGGATGCCGGATCGTCATGGTCATGCCGATCATACCACCCTGGGATGCTCCGAATACATACAGATCTTTTAAGCCAAGAATACGGATAGCCTCCGCAGTATCCTCTGCCATATCCTGTATTGTATAGACTTCCGGGAGTGTGGTCCTGCGGTCAAACACATAGGTCGTATATTCCTGTGTAAAACAAGCGTAGTTCTTCGCTATATCATCCGCGGAGTTCATGACACTCTGTATACTCAGACCCGGCAGGATCACAAAGGTCTTATCCCCTGTGCCAAAGCGGAAATAACGCATTTCAAATGTATCTGTCTTTACTATTTCAATGACTGCCATAATCTACCTCTTCTGTGATTCTGTATTCATTATACTCTTCATTCCTGTAAAAAAGAGAATGGTTCAGCCATTCTCTCTTGTGTTACACAGCTTTGACAAAACTGTATCCCTTACCCCAGTGGGACAGGATAAACTTTGGCCTGGAGGGATCTTCTTCGATCTTTTCACGGATATGACGCATATGTACTGCGATCATTCCGTTAGTCTCAAAGGGTTCTTCCTTCCATACATTCCGGTAGATCTCATCGGAGTTATAGATTTCATTGGGATGTGCGAGCAGGAATTCCAGAATATGGAATTCTGTAGGTGTCAGGTGTTTTGTGTGATTTCTTGTCTTCACAGACATGGTGTTTTTATCCAGTTTCAGGAACATGTTTACTCACCTCTTCTTTCCAGAAATTCACTCAGCCTCATCTCGTTCATATCATCGTAGGATGGGACAAAAAGAGTCATATGTCCATATTTGTCCAATAGTTTCAGTTCTTCTTCCGTAAATGGTATGACAGTGTTGTAGTTGTAGGAGTCTCCGTCATATCCTTCACGCAGGGAATTATCGGAATTCCAGATCCCCAGATACCCGGAGTATTGCGGTTCATCGCGGATATAGAATTCGTCAATCGCTGATTTCCGCTTGTTTTCCAAAAGATCAATAACTTCACGATACTGATCATAATCAGCGGTACGGAACTCTGCGGTGTAGTTCACGTAGACTTCATCTTCAAATTTTCCGGTACTGTCGATCGGCACAGCGAGATTTTCTCTGTCCGCACTGAAGCTGTAGGTATAGACGATATACTGCTTTGTGCCAAACCGGTAATTGTCCGCAAGACCAAAGCCGCGGGTATTCCATGCAGCAAACGTAAACGCCAGAGACAGTATGATTCCAATACCATAGATGATCAGGTCTTTCAGTTTTACCTGGATCTTCCGGCGGTACACGAACATTGCGACGATATAGATCATTAACAGGATCAGATACCAGGGAAGATTATTTCTGAATGAAGTTATACTGATTTTCCCGAAAGCCATGGATGCCAGCAGGATCATCGCATACATATTGATCACCAGCGGATAAGAGAAGAACTCATCGGATACCTGTTCTGCCCTTTCCGTACTGCGGTCCGTAAATTCTCTCTTGATGATATATGCGGATAACAGTCCGAACAGGACCAGCAATACCAGATGCGGGAGATATACAGAATATTTATCACTGAATACGTTTTCGAATTGTTTGGCTCCCATCCAGACCGGTGAGAGATAGGCTGAAACCTGTGCTGCTTCGGTATAGCCGTTCTGTCCGGCAACAATGCTGTCAAAGAAAGAACTGATCATGATAAAGACAAAGAACGGGAAACAGGTATAGGCACCCATCATGACAATACCGTCAAAGATATTGTTCGCAATCATATACAATGCTGTGTTGAACAATGTCATTACAGTTATAAATACGAACATGTAGCCAAGCAGTTTCAGCCAGCGTACCACATTCAATACATGACTCAGCAGAAACGCAATACTTACCGTACCTGCATAACATAACCAGGAGAACCCGATAATGAATACCAGAGTCGTAATTACCATTTCCTTACGGTTGATCGGTAATGCGAAGTACAGGTCTACACTTCTCTTTCTGTGCATGAAGGAGAATAAGACGACCGGCAGGATATACGTAAAGAGAATACTGCCGACTGCAGCGATGACTGCCGTGTTCTCCAGATTATTTCCGGCATCTGCGTGGTGATTCGAGACAAACGGTGACAGTGATATAGCCGCATACAGAAGGATAAAAAACAGGTAAGCGACTTTTCTCTGCTTAAACAGATAAGTCAGATAATTCTTATTCATGTTTCATTCCTCTGCTTTCTAATTCATAGATGAACAACTCTTCGAAATTCACCTGCAGGATATCCATAAGCACCGGTTTCAGCGTATTCAGCTTCTCCGTGACATCTTCTTCATTTCCGCGGATGACAAGCTTATAGACCCTTCCCTCGTTCTCAAAATGCAGGATATCCAGGTCCTTGAATACTTCTTTATCCTGTTCCTCTTCAAAGACGATCTGGTACTTGTTGATCTGTTCCTTGGACTGTAACAGATCACCGTAACTGATGATCCTGCCATCCTCCAGAATACCGAAGGAATCACAGATATCTTCCAGTTCTTTCAGGTTATGACTGGAGATGATCACCGAGATCTGTTCATCTTCAATCAGTTCAGTCAGGATCTGCTTGAATCTTAATCTTGCCAGAGGTTCCAGACCATCATAGGCTTCATCCAGAAGGATCAGCTTTGGATGAATAGATAACGCAAACAACAAGGCTGTACGGCGTTTATTTCCCTTGGAGAGGTTGGTTACCACCATATCCTCCTTTAACGCAAAGACGTCCAGATATCTCCGGAAAGCCTGTTCATCAAACCCATACATGTTCTCATACAGGAGTTTCAGCGAACCAATCGTACTGCCGATGGGAAAATACTGTTCATCTGAAACAAACGCGATATCTCTGCGTATGTTTTCTTCTCTGTACGTATCCTGGTCATTCAACGTGATCGTACCGGCATCCGCCTTGTATACTCCGGAAATCAATCTCAGTAACGTACTTTTCCCGGCACCGTTGACACCGACAAGTCCGAAGATCGATCCGTCTTCCACAACCAGGTTCAGATCCTTTAGTACTTCCTTATCTCCGAATGCCTTATATAAGTTCTGTATCTTTAACATATTTCCTCCTGATAAAGATCATCAATGACCTTTAGAAGTTCATCTCTTGTAATACCACTCTGTTTCAGAGGTTCCAGGATCGTACGTATCTGTATACTCCTGGAATCCTGCAGATTTACATCTGCGACATATACACCCTTTTTCGGCAGATTATAAACATATCCGTTCTTCTCCATTTCGGCATAAGCCTTGGCAACCGTATTCGGGTTGATCCCGTTATCCATTGCCATCTGTCTTACCGAAGGCAGTTTATCTCCGGGATTCAGTACACCCGCTTCAATAAACCGCAGGATTTGTGACTGGATCTGTTCATAGATCGGCACTTTACTTTGTAAATTCAGTAAGAACATTTCTCCTCAATCTGTATTATCTGTACTAAGTGTACTACCTGTACTAGTACAATGCAATACAGAAAAGTTTAAGATTAACCGTCATTGAAATATACACAAAATGATTCAGTTTGCACAAAAAAAGCTTTCACAATCTTACTGTAAATCCGGCAGCACTGCGAATGCCTGGAAGAGTTCATGAGATTTTATATGCTTTGGTGATTTCTGCATTTAACCATTCTTATCAAAGCAGTTATAAAGAGCCGTCTCATCAAAGAAGAACCCTTTCTCCTTCAGGCACCTGAATTATCTTTTCCCTATGCCCGCAAGCAGTTCATCGAGCGGGATACGCTGCGGGTACTTCCCCTCTGTGAGGATCTCTGTGAGATATATGTTATCCAGGATCATGTCATCCCGGATAAGTTTCCAGTTGCACATCTTCCGGTAGAAGACTTTAAAGATGAGAAAGTTCATCACCGGACCTATAACCGGAGTAGTCATACCGAATGACTCCGTATGGGAAAAATGACATCCCTCTTCAGTCCTTCTTCCCTCAAATGTAATGAATGCCGTCTTTTTATCGCTTTGGAAAACGATCCGGAAGTGGTTGTCATCCTGTTCGCACTCCGTGATTATCCCGGAAACGTTGTAATCCAGATTCATCACGATTTCTCTGAAACGCACCCTGCTTCCGACATTATAGTTTCCGTCATAGACATCGCATTCGATGTGATACGGACTCCACCGGACAAATTCCTCCTCGAAGTTACGAAGCCACGCTTCGAGTTTTTCGTATGGGGCGGGTATATCTGTCTGCTCCGTTATTATTACCATCATTCTTCACCTCACTTATTCTTAAGTATCAGTCACATGGGGTGCTATATCCCGGCAAGTTCATTATTCTTGCTCCTTCAACATCCTGATCCACTTCTTTTGCCGATGTGCATAGAATGCATTCGCCCAGATCCAGATGAATACCGTCTTCCACCCTGCCTGTATTTCAACACGGTCGGTATACTTCGTACGGTGATCGTCTATTACCTCCATCCTAATGTCATGATTCCACACCGGCACATGCTTGTTTCCCTCACGGCTGCGGATGACATCCGGGTCAAAACGTACAATATGAATTGTGTGAATTCCATAGGGAATAATTCCAAATAACCGGAAATAATAAGAAGACGTACTTCCCTCTGTCCATGTATGCTGAATATTTCCTGCCGGATCAAAGGTCGCATAGGGTCTGGCAATATATTGAAGTGTTTCCAGCCGCTGTAGTTTCTGAAATACGTCATCTCTGCCTGCCGGAAACACAGATGTTTTCTGTACGATCATATTTACCCCTGACGAATCTATGCTTTTATCTGATTACTGTTACCAGCCAGCCTACGACCACAGCAGGAATCAACGCAAAGATAATACCGGGAAAAAGCATTCCCTTTACATGGAACCACTTCTGGTGATAGGCTTCATCCATATGTTCAGTTCCTTCCAGGCGGAACATCGGCAGATTGGCAAATAATACCCAGTCAAGGAAACATGTGTCATAGATACCGATCCACACCATTAGTCCAAAAGCAAGTCCAAAGCCTTGCCGGAAGGTCTCTGCTCCGGCAATCAATGCACATACCAGAAGGATGCCTGTAAAAATCAATACACCAAGTGATTTTGTAAAAAACACATTCTTAGATCGATAACTTACATCAATTTTCTCATGTGTCTTGAAGTATTCTTCCTGTATCTCAGGCGGATAATTATGAATACTTACAGGGTTGTATTTACGATCACCCTGATAATACGTAAATATAATTGCGGTGAAGATTGCCGCAAAGACCAATGATTCAACTGCTATGACCCACCATGTCATACATCATTTCTCCTTTACAAAAGTACACCTGCCGATATCAGAAACGTGCTTTATACAACTGGTTAACAACCGTCTTTTACATCTTTCTGATGTAAAAATCACAGTGATCCGCTCCCTTTCCGAGTGTTCCCGTACGCTCAAATTTCAGTCCGGGAAGATTGCCATAAATCCTTTCAT
>JAFRMA010000047.1 GCA_017430925.1 Solobacterium sp. | reverse complement strand
TTTCTTTGAAAAACACTTGAGATAAGACCAATGACCGGATATCCGGTCATTGGTCTTATCTCAAGTGTTTTTCAAAGAAATCAAATACTTTCTCCAGAGAATCCATGGCCTGTGCCTGCCGGTACATCGGTTTATCATAATACCAGAAACCATGTCCGGCTCCGTCATAGCGATGGAACTCATAATCTTTTCCGAGATTCTTCAGAACCTCCTCTGTCTTGTTTACATCTTCCGGTGTAGGACTGTGGTCTTCATTACCAAAGATTCCCAGCAGAGGGATCGACAGTTTCTCTGCGTAGTCGATTGGTGCTACGGGTCTTGCGGGTGTCAGCTGTTCCGGTGAAGCGATGACACCGCCTCCCCAGCAGTCTACCGCGGCGTCAAAGCCGTCAACCGTACAGGCTGCCAGGAACGCGTGTCTGCCTCCGGAGCACATTCCGATTACACCGACTTTTCCGTTACCCGTTGCCTGTGTCTTCAGGAAGTCCAGGGATCCCTTCGTATCTCCCATAACGCAGTCATCCGGGATACCTCCGGCTTCTCTGGCGGCCTGTGCGACCTCGGTGGGCAGTCCTGTTCCTACACGGCAGTAGATATCCGGGCAGACTACTTCGTAGCCATGCTGGGTAAAGCGGCGGGCGGTTTCACGCTGCCATTCATCCCATCCCGGCATATGAGGAATCAATACGATTCCGGGATGAGGACCAGCCCCGAGCGGACGAGAATAATAAGCACGGACAGGTTCATCATGATAACCCTTAATTGTGATGGTTTCGGCGATCATTCCTTCATAGGCGCCTGTGTCAATATTATTCCACATAAAAAACTCCTTTCTGCTATACTCATGTTATCAAATTCAGAAACAGAATTACAAACATGACTTTAACGATTCAGAGACTTAACAGTAAAGATAAGATGATCCGGACGATACGTAAGCTGTATGTCCAGTCTTTTCCTGCGAATGAACGGATACCGTTCCCTGTGATATTACATATGCTGGAGGATGAACACACAGAATTGCTTGCTTTTTATGACAAGGACCTCTTTGTGGGATTTGTTTATCTATATCACAGTGATTCGTTGTGTTTCCTCTACTATCTGGCGGTATGCGGGGAATTGCGGAACAGGCAGTACGGTACTGCGATCCTGCAAAGTGTGCTGCAGCGTTACGCCTCTGTGCCGGTAGTATTGGAGATCGACACTCCGGAAGAATCCGTGAAAGATATCAGCACAAGAAAAAAACGTCAATCCTTCTATCAGCGGAACGGATTCCGGATGACGTCTGTGCGTTATTTGTTTTATGGGGCGGATTATACCTTGATGGTTCACGGCAGGGAGATTTCCCGGGAGGAATATGAACGTGAGGCAGAACACATCTATCACCGGGCGGCCAGGATGCGTTTTATTGATCCGCTGCCTGTTTCAGTTTCTCAAAAGTGATTGGACCTTCCCGCAGGATCTTCAGTTCACCGGTACAGTCCACGATCGTACTCGCCGTACCGAAGCGGGTCTCCCCTTCCAGCATACCGTCCAGCAGCGGGCAGTTCTCTGCGATCTCCTGTAAGTTCGTACAGGTCTTTTCCCCGGATTGGTTCGCGCTGGTCATATACAGAGGTTCGCCGGTCAGACGAATCAGTTCCCGGATCGTTTCATCCGGTGCCATACGTACAGCCAGGGTATCCATATCACCATTCACAAAGCCGGGTACTCCTGCTTTTTTTCTTACGATCACGGTCAGCGGTCCGGGCATGAATGTACAGATGATCCGGCAGGTGCGTTCATCAATTTCCGCAATGGTACGGATCTGTTCCAGGTCCGCGCACATGACCGGAAATGCCTTGGTCAGCGGACGGTTCTTCACCTTGCGCAGATTCTCCTGGGCGGCAGGAGAAAACATCCGTGCGCATACCCCGTATACCGTATCGGTAGGTACGGAGATCACACCGTCATTTTTCAGGATCCCGGCCAGTAAAGGCAGTTCTTCTTTCGTATATATCCGGATCATTTCAAGTATACCTGTTTCATTCTATCATGGTTTGAGATATGATGTTTTAAGAAACGGAGAGTTACCATGATCAATTTTGAAAGTGATTATACCGAAGGTTGTATACCTGAAATTCTAGAAGCACTCGCCAAGACAAATACCGAACAGACTACCGGCTACGGCATGGACCCGCATTGCCTGAATGCCGCAAAGCTGATCCGCAAAGCCTGCGGAAACCGCAATGCTGATGTTCATTTCCTGGTGGGAGGGACCCAGGCAAATCTTACCGTGATTGCGTCTGCCCTGAAACCTTATCAGGGAGCTTTATGCGCAGATTCCGGACACATCAATGTTCATGAGACAGGTTCCATAGAAGCTACCGGTCATAAGTGTCTTCCGTTACCGTCCAAGGACGGAAAGATCACGGCTGCCCAGATTGACAAGGCAATCAGTGACCACCGCAATGACGGTAATTTCGAACATGTAGTCGAACCCGGGATGGTCTATATTTCCTGGCCGACAGAAAGCGGCACACTGTATTCAAAGAAGGAACTGACAGAGATTTCTGAAGTATGTCATAAGTATAATGTTCCGCTGTTTGTGGATGGTGCGCGTATGGGCTATGGTTTATGTGCCAAGGCATGTGACCTTACTCTGGAAGACTTCGCCAGACTTACCGATGTCTTCTATATCGGAGGCACAAAGGTTGGTGCTCTGTTTGGGGAAGCTGTGGTCATCGTCAATAAAGATCTGAAGAAGGGTTTCCGATTCCATATGAAACAACGCGGTGCCATGTTGGCTAAAGGACGTATGTTAGGCATACAGTTTGAAGAACTGTTCAAGGAAGACCGGTACTTCAAGATCAGTAAGAACGCTGCTGAATGCGCGGAAATAATCACAAAGGCATTAAAAAAGAAAGGCTACAAGTTTGCGTATACACCTCAGACAAATCAGTTATTCCCGATCATGGATAACGAGAAGATTGCTGAGTTACACAAAGAGTTTGCCTTCCATACATTCGGAGCTGTAGACGACAAGCGTTCCATCGTGCGTTTCGTGACCAGTTTCATGACCACGAAGGAAAATACCGAGAAACTGGTTAATTCTCTGTAAGACGGCAGAATAACGCGTATCTTGCGTTTTCGTAATCCGCTGTACAGGTGATCAGGGTAACGATCCTGTCATCTTCTGTGATGATGATTCCCGAAGCGAATGTAGAGTTGTTATTCCACTGATTGGCATAACGGACAAATTCTTCGGGACTGTAGAAATTTAACTGTAAAAAATCCACTTCCGCATTCAGTACCAGACCGGTATAGGGTTCAAGAGTATACTCTCCGTCTGGTGTCTGAAGGCGGATTTTCTTATGCGTCTCGTAGAATGACTGGCTTTTGTATTTCTCAATTCCCGCAAACATGGCGCCGTTCTGTGAGTGATGGGCATACAAAGGCGTATGATAATCGGAGAAATCCGCAGCTGTCCGGTAATCCATGAATACACAGCCAAGATGATTTACCTTACGTGTAAACAGATGTTCAAGATAATACGCATTATCCTCTCCCTGTACAACCGGATAATTGATCATGGAATCTTCCAGGGTGATCCAGGCAACGATATCCGGGTTGATTTCTTCCAGAGCCTCGAAATCTACGGTATCATCGATTTCCACCGTCTCTTCAGTATCGTTCTTTACTTCTTTCCGGATCACTGCTGTTTCCGTAATCTCTTCGTATTCCGTACCGGCTTCCTTGTACATATGCCAGGCCTGATACGTCATATAGGAAGAGAACAAGAAAATGACTGCCAGACATACTTCCAGACAAATCAGGATCGTTCTTCCGAGCGGTTTCAGTTTTTTACGCTTTTTCGTCATCTTTATCTATTCCAAAATACACAAATAACATCCGGTCTTTTCCGCTCATGTCACGGATGATCTCATAGTGTGCTTCCGGCAGGGTTTCTTCCACCAGGGCAGACATCTTTTCTCTCTGGTTCCATCCCATCTCAAAAGCCATCATCGCTTTATCCTTCAGCACAAGCCGGCAGTCGCGGAATACTTCACGGTAGAACTTCAGTCCGTCTTCCCCGCCGAACAATGCCACATGGGGCTCATAATCCACGACAGAGTGTTCCATCGGTTCATCCTGCGGAATATACGGAGGATTGCAGACCAGCACATCCAGTTTTATCCCCTGTTCAATCAAAGGTTTAACCATATCACCGCAGAGAAACTCCATTTCCGCTTCATTAAGTGAGGCATTCTCTCTTGCGACAACCAGGGCTTCTTCTGAGATATCCGTAACGGTCATCTTGATCCTGGGTTCTTCCTTTACCAACGTAATACCGATTGCGCCGCTTCCGGTACCGATATCCGCGCACCGGACCTCTTCTTGTTCCTTAAAATACCGGTCAATCCGGGAAAGGATATATGCGCAGAGTTCTTCCGTCTCCACACGCGGGATCAAGACATCCGGATTAACGATCATCTTATACCCGTAGAACCAGGAGTATCCCAGCACATGAGCCATGGGTTCACCTTTCAGGATCCTCTCCATTCCTTCACGGAAGTACTGTTCCAGTTCCTCAGGCATTTCTTCCTCATAGTGCAGGTACAGATCATATCTTTCCCTGCGGCTGATCTCCACGAGAAAAGACATGACGGTCTCTGCGGGAATATCCCTTTCCGTACACATCTTTTCATATTTTCTTACTGCTTTCGCAAAGGTTGTCACTGTTCGGAAATCTCCAGTTTCTGTCTTTCGTCTTCTGCCTGCAGACCGGCCAGGATATCATCCAGTTTTCCTTCCATGATTCTGTCCAGCTGGGTGATCGTCAGACCGATACGGTGATCGGTAACACGGTTCTGCGGGTAGTTGTAGGTGCGGATCTTCTCACTGCGGTCACCGGTGCCAATCTTTGCCCGGCGGATCTTTCCCTCGGCTTCTTCACGCTGTCTCTGGTATTCTTCATAGACACGGGAACGGATCAGACGCATCGCGGTTTCCCGGTTTTCGATCTGGCTTCGTCCTTCCTGACAGTTTACCGTAATCCCGGTAGGAATATGGACGATACGTACAGCGGAATCCGTCTTGTTGATATGCTGTCCGCCGGCTCCGGAAGCTCTGTGTGTCTCAATTGTCAGATCTTTTTCATCGATTTCAATATCTGCGGCTTCCGCTTCCGGACGGCAGAGAACCGTAGCGGTAGATGTATGGATCCTGCCCTGTGCTTCCGTTTTCGGTACACGCTGTACCCGGTGTGCCCCGGATTCGAATTTCAGATCATGATAAACGTTATTCCCCTTGATGGAGAAGATGATCTGGCTGAAGCCTCCGGCTTCACTCGGGCTGGCTTCCAGCACCTGTACTTTCCAGCCTCTGGTTTCCGCATAACGGGTATACATCCGGTAAAGATCTCCCGCAAAGATGTTTCCTTCGTCACCGCCGGCACCTCCGCGGATCTCCATGATCACATCATGATCATCATCCGGATCCCGGGGAATCAGAAGTCTCTGGATCTTCTCCAAAAGAACTTCCCGCTCAGGTACGCATTCTTCCAGCTCTATTGCGGCCATTTCCTTCAGTTCGGGATCACTTTCCTTCATCATCTCTTCTGCCTGTTCTATACGTGAATCCAGAGATGAAAGAGAGTGCCAGGCTTCTACAGATTGGCGAAGATTGGCTTCCTGCTTGGATAAACGCGTCATTTCCGCGGGATTCCGCAGTACTTCTTCACTCATCAGTTTCTGGTTGATTTCGTTATATTGTGCTTCAATTTCCATTAGTTTTTCTCTTACTGCATCCATGTGTTATTCCTCCTTTATCGTTAAGTAAGACTGGGTGTAACACGCTAATGATGCCCGAAGATCACGATCTGGAAAGCACACTGAAAAACGATTCCTGAGAATCTGTTTTCCGGTCTTTTTGTGTACATGTGATTCTTCATAGGTTTTATCCGACCCTATTATACTTTACCACACTGGATTTGTATGTATTCAGGGATAAGAAAAGAGTGATCTCTCACTCTCATCTCCGATTACTTTAAGCCGTACTTCTTATTGAATCTTTCAACACGTCCCTGAGCCTGAGCAAATCTCTGACGGCCTGTGTAGAACGGATGACAGTTGGAGCAGGTATCAACCTTGATTTCCTTAACTGTGGAACCTGTCATGAATTCCGAACCGCAGCTCGTGCAGACTACCTTTGTCTCATAATACTTAGGATGGATCTTCTTCTTCATCTTCTTCTCCCTTCTGCCTTAGACCTCATGCGGGTCTAAAGAAAGCGCATGACTATTCTAACATAAGGAATTTACCAGTACAAGAATTTATTTGTTGGATCAAAGTCTTGTGTATCCCGGGCGGGATCTTGGGACAAGAAATGAATCTTAAACTTTTGGATATTGTAATTTATGCATAAATAGTGTAATTTTACACTGTAAGGAGGTGGCTATGAATAAGAACGAGTTGACCGGCAAATTGACTTCTTATGCCCGACTGGTACGTACGGAATATCACTTCAGTCAGGACCAGATGGCGCAGATCCTCGGGATCTCTAAGAAATCCCTGGTAGAGAGTGAGAAAGGAAGAAGAGATCTGAGCTGGCCGGAGTGCGTTGCCCTGGCTACGATCTTCTCTCAGAGTACGGTTCTGCAGAACGCGTTTGGGGGAGAATTGTCGGATATGATCCGGGCTGTGGCATTTGCGGACACCAAAGTTGTCTATCCGGCAACCATGGGCGGAAAGGTATGGTGGAAGGTCATCAAGGAGATTCACGGTTATCGTATCCAGCAGAACATTCTCTCCCAGCATTACCGCCTGCTGGATCCCCGGGACGGACGCATGATGTCTTCTTTTGAGCTGGAGGAGATCCTGGATTATCTTGAACAGTTAAATCTTATTGATTCCTCAGAAAGGAGTACGGAACATGAAGACAATGAACAAGAAGAAACCTTTACGCTTATATAACGTGTTATTCCCTGTATGGATGTTGATGTGGTTTCCGGTATTGTGGCTGGTCCTGATTCCGGCAAATTTCCTGATTGATTTTCTGGTCACCCGTTTTACGATGAAACATCTTCTGCTGGAGGATTATCATGAAAGAGCCTGGAAACATTCATGGAAGATCTGCCTGATCGGGTTTCTCTCTGACTTTGTCGGGGCATTATTCCTGTTCGCGGTATATTGTTATGCGGATCGGATCTTCCCGAAAGAACTGGCACATACCGTTACTTACGGTCTGAACTTACAGCCGTTCAATCATATTCTTACGTTTGCGGTCGCGGCTTTGTCAATTATCCTGTCCGGGTTATGTATCTATTTCCTGAACCGGAAGATGTTGTCCAAAGATCCTTCCCTGGATAAAAAATCCGTGCATGTGATTGCACGGAATCTCGCTTTGATTACAGCGCCGTATTTGTTCCTGTTTCCCAGCGGAATCTTATACCGCTAAGCAGCAGATTTATTCCTGAAGCTGATCCACAATGCCAGTAAAGCCATCGGAATCATCCCAATCAAGCCATGATACAGCGGCCCCAGAATCAACATATTTGTATATTCCGGTCTGAGGAACATCAGACCCAGAGTATTCGCGTTAACCGCCCCGTGCATCAGTGAAGGGAAGAAGATGCACTGGGTTTTTTCATAGACATGATCGATCAGGATACCAAGGACAACAGTCGCCAGGCAGAATACCGCAAGCCCAAGTACCGGTGCACCGAAATAGTTCTTCCCGTATTCATACCCTGTGAGGATCATCAAAGGCCAGTGGAATGCGCCCCAGATCACACCGCCGATCAGTCTTCCCTTCGTCTTGCCGAATCTCTCCTTCAGATACGGGTACAGAGCGCCTCTCCAGCCGATCTCTTCACCAAGTGCCGCAAACATATTGATAAACGGCGCATAACTCAGTGCGGAGATGGAAGAAATCAACGCATACTGCACCAGGGAAATTCCGGATGCCTGAAGCTGGGCTAACGCTTCCGGAGGGATGCTTGCCTTAAGTGTCACAAACTCCGTATCAAACATATGCGGGAATATCACGAAGAACAGCACTGCGCCTGACACAGACAACAATGCCGGCAGCCACAGCGCGAAGAACAGATACCTTACTTTTCCTTTCAGGTTCGGCATCCATCCCATATCCTTAATTGGTATTCCGGAGAGAATCACTGCCAGGAAAGGTGTATACATCAGTGCGATCATCAGAAGTGTCGCATAAGGATTTCCGGCCAGGGACATTCTCCAGATCACACCCTGAACCAGATAGGCCAGGATAAATACCGTAACCAGATAACGGATGATCTGTTTGTCTGTGATTTTTTTCCTGTTCATATTACTTGAACTTTACAGCTGTGCCGTACGCAACAACTTCAGCCGCCCCCTGCATCATCTGTGCAGATCCGTAACGTATACCGATGACCGCATCCGCATTCATTGCGTTAGCCTCATCCACCATACGCTTTACCGCAATCTGCCTTGCTTCATTGAGCATATCCGTATACGCAACGATTTCACCGCCGACAAGAGTCTTCATTCCTGCCATGAAGTCATTCCCGAAATGCTTGGTCTGTACTACTGCGCCTTTAACCATTCCCAGCGCTTCAATTTCCTGTCCCGGAATATAATCAATACTTAGAAGCTTCATCTTCTTCTCCTCCCTGAATCTCCCTGATTCTCTGTATAAGTGCTATCAGTACAAATATACCGACTACGACCGGTATACCGATGAAGATGACAAAAACCGGAATCGGCAGAGGATCTTGCGCATTCCCCCACCAAATCAGTATACCAAAAACGAGTAATAACAGTATCATCGCTCCGGCACCGATCAGTGAACCCATGGTTTTCTTCCGGTGAATATCCGTAACATTCACATCCATAAACTTATGACCTTCCCTTTCCATCGCCGTGATCTTGTCCAGGCAGAGATTTACATCCAGTTCATCCAGAGTAATACCGGAGGAAGAAGAAAGCAGTTCATTGGTAAACTTCTGCAGTTCCTCCAGGTTATTCTTCTTCTGTTCAAACTCATACAACTGGCGCTGAAGGCAGACATCCAGAGATAAATCTCCCGAAGTAACCGACTTGATCTCTTCAATCGGTACGTATAGTTTTCGCAGAAACTTGATCTGTTTCAGACGTTTCAGATCTTCTTCTCCGTATTCACGGTATCCGTTATCCGCACGTCCGGGAGATAATAACCCCTGTTCTTCATAGAACCGGATGTTTTTCTTTGTAATACCTACCTGTTCCTCGACATCTTTGATTTTCATGTCTGTGTTCTCTTCCTTTATAGGGCTTCCATCTGGTGGAAGGTCAATATTTTTTTCAGAAAGCAGATCTTTTTTCTGATCTGCTTTCTTTTACTACTCTATATCCAGTTCCGGAGGTACATCCAGTTCTTCGGATACATATTTACCGTTCTTCTTTCTCTGTCTGACACATTCTGTGAGCAGGTATTCGATCTGCCCGTTCACTGATCGGAAATCATCTTCTGCCCACGCCGCAATCGCGTCATAGAGTTTGGCAGACAGACGCAGAGGGATTTGTTTCTTTTCAGCCATCTTAATACAGACTGCCGGAATTCACCACCGGCTGGGCATCGTGGTTACCGCAGAGTACGACTAACAGATTGGATACCATAGCTGCCTTACGTTCATCATCCAGATCTACGACATCGTTGTCCTTCAGACGATCCAGAGCCATTTCCACCATACCTACAGCACCGTCAACGATCATCTTACGGGCGTCAATGATTGCGGATGCCTGCTGTCTCTGTAACATGACAGCAGCGATTTCCGGAGCGTATGCCAGATATGTGATCTTGGCGTCAATGATCTCGATTCCGGCGTCATCGACACTTGCCTGGATCTCCTGACGGATACGATCCGCAACAACTGTACTGGAACCTCTCAGAGAGCCATCATCGGCCATACCGTCACCGGTTGTATCGATATTCGGAGCCACATCATACGGATACAGACGCACGATATTACGCAGAGCTGTATCACACATCAGAGAAAGATATTCTTTGTAGTTATCCACATTGAATACGGCTTTGGCAGTATCTGTAACTCTCCAGGTTACCGCAATACCAATCTCTACCGGATTACCCAGAACATCGTTGATCTTCTGTCTGGCGTTATTCAGGGTCATGACCTTGAGAGAGATCTTCTTACTGGCAAGTTCCATACCATTTACTGTCGCGCCGGCAATTCCTTCAGCTTTCTTGACATCACCGCTCTGGCTTAAGTGTGTGCGGGCAGCCGGATTTACTGCTGTACAAAACGGATTGACGAAGAAGAAGCCTTCACCTTTGATGGTCCCATAGTACTGGCCAAACAGGGTAAGAACAAGAGCTTCCTGCGGTTTTAAGACCTTTAATCCGCACAGAGGAATCCAGGCAAGACCCAGCAGTACTGCACACAGTACCGACAGTAACGGGGAACGTGCAATCCCGTAAATAAAACCGAAAACCAATACAATATAGAGAAGGATAATTCCAATCAAAACAACCATTCCGCTTTTCGCGGTTCTCAATTCAATCTCACGCATAGTATTTACCTCTATCTTTGTGATATCATTTTAATATCACTTTGAGTCGTTGTCAACAAGAAAAAAGGATACATCACTGTATCCCTTCAATCTTAGATAAAGAACTGGTAGAGAGTAAACGCCGCATAGATACACAATAATGTGATTCCCTGCCACCGGTATAACTTCTCATTCTTCAGCGCCGGTACGCACAGCAGTAACATCACAGCCATCATCACCGGAATATCGATAACCAGAGAACTGTTCATCCCCATGATTGTCTTTTCCGCAGGAATCTTAAACGGTGAGATACTGATGGCCATACCGCTGACCAGGATGATATTGAATAAGTTTGCGCCGATGACATTGCCCAGAGACAATGCACCATGACCCTTCATCAGGGAAGTGATCGCTGTTACTAATTCCGGGAGTGATGTGCCGAGAGCTACCATTGTCAGACCAATCACACTGTCCGGTACACCCAGAGCTGCCGCAATGATCGTTCCGTTATTGACCAGAAGATTTGCGCCGACCGCGATCGCCGCTGCTCCGATTACTAACAGGATGATATCCTTGGTCAGTGTAGATTCTTTCTTTTCTTCTTCCTCTTCTTCGCCTTCGGCTTCCATATCACCGCTCTGCATGGCTTTTACCGACAGGAACATATAAACCACGAACATCACCAGGAATAATAATCCCTGCCATCTCCTGAATTCACCCTGCGTGTAGGCAATCAAAGAGTAGATCACTGCCGCAAGGAAGAACGCCGCTGCCGGCAAACGCAGAGACTTCCGGCTGACATTTCCGGGTTTCACCGCAATCGTCAGTGCCGCGATCAAACTCGTATTACAGATGATCGATCCAATCGCGTTACCATAGGAGATCCCTGCATTCTGCTGCAGAGCTGCCTGTGAAGATACCATCACTTCCGGAAGTGTTGTGCCGATAGACACCACGGTTGCGCCGATCAGCAATTCCGGGAGATGGAAACGGTGTGCGATTCCAACAGAACCATCCACGAACCAGTCTCCGCCCTTGATCAGCAATACAAAGCCCAGTAAGAATAATAATACAGCTGTCAACATCTTGTTTTCCTCATCTTTCCGTAAAAAACACAGTCTTCCGACTGTGTAATACTCCTGTCCCATACACAGCCAGATCCTGCATATGAGTCTCACTATTTCAAGACAGACCGGGCTTTTACCGTGATGACGACCTGCCTGCGATATACGCAAGTTACTCCCTCAATACTGCAATTATAACTGTAGGGAAAGAAATGTCAAACACTTTCAGGGAAACATATATACAAAGTTTCCCATCCCTCTTCATCACGGATTATTATCTCAGAATCATGCGTTTTCAATGAAACGGCCAAAGCGGATGGATCAGAAATGCCAGCAGGAAGCCCGCCGCCAAAGAAAGGCACAATTCCTTCGGATTCCTGTACAACACCAGGATTGCCCCGATAAAAACCGGTACATACAGAATCCCCTTGATATCGGCATACAGGATACCGATAGAAAAACAGGAAAGGATGAAGATTGCAGTAATCCCGATATCCAGAATGAGCGGTATAGTTCCGGAGCCTTTTGCGTACCAGCACAATACTGCGGGCACCGGAGATAACAAGGTAATCCCGTACCAGACCATCATATACGATGACGGATCAAATCCGCTGAACAGAATCGTATACAGATGATATGACCCGCACATTCCTGTGAAGAAGACAAATACATTCAACGCAGCCCGTAATGCTGAAGCACTGTAAACCGCAATCACCAGCGCAATGAACAGCCAGATTGCGATATCGGAAAAGAAATTACCGAGGTTAAGCGCTTCAATGATCCTGTGCCACCAGATGGTACTGTCCAGCGCAAGATTATCCAGCCACTTTGAGAATAATCCAAGCGCAATACCGGACACAAGAGCAATCATGGCTGTTTCTGCAGTTCTTTTCTTTGTCTGTTGTTTTGGAATTCGTGGTTTGTTTAGTTTCGTCATGTTCATCACGGTATGTCGGCTCAGATCTTCCGGCAGGTAACCTTTACTGTCTCCACACTCTGTCCCGGCAGACCTCCTCCTTCGTAGGAAACCGTACATCTATCTTCATCAAAGGTAAAACGCAGGATTTTGCGGGAGTTGTTTTCCGGCC
Organism: Solobacterium sp.; assembly: GCA_017430925.1. Taxonomy (GTDB): domain Bacteria; phylum Bacillota_I; class Bacilli_A; order Erysipelotrichales; family Erysipelotrichaceae; genus Bulleidia. The sequence goes on along the minus strand of JAFRMA010000047.1, from coordinate 2,451 downwards.
ATAGTTCTTCCAGGCGGAAGGTATCATCGCTTTCCCACACCCCGTTTGCCCAGCATTGTTCCGCAAACTGCCACGGAGAACGGAAACGATTGTATCTGCGTGAACCGTCCATGGCAAATTCAACAGTACAGGACGTATGGTCTGTACCTTCCCAGAGGATTGTTCCTTCCATTTCACCATACCTGATTTCAAAGCCATGAACAGGATTCGCTTCCGGCGCAAACATACCGTTGCAGAAGAGGTTGAAATCTCCGTTCAGTACGGTATATTTTCCCGAGGCGTGTTCTTTCATCTTTGCGTAAGGCTTGAATTCCGGCGCTTCGATTGTCAGATGTCTGAGTCTTGCGTAAAGGCGTTTCTGTACAGCAAGTTCTTCTTCATCCGGGATGATTGGCTCATCCTGCACAGCCGGCAGCAGGGTTTCCCAGATTGCTTTCAGCGTTTGGAACGGTCCGGGACCGGGCGCATTCTCGTTGATTGCGACGATCATATCCTTATCCGGTATGACGATGGAATACTGTCCGGCTGCCCCGTCTGCGCGGTATGCTCCGGGAATCTGGCACATCCACATCTGGTATCCATATCCGGAACATGCGTCAAGGAAACCGTGTTCTCTCGCCTGGGGATTATCGTTATCGATCTGTTTTGTGGTTGCTAGACGTACATATTCTTCCGGAAGGATCCTCTCACCTTCCCACAGTCCTCCGTCACGGTACAACTTCATCAGGCGCAAATTATCTTCTGTCGTGGAAACGGTTCTCCACGCCCACATATCCTTACCCTCCGGGGCGATTCCGTGCAGGATATTCTTTCCGTTGATTCCGATCTTCGGGAACAGTTTCTCATCCAGGTACGTATAGACATCTTTTCCGGTCAGTTTCTCGATTACCTTGCCGAGAAAGGTGGAACCTACACTGTTGTACCAGAAGTGTGTACCTGGTCTGTGGGTCAGCGGTACGGCGATGAAGTTCTTTACCCAGTTTTCTTCCATCTCCGGGAATTGTGTCATACCGGAGCCCATGGTCAGTACATGACGTATCGTCAGTTCTTCAAAGTATGGGGATGGGTTCTCCGGCATATATTCCGGGAAGATCTCCGTGAGATGGGTATCCAGCGTAAGCAGTCCCTCTCTGATGGCGATACCGATTGCGGTACCCATATACGTCTTGGTCAGGGACGCGCACATATGCGGTATACCAGGAGCGTACGGAGCCCAGAAACCTTCTGTGCAGACCTGATCATGCCGCATGATCATCAGTCCGTGCATCTCTGTAAATCCGCTCTCCAGACGGTCTAACAGCCTCATGATCGCATCGGAAGGTATCCCGGCTTCCTCCGGCGTTACACGTGTAAATTCTTTTCTGTTCATCGTTAATCTCCTTTCACCTGAGTAGTGATTCTCTGTATTCCCCATCTCACCGGATATTGATCCAGATTCCGGTGTCATGGATGGAGGCGTCTTCCACTCCCTGATAAAACCTTTGTGCTTCCGCGTTATCTGCCATTAGCGCAACTAATATTCCGGCTCCCTGTTCCTTACATTCGTTCCTTAACGCATGTAATAGTTCCTGACCGACCTTATTGTGTCTCTCACTCTTCAGGACACAGATCCAGTCAAGATACGCAGTAAAACATGACGCATCACTTCTGCTGGAGATCAGGGACGCATCGATCCTGCCGATCACCTGTCCCTCCCTGACAGCAATAAAAGACATGGCCGTAGTAAACCGGGGATCCTCAAAACTCTGTTCCAGCTGCTTTACATAAAATTCATCAGGCTCCCAGTAATAGGTGTCCGGTTCCTGTCTTCTCAATTCCTGCTCAAATTCGATTACTCTTGGAATATCTTCTTTTTCCAGTCTCTTGATTGAAAACATGATCTGCCTCACTAAACGTATTTCACTTGTTATCTTCCGTATGTTTCATCCATGAAAGTACCATATGCCCGGAATAGCTTGTTGTCAGCATACCCGGCAATATTCTTCAGTTTGGTATAGATCGGGTATTCTTTTTCCATTTCATCATAAAACGATCTTTTCGGAAACATCAGATACTGCGGTGTTCCATCCTTCACTGATATTCTCTTCATCACTTCTGTATCTGTCATGATCTTGATCAGGTTCATGCATAAAGCGGTCTTATTCTCAGGTATATCCGCGGATATTCCAGGTCGATCTCCGGATACAGTTTCTTCCATTCTTCTTCCAGAATATCTGTGCAATACTCTGTTTCCGGAAGATACGGATAAAGGGAGTATGTCAGTCTCCTGTCTTTTTTCACCGCTGAAATGATCATCACTGCCGCAAGTATAAGTACGGCAGCGAAATAAACAGCTTTGGGAATTTTGTGGGTTATCTTATTCCTGTTCATGTCCTGGTCCTGTATCACCGTTATTCTTCCGGATTCCCCGGTATAGAAAACACCTCCGGGTATCCCGGAGATGTTACTTAG
>JAFRMA010000046.1 GCA_017430925.1 Solobacterium sp. | reverse complement strand
ATCGATCGCAATCGCTGTCTTACCGGTTTCACGGTCACCGATGATCAATTCACGCTGACCTTTACCGATCGGGATCATCGTATCAATGATCTTCAGACCGGTCATCAAAGGCTGGTAGACAGAACGTCTGGTCATGACACCGGGAGCGACTCTTTCCACTGCTCTGGTTCTGTTTGTTACGATCTCGCCGCGTCCGTCAATCGGCTGACCCAGTGCATTGACCACTCTGCCGAGCATGGCGTCACCGACAGGAACTTCAACGATCCTTCCTGTACGGCGTACCTCGTCACCTTCTTTGATCAGAGAATCACTTCCGAGAAGAACAGCACCGATATGATCTTCTTCCAGGTTAAGAACCATGCCGTATACTTCATTTGGGAATTCCAGAAGCTCTGAAGCCATCGCCTTGTCTATTCCCTGTACCATGGCTATACCATCACCTACACTGATTACATAACCTACATCATCCGAATGGATCTTCGCATCGTAATTCCGGATCTGTTGTTTGATCAGCGCGCTTATTTCTGCAGGTCTGATATCTTTCATGCCAATCCTCCCTTCAGTAATATACCTTTCATTTCATCCAAACGATTCTTTACCGTAACATCCGTAACTTCATTACCTACGATCACTTTGATTCCGGCAATGACAGACGGATCTATCTTATTCTCAAGGATAATCTTACATTTGTGTTTCTTTTCCAGGGCATCCTGCAGTTTCTTGCGATCACTCTCACTGAGTTCTCTGGCTGAATATACAACTGCTGTCTGGATCCCCAGAGCCTGATTTGCCTGTGCTATATACTGTTCCAGTATTCCTTTTAATTCTGAGATTCTGCCCTTATCGATCAGTAACTTGATAAAATTGATCATTTCCCTGTCAAAGACCTGACCCAGTACTTCATCGATAAATTCTTTCTTTTCCTGACGATTGATCTTGACCGCACGGAAAAAAGTATTGATCTCAGGATTCTCTTTTAGCAGATTCAATAAGTATTCGACATCGGTCTTGCGTTCTTCTATCCGGTTACTATCCTGTGCCAGAGAAAACAACGCTCCCGCATATCTCTCACATACTTCGCTGCTCATGAGCCGCTTACTTCCTTAACAAACGCGTCTACGGCATCATGGTCAATATCTGTGCCATCCTGAGTCTCAATGATTTTTCCGGCCGCAGAGATAGCAATTTCCACGATCTCATTCTGCAGTTCACGATACATCTCGTTACGCTGATTCTGGATCTGCTCCTCTGCTCTCTTACGCATGCTGTCAGCTTCTTTGCTAGCCTGGGCAAGGATCGTATCCTTCTCAAGTTTCGCTTCCTTGACGGCCGCATCGATGATCTGTGCTGAACGTGTACTGGCTTCACTTAACTGCTGTGCCGCATCCTCACGATCTGCCAGAGCTGCCTGTTTCGCATTCTCGCTCTGAGTCAGATCATCCTGCATCTTCTGTGAACGCGCATCCAGATAATTCTTGATCGTACCCCACAAGAAGAACCGCACAACGCAGAATAAAACCAGCGTACTGCAAAGCTGTACAAGCATCGTTATCGGGTTCGGAATCAGTTGTCCTACGATATCGATATCAATCATGACAACTTCCTATTAATAAACGAAGATCAGCAGAATCGCTACCAGCAGTCCGTAAATCGCACAGGTTTCAGATAAAGCAATACCAAGAATCATCGTACTGCGGATCTTGGACTCCGCTTCCGGATTCTTTCCGATCGCATCACAGGCATGCGCCGCAACAGTACCTTCACCAAAGCCGGTCATAAAACCTGTAAGAACAGCAATACCTGCACCAATAGCAATCAAACCTCTGTTGATATCCATAGAAAATTCCTCCTCTAAAATTTCTTTATTTCTTCCGGCATATCATTGCCGATAAGAACCATCGTTAATGTACAGAACACAAGTGTCTGTATAAATCCCGCAAATACATCAAAGTACGCATGTAACAGCGGAGCGATAACCGGAGCGACAAAGTTGAATACGTTTTCTGTCTTGAACAATGCGCCGGCAATCTTGTTGGAAAGAGCCTGTGTCGCCGAATAAATCAGCTGCATCATAATACCGCCGCACAGGATATTACCAAACAAACGCAGAGACATCGAAGCCATGGTCGAGAACTTACCGATAATATTCATCGGTAACATTACCGGCAAAGGCTCCAGGAACGCGTGGAACCAGGCTTTTACACCACTGTACTTAAACTCCGTGATCTGGATCAGAACCCAGGTAATAAAAGCCAGAAGTAAGGTAACACTGAGATTGGCCGTAGGCGATGCCAGCCCGAACAAGCCGGCAATATTACATAAGAAGATATATACCCAGAGCACGATGATATACGGTGTAAGCTTATCCGCAGTGTCCTTGCCGACATTGCTGGTAACATTCCTGTGCACCATCTCCACACCGATCAGAACCGGTAAGATGATCCCCTTGGGTTTTTCCAGAGGATTTGTTTTCTGTATCTTCTTAGAGATAAGAATGATCGCCACAGATAAAACGATCGTCAGTAAGATAATGGTATATACATCTGATTGAATCGTCATTCTGTTCTTCCTTTCCAAAACGTTTCGATAAGCAGTACTGCCTTGATCCACACAAGACCTGCAGCACAAGTGAATATATTCAGATACTGCGGGAATTTCGCCGAGATCACCATCACCAGGATCATCACCAGGTAATTGATCAGGAAATGAAACGACCCCGTACCTGCCGAAGCCACACCGGTATCCAGCACATCGTTCCAGAACATCTCATTCCGGAACAGATTCAGCGCTTCTGCCAGAACTCCGAGGATAAATCCCGCCGCATAGCGTAAGCCGAAGAATGACAGGATCACTGCCATGACGGACGCAGACAGAATATATAACTTTACTGTCAATTTCGTCATAGATAAATTATAGCAGATTATTCCTTTTCTTTCCCATTCTTCGTACACTTCTGTTTATCACTTCCTCAAGTTATGCACCTATCATAACTGAAGATATATATAACGTCTAATACATGATTTATAATTTGTTTATGCATTATTTGTAATATATGTGTGTTCGTAGGAAAGTCTTCCTGTTTTTTTGTCAGAAAGTGTGAAATCTGCGTCTTTCCTGCCTAAAATATAGGTAGAGATTTACATGGAGGCAGTATGAAAACCAGATGGTATAAGAATGCGGTTGTTTATCAGATTTATCCGTTCAGTTTCATGGACTCAAACAACGACGGCTGGGGAGACATTGAAGGAATCATCTCCCGGCTGGATTACCTCAAAGACCTCGGAGTAACCGCAATCTGGTTTTCTCCGTTATACAAATCCCCGGACTATGACTACGGCTACGATATCAGTAACTACAGGGAGATCGATGAGAAATTCGGTACGATGGCCGACTTTGACCGTTTACTGGAAGAATGTCACAAACGTGACCTGAAAGTCATCATGGACATGGTCATCAACCACACTTCAACAGAACATCCCTGGTTCAAAGAGGCACTTTCCTCCCCGGATTCTCCCTACCGGGACTATTACATCATCCGCAAGGGAAAATACGAAAAAAACAAGCTCGTGCCGCCGTGTAACTGGGAATCCACCTTTACCGGTTCTGCCTGGGAAAGGATCGGCAATACCGATGAATACTACTTACATCTCTTCTGTAAGGAACAGGCAGATCTTAACTGGGAGAATCCCGAAGTACGCAAAGAAATCGTGGATATTCTGAATTTCTGGCTGGAGAAAGGTGTTGACGGTTTCCGCTTTGATGTCTTTAACATGTTCTCCAAGGTCTTTCCGGTCAAAGATGACGACCAGAAGAAGACCTTCCAAAAAGGCGCCCAGTACTACGTTGACGGTCCCCGTATGCATGAATTCCTGCAGGAACTGAACGAGAAAGCATTCTCCTTGTACGATATCTTTACGGTCGGTGAATCGTTCCACCCTTCCGAGGAAGCTTCCCGTGAATACGTAAGAGAAAGTAACGGGGAACTGGATGCCATCTTCAGTTTCGGACATCTGGACTCCGACAACATCATGGGAAAGAAGTTCTTTCCCAAACCGTTTGACCTGATCCAGTTCAAAGACGGATTCTTCACCCCGCAGAGATCCGCTTACGGTGAAGGATGGAATACCCTGGTTCTTGAGAACCATGACAATCCCCGCTGTGTCAACCGTTTCTCCATTGACACAAAGAACTACCGGTATGAGGCCGCAACCATGTTGGCCGCAATTACCTACATGGGTTTTGGGACACCCTTCATTTATATGGGACAGGAAGCCGGACTGACCAATTGTGACTTCAAGAATATGGATGAACTCAAGGATCCTGTCAGCCACTTTGTCTATGATCTGATGACCGGATACGGAATGCCAAAGACTCTGGCTTTCCGGTTCATCAAGTACGGTGCCAGAGACCACGCGCGTGTGCCGATGAGCTGGGATGGTACTACTAACGGAGGTTTCAACGCAGGTCATCAGACATGGCAGTGCGTGAATCCCCTGTACAAGGAGATCAACGTAGAAAAGGACCTGCACAGTGACAAGTCCATCTATCGTTATTACAAGATATTACTGCAGATCAGGAAGAAAGAAGAAGCCGTGATCTCCGGAGAAATCCGGGAATATGATCACCCGAACAAGAAGATCATCGCTTACAGCAGAACGTATAACGGACAGACACTATTCATTCTGGCAAACTTCAGTAAACATCCTGCCCGCTGGAAACTGCCGGAAGAATTCCGGAATAACTACTGTCTCCTGAACAATTATGATGAGTTTGTGTGTGATGGTCAGACAGTTAAACTGAAACCGTATCAGGCAGTGATCCTGGATATCAACGACTGAGAAGTAACCCGGTTACTTCTCTTTTGCGATACAGAACACGTTGGGTATCGCTCTTCCCGTATACTGTACTTCTTTGTACATACCACCCGTATATGCCATCATCTGTGTACTTCCGCCCCCGTCCATGAGAATCGCTTCTTCGGCATTCTGTGACTCGGCATATTTCAACATGGTTCTCGGGTATGTCGGTGTACGGCTGACAACCAGGCACCATACACCCCGAATCCGCATCACCATGGTCTGGAAAGCAGCCGTATTCTCCTTGTTCATGAGCGCGTAGCTGCGGACGTTGACACTCTTACCGTTATGTCTCAGCACCGCATACGGTGTGCAGGCAAAGATCACATCACTGTTCTGCAGGTAATACTGGTCGCTTCTTGTCCAGCCAATCTCTCCGTCATTCTTCTGGTAATAACTGATCAGTCCGCTTTGTTTCGGCGCCAGATCCACTCCGTTGTACGTCTGTTCCACACCATAGTGCGTACCATACGGATCGGCAGTATCCTGTCTCATCTGGAAGTAATTCGCGTTTACGGCTGCGGTGATGATCAGATTCGCGTTGTCAAAGTATTTAATACTCATCAGATTCCCCTCTCCTGCCGACAACATCTGCAGGGAGTATCCATCCGGAGCTTTGTATACAGCGAGCTTTACCCCGCTATAGGTAACGTAATTCAGTCCGCTTTTCATGGTTCCTTTTTTTCTCTGCCAGACCGCATAGAGTTCTACAACATCCCCGGTCTCAGGTATCTTCTGACCGAACTTTTTATACTTGTTATCTTTGGTGTATTTTACTCCGGTCTTTGTCGTCATTTCCGGATTCAGAGACCAGCCGAGGAAGGCATATCCTTCTCTTACCGGGACCGTACTGATCTTTGTCTTCTTGTTGTAGGTGACTGTCTTATCCAGGGATGACACATGACTGCCCTGATCATCCACGAGATACGCGTCCTGGGCGTTGGCATTCAGCCGGACGATGTACTCTACACCTGTCCATCCGGCATATACGCGGTAGTTCTTCGGTTCCCGGAATTCCTCATTACCGGTAATTCTATTCTTCCGTTCTTTGTCCTTATACCAGCCTTCAAAGGTATATCCGGGTCTGGTAAAGAAATCCGGGTACTGTCCATCGTTCATCATCGGCAGGAGCACATACATCAGTTGCCTGTTATCTTCTACGGTATATGTTGTATTGACTACACCGTTTTTGACCTTTACCGGTTTCAGTTCCATTGCGGAAACATCCCCGTACGTACCGCCCTTGACATAGATCTGCAGTTTATACTTCCTGAGTTTCCATACCGCATAGAGTGTCACATCTTCTCCGTCTTTGGAGTAATTCTTATACGTGTTTCCTGCCGTATATTTCGCTGTATCCGCCTGCGGATCGGGTGACCAGCCGAGGAAGGTATACCCGGGTGCTTTAGCTTTCGGTGTCAGTTTCTGTTTCTTGTTGTAGGTAAAACCGTCTTTCACGGCGTCATACGCTTCATCGCTGACCGGGTCGGCACCGGTAATGACCGCGCCATCTTTGCCTTCGTCGTTCAGATCAAAATAGATCTTGTATGTTTTTGCGGTCCACTTCGCGTACAGATTCATATTCTTTGGGGTTTCTATGAAGGTCTCCGCGGTTACCTGTGTCTTATACTTTGTGTCCGCAAACCATCCCGCAAAGTCATATCCTTTCCTGGTGATAACAAGCGTGTCAAATTCAGAGGCAGCGATCTTCTTTACGGCATATCCCTTCTTGTTTGCGGGCGTATCCTCCATAACACCTTTATTGACATAACAACGCAGTGTATAGATTTCCTGCGCTTCCCAGACAGTGTAAAGAATCAGGTCCTGGTCTGTATTCTCAAAGACTTTGCCCGGTTCATCTCCGTTATGATACGCAATTACTCCGGCATCCGCTTCTTCCGGAGACAGCGCCCAGCCGGCCAGTGTGTAGCCTGTACGGGTCACTTCCTGCCCGATCATCACTTCTTCCTCAGGACCATACTCCTGCATAGTATAAAGACCCTGTTCCCATTCATACGTATCCGTGCCGGGGAACGTACAGTCTGATGTCGTAGCCCTGTAGATCACATGGTATTTCTTTTCTTCTTCCGGTGTGTCCGGTTCTGCGTCTTCCCAGACACCGTACAGTGTTATTTCTGTCAGATTCTGTTCGATGATTCTGTCCGCGAGATTCATCAGAGATTCTTCATCGTTGAGAAGCGCACCGGAATCTATCTCTTCTGTCCACCCGGCAAAGGTCTTTCCTTCTGCCGAAGCTTGTAGACGAAGATCAAAAGACTTTCTGGTCTGGTCTTCAAACAGAACTTGATTTGTGTCATTATAGGGTTCTTCCAGCTGCGCATCTGCACAGTTCAGTTCATAGATCACAGTCACGGTAAACAGTTTCAGCCATAACGGTTCCGCAATGATCACGCCACCGGTTT
>JAFRMA010000045.1 GCA_017430925.1 Solobacterium sp. | reverse complement strand
CTAAGCACATCTGAAAAGAAAACCGTCCTCGATTGACCATCATAATCCGGTTCATAAACATATTCATAGACAGCATTAAGAAGATTAACAACCGCCACTCTTGTTCTTTCATCAAAATTCGTTGTCTGTATTTCTGTATTAATAGGGTTAATACCCATTCGATCAGAGAATCCACCTCTTAATGCGACCTTGTGAATATCTTTTTTTCTCATTACTGATCACCACCTTTTGCTTATCAAAATCCAAACCCGAAATCATCCGCAAACGCCAGGTCCATAATGACCGGATGGCGGAAGCTCTCAAGACCGGTTGTATCATCGTAAGCGACAAGGTAATACTGTTTATCCTTGTCATATTTCTTATTCTTAAACGTGAACCGCATGCGAAAGATTCTCTTCGTAGCATCCGAATCACGCTTATCTGCCACATAGATGTTCTCATTCGAGATCTTCTCGTTATCTTCAGAAATGAAGTACAGCTTATATGTAGCTGGCTTGATTGTATCGCTAACAGCATCCGACTGGATGAAGTCCATGGTTGTGATCAGGTTCGTGATCTTCTGAACCATGCTGACCAGCGTAATCTGCGCCGGTCTTGTCTCCATATGGCCGCGCTCCATCTTAATATCAAGAACTGGCACCAGCATCTCCTGCGGAGAAGATCCGCCGTGCACAAAGTTCTGGCCGCCACCGGCTACTTTGAACACGTTGCTGCTGACCGGATACGATACGATCTTTGTATCATTATTTCCAAGGACCCGGGACATCGGCATAAACTCAACGCCTTCATCTACGACAGGCTCCTGTGCAACGATAAAGCGGCGGTTGATAAATGCACTCTTGCCGCGCACGCCGCCGATCTTGTCGCTTTCCGTAACCTTGTCCCGCTTATAGATAAATCCATGATCAGCGGTTACGACAAAATGATGTGTATTGGCATTGGTATTGATCTTGCCGATTAAAGCCATGATTTCCTGAATAGCTTCTTCGCAAGCCACAAACACTTCATCCTCAGTATTGGCCTTATCTCCCCGGGCATCGATCTGATTATGGTAGATGTAAACGACTTGCTTCCCGGTGAAAATGTCACGAAGATCATTCTTCTTGAGATTCTTGATATCATCGAACTGAACGCATACAGAGTTTGCCACATGACTCTGTAAGACAGTCTGCCGTCCGGAGAGACTGTCACAAAGAACATCATCGGCCAACACACGGAAATCATCGGTCATCGTCAATGTATCATGGGGAAGGAGAGAAGCCATTCCAAGCCTTGTGTAGGAAGGCAGTACCGAAAGCTGTATATCCATCTTAGCAGTACATTTCGGATCATCCTGCATCCGGCTAAGCAGTTCCTGACCGACTTCATAGCGCATCGCGTCAGAAATAATGACAACCGTGCGTTCCTTAACGCTGGAAATGTGTCTGCGGTAGAAGTTCCTCTGAAGCGGGATCTCTGTCATCGCATGCTCTTCCTGGATTCCTTCGTTCCATTTAGGAAGGAGTTTTGCCAAGAACTCATTTGTATATATGTTTTCTACCAAAGAGCGCAGTGTCTCAAAGGCACCGGTTTCTTCCATCGCGTCATAGCAGGAATAAAACTTGCGGTACTGCTGGTCGATCAGCATATCCTGCTTCCGGTACCGGTCAATGATGTTCTTAAAGCCTTCTGGAGCAACATACTTGCCGGCTTCAATCAGATGGAATGCGCTGTCAAGAAGCTGGTATGTCTTCTCTGTCTTTCTGCCAAAGTGCATCTTCATTCGCTTATCGCAGATGGCAGGAATATCATACCGATCCAGCTTAGCGCCGGTATCTTCAGCGATTAAGCGCTCCATGACCCACTTCACGATGATGTGATCAACGGCAATGAATGTGTCACAGTCTACCAGACTCTCCGGAAGATAGCCGGAAAGTGCTGTATTTACCTGAAGGCCTGCTGCAACATGTGAAGACAGCTCATCGTAGCGATCCCTGTAAAGCACGCTGTTTGACAGATTATCCAGGAAAGCAATGATATTCCCAGACTTATAAGATACAAATGTCTTCCACGGCTGCGGAACGTCCCCGGAAAGCTGCCTCTCT
>JAFRMA010000044.1 GCA_017430925.1 Solobacterium sp. | reverse complement strand
TGTAATCATGTTATGATCAAAGAATGCCATCTCCGGATATCTCCACTCCATCATCAAAGTATTCTCACCGCACCAGTAAGCCATGGCACTGACTTTTGTGATGTCCTGTTCATACTGGTGATGCAGATATCCGCCCGTCATGGTTGTCGTACCGCGAACCCAGTGATCCAGACCACATACGATTTCATGACGTCCTCTGGGGTCAGTTAGTGCATAGGTCACTGTACCATCGCTAAAGTATAATTCTACACATGTAACACCATCTTTATTGTCTTCTGGTGTAAGTACATACTCTGCCTTAGGTTCAAGATGACTGCATACAGACTGGTTCTTCCCTTCCAAGGTCATTCTCAGCCCTTTCTGGGCCAGAACATCATCCATAGTTGTCTTTGGGCCATCCATCTTATATGGGCTTCCTTCCCTGGCGGGATCTGCAGGATTCAGATCCTTAGCTTCAAGTGAAGCCACATTTCTGTCAACACGGTCTACAACAACCTCCTGGAACAATTTGGAAGATACATAGTTCTTATCTGCCCCGGTGATTGTAAATACCATATCCAGTTCCGGAACAACTCCGCATGTTTGTCCAAACATACCTTTAGCACACCATAAGTCTCCGGTGTGCTCCCAATGGAAGTTATATTGAACACCGTTGACTGGTTCAATCGGATCTTTATAACCAAAGGCATAATCAACCCATTCTTCACTGATCAGCTGCTCACCTTCCCACTTACCTTTGTTCAAGTAAAGTTGTCCGATTTTGAGCATATCCATAGGAGTGAGAGAAACACCGTTTCCTCCTGAGCATACGCCTTCAGGGCTTAACATCCAAGGAAAATCTGTAAGACCAAGCTTCTTTCCTACTCTTTCCTGTACCAGTTCGCGGCAGGTCTTGCCTTCCAACTTCTGAACAATATAAGAAAGAATATAAGAGTTGCCGCTGGAATACATATATACGCTTCCTGGTTCTTTATCAAACGGCACCTTGAAGTACGCATCTTTCCAGCTTGTCTTTAACGGTCTCCATTCATTTCCGCCGATAGATCTCTTCTGACCGCTTCTCATCGTGATCAGATTTCTGAGTGTGCAGGCACGATAATATTCGTTGTCTACTTCCGTGCCGTCATATTCGGGGAAATACTTGCTCAGAGGATCATCAAGACTAAGCAAACCATCTGTATATGCCAGAGATACAGCTGTATTCGTTAACACCTTGGTGAAAGAGTGCATGATATGCGGAATATCTGCAGCATAGGGAGCGTTATATGCCTCGAATATTACTTTTCCATGCCTGGCGACTGCCATTCCGTGAATCTCAGAATCAGACTTTTCACAAGCATTTAGAAAATCAATAATAACTTCGGGATTTACACCTTCCTGAGAAGGTGTTGACCGTGGTAATTCTTTCATAGTTTATTCTCCTTTTTTCTCTACTTCCAGAAGATCTTTTGCTTCTTTATATACTGCGGCGCAAATCAGTTTACCCTGCACATAAGTTTCCGTAACACCTGCTTTTTCATTAGCATCATAAGTATCAACTACCTCATGCGCCCAGGCAAACTGTTCCGGAGTAGGATAATATGTCTTGTTAGCAAAAGCCGCTTCTTCTACATTCAGGACCATTCTGCCGTCAAAGCCCATTCTCTTTGACTTGATCGTATAACTCTGATTGATCTCCGGATTACTGTCCAGAAGCCCTGTATCCAGTACCTGAACACCAGCAGCTCTTCCCTCAAGTACAAATTTCTGTCTTGCATACAGAAGATCCAGATCGTTATCGATATATCTTCTGGGAATTCCCATGCTTAGATAGAGATCCTGCATACCAATCGTCAGCACTTCGCATCTTTCACAAGATGTACCAAGCTTATACGTGTTCATCACACCGATCGGGCTTTCAACCATGGCCCAGATTTTGATCGTATTACGATCCAGTCCAAGTTTGTCTTCCACAGCTGCAAGATCTGCGTCAACTTTCAGAACATCTTCCGGTGTATCACACTTAGGTACTCTTACGGCATCAGGAACAGCTACTGCCACAACTTCTTCGATATCCAGAGGATAATACTCCGTATCAACAGAATTAATTCGCACAACGCGTTCCTTCCCCCTGAAATCCAGTTCTTTAAGCAGTTTGGCAGTCAGTCTGCGGCCTTCTGCTTTCTGTGTCGGAGGCACACCATCTTCCAAATCAAAAAGTATACAGTCTGTAGGTCCCTCAATAATTCTTCTGACATTCTCTTCATCAAAGGCTTTGACGTAGGTATTTGTTCTTCTAAGTCTCATAGTATCTCCAATTAAGCATCTATGTTAATTAGTTTTCTATTATATAGTATCAAATGTTAGTGCCGGTATCTGCCCATGCATGAAAACTGATACTAATCTATAATATTCAGATAATTATCATCTTAGAATGAAATATCCCCAAAAATACTGACTGATAACGTGCAACTTCAAGAATACATGGCATTCGTGATAAACCGTAATCAGTCAGTATTATTCAGAATTTATTTCTTCATTTCAGCTAAGCCGCAAGCCTGTTTGTATACAGCGTAGCAAATGCTCTTTCCTTCAAATACGCAAGGAATGCATTCTGCTTCACAGCGTTCATATTCAGCCTTTAGAGCAACCGCCCAATCCAACTGTTCCGGTGTCGGATAGTATACCTTATTTGCATATGCTGCTTCATCTTCTGAATGTACAGCTCTGCCGTCAAATCCGAATTCTTTTGACTTTCGAGTATACTTTTCATTGATTTCGACATTATCTGTTAATAATACTGTATCAACAACCTGTACCTGAGCAGCTCTTGCATCGCAGACAATCTTCTGGCGGACATAGAGAAGATCAAAATCATTATCAATATATCTTCTCTGGAAGCCAAAGGCTCTGTTCATATCCTGCATACCGATTGTAATACAGGTTACACGGTCACAGCATGTCGCAATGTCGTAAGCATTACGAATACCCATCGGAGATTCAATCATTGCCTGGATTTCGATAGAATTCGGTTCAAGTCCATATTTCTGCTCGATTCTTGTCAATTCCGCATCCAGTTTCAACGGTGCTTCAGGAGTATGACACTCCGGCAGACGTACAGAACTAGGCAGACCCGGTTCGATGATTTCTTTAATATCAAGTTCGAAGTACGGTGTGTCTACCTCATTGATACGAACACAAATCTCTTTGTCCTTACGATCAAGTTTCTTCAGAACTTCCAGAATATTCTTTCTGGCTTTCGGTTTGTTCGCTGGAGCTACACCATCCTGGGTATCCAGAATCAGGCAGTCAGCATTTCCGTCAACAACTTTCTGAGCGCGTTCCAGTAAATCATCATAATAACCGGAAACATACATTAATGATCTTCTTAACCTCATCTTTTTTACCTCCATCGATCATATTTATTGATTGATATGATGGTGATCCATCATTTATGGATTCTTTCTGATATCTCATTTTTATGATTACATAAGATATCCCTGAACATTATTTAAGAGTTAAAACAGGCATCCACACCGTGGATGCCTGTACATTCAGATCTTAGAAGAACGGGAATACCAGCGGCAGAACAGCTACACAGATGACGAAGCTGATAATAACCAGTGGCCAGCCAAATTTTGCAAAGTCCTGGAATTGTAGTTTGGTGAACGGTAACAACGTCTGGTTTGTACCGGAAGCAATCGGAGTCAGATAGGAGCATCCTGCACCGATAGCAATTGCAAGAACGATTGCCTGCGGATGAGCCCCTAATGCTTCAGCGATAGCAATACCGACAGGAGCCAGAATACCAGCACAAGCCATGTTGTTCATGAACGATGTCATGATTGCAGCACCAATGAACAATACAGCAGTCATTACATACAGGTTCTTTGTTCCGCCAAGGATATTGATGATGATGTTACCGAACTGATTTCCTAAGCCGGAAGCTGTCATCAATGAAATCATCAAGTTGATACCAGCAGCAAACAGGATAAATCCACCGTCAAACTGCTTCAGAACAACCTTTGTATCAACAACTTTTGTAAGGATCAAGACAGCAATTACTGCATAACCAATTAGTGTAGGATCTGCAGGAATACTCACCCACTTCAGCGAACCATTTACCAGAGCGAGAATGAATACCAGGAATCCGATCAGGACTTTCTTCTGAGCTGCAGACTGTTCTGCGGTAACTGCCTTGTTCGGATCAGAACCAGGTAGATTTTCTCCGTAATCATCATAACTCGGGCACCATCTGTGCATGAATACCATATACAGACCGCCTACGATAAAGATTGGAATACCTACCCATGCGAAGTCAAACATACCGAATTCAGCAAGTCCTGCTTCCTGCAGAGCTGTATTGGCATAAACGTTTGTCGGTGTACCAATCAGTGTGCAGGCACCACCGAGAGTTGTCGAATAGATGACAAACAGAACAAGTTTGGACAAAGAGATATTGTTTACTTTGGCAATACTTGTCAGTACCGGCAAGAAAGCCATTGCAACATAGCTATTCTGAAGGACGAAGGAAATCAGGCCGGAAATTACATATACGATACCGAAGATTGCCAGTTCTTTACTCTTTCCGGTAGCTTTGCTTGTCATTTTATCAACGAAGTTACCAATCACGACATCCAGTCCGGTAGCTGCAATCATCGCTGAGAAAATACAGATGTTTGCCAGTAAGTGGATACTGGATTTGTTCAGTGTTCCCCAGATCAGTGCATTATCTGCAATACCGAGGAATACAGCAACAGGAGCCATACATACGAAAGTCATCCAGTTAGGAAGCTTGGACGCCAGGACGGCAATGAAGATTGCTAAGCAAATCAAGCCGCCAATCAGTTGCATATTCATTAGATTTTCCTCCCCTCTAAGGTCAACGCAACCCTTTGTTAATTTCAATTTAGCTTAGAGTGTAAGCGTTTACAATTTATCCTTTCCGATAGGGTCATGCATTTTGGGAAAGGTAAAAAAGAGAGATTGGTTTATCTCTCTTTATGGAATCTGTATGTCTTTACTTACCGCAGAATATTATCGTTATGGTCATGAAGGTATCGGCACATTGTTTGTATACATACTTTTTCTGCTCCGGACTGTTGTCTTCCCTTTCGGTATGCCAGACAGGTTGTAACTACCATATCGGTATCCAATATGTATATATCTATTTTTTCTTTGTCGGCAAAAGCCAGGAAAGTATCTGATATAACTGCACATCCAGCTCCGTTGGTCACCTCTTCAATTGCCAGCATGGAGTTTGCAACCACCATTTTGGGATGAAATTCCGGATGATCATCCAGCCGCAAAAGAATATCAATTTCTTTTCGTACGTTTGTACTATCCTCCTGCATGATCAGTTCCAGTTTCCTGATTTGTCCGGGAACAACAATCGGAATACCATGTTTTTCGCCAAGGATTTCTACAGATATCGGCAATCCTTTTGGGGCAATCAATAACCATTTACTCTTATAAATTGGTATATAGGTAAATTCCTTCTGTCCGCTCAGAATCCTCTCGGGGCATACAGCATAGTCATAGTATCCCGAACGCATTGCATCAATAATGTCTTTGGTCAGAACATTATCCATTCTTAAGGTATAACCCGTTTTTTCTGAAAGCAGCTGATTCAGTTCACGATTTCTCAGGCTGAGTGCATTCAATGTCATTGCTATCCGGATTTCGCGTGTTCTCATCTCTCCATGTTCACGCAGATTCTCCCGCATCTGACGGTCAATTTCCAGAATTCTTCTTGCGTATTCTGCATAGATGATACCGGCTTCTGTCGGAATCATTCCGGTTCGATCCCGTATGAACAGTTGCAGGTCAAGAGATTTTTCTACCGATGAAATTGCTTTACTGATTGCCGGCTGCCCAACATACAGTTTCTCTGCAGCCCTGGCAATACTCCCTTCCTGAGCTACCGTAAGGATATATTCTAGTTCACGGCTTTTCATATGTATCACCCGAACCATTTCTTATAGAATACTTCTGATTCCGTTTATACAGATAATCGCGAATCACATCAGATGCGTAATGTTCAAGAGGAGATAATTCTTTTTCTGCCAGAGTGAGCAGACCGATTCTTTCTCCGACATTATCATTGATGACATATTTTTTTATCTTGTCTGAGTGGAATACAACTAACGAATAGGACTCCATAACCAAAGCACAGCCTATCCCCTCTTCTACACATCGAATAGCCATCATCGAGTTGGAGACAAGCAATCTTGTTTTGATGGATAGATGATGCTTGGTAAGTAACAGATCTATTGTCTGGTGGATTGATGTTCCGGAGTTTTGGAGGACAAAGTCAAGTCCGTTGATATCCTTGACATCCACCACTTCAGCTTCAATCCCATGAATTATCTCTGTATGTGAATTGACCGGCGGATAATCTGCAGGTACTAATAACAACAAATGATCATCATAGAAAGTCTCAAATCGGAAGCGCGGATCGTTATCCGTTTCGTCCCAGCAGATTGCCAGATCATATTGCTTGGACAGCAGCCCCTGCGGAACTTTGTTCGCAAAAACATTGTAAAAATGTATTTCAGCATCCGGATACTTTTGATAGATTTGTTTTTCAATTATTTCGATAGCAGACGGATTGATATTAAAAGGCAAAGCGATATTCAAACGAAATAAAGAAGACTTAAGAAAGTCCAAACTCTTTCTTAAGTCCTCCTCCGCTTCTTTCATTTGCCATAAATAATCCACGCATATTCTGCCTTCGTCCGTTAGTGTTGTACCCTCGTTTGTACGTACAAACAAAGTCACATTGAGATTGTTTTCAATCTCCCGCACTGCACGGCTTAAAGACGATTGGCTGATGTCCAACATCCTCGCAGCTTTGGAAATACTTTGATATTCAGCTATCGCCAATATCCTGTCGATGTCAGTGATTATTCTTCTTTTCGTCATAATTAAATTGTAAATGGTTTTAAATTACTTATCAACACTTTATAAATGACTTTCACAAAGTGATTGTTATACTGGTAGTTGTTCATAAAGGCTTTGACTATCAAAAACATATAACTGTCAGGTTTGTTTTTTTACAAAATGATTGGAATCAACATTTCGGCATTGCTTTTATGAACTGCTGGTTTACAAAACTGATTTCTTGAACCACTTGAGCATCCCGAACATTTCAGTCTGTTAATAGTATTCAAATAGAATTTCATATACTCAATATAGTATTAGATGTAATAGAACAATATAGATCACGATTAGAAAAAGCGTAGTATCTCATCATACTACGCTTATCAGAAATATCAGTTAAGTTTATCAGTTCTTGTCAAATATCTGATTGAAATATTGGAAGATACCCTGCCAATGGCTAATGACACTTCTCTGACCAATCTTGAACTTGACCGTCTTTGTACCGCCGTATTCTCCGATACCTTCAATCGTTACAGTGGCCGTCCCCTTCTTCACGTTGTTCGTATACCCGGCAATGATGTAATCCTGCCCAAGAGTCAGATCAACTGTCTTCTTTCCGGATTTGAATGTGAAGTCTTCACCAGTGACTTGAATCTCCTTGCCGGTATATTCCTGTGTCTTTACCGTAACTTTCATCTTGGCTACACTGTATCCGCTTGGAAGGATCCAGTATTCTTTAGCCACCGTATCATCTGTGTAGTTTCCTTTTCCCTGGTAGATCACTGTAACTCTGCTTTTTGCAGGAATGACTTCTTTTGAATCAAGAACTCTGCCATCCATCATATACCCTAATATGGTGAAGTCTGTCCCTGCCTTCAGTTTCTTTCCGTCTGTATCAGTGATCACAGGTACGCTCTTGTACTTCCCTGCTTTACTGCTGTAGACAACATCCTGTACTACCGTAGACATCATCAACATTGAGAAACTCTTCTGCGTGATCGTGAACGGAACGTTCTTGATTACAGGAGTCCCTTTGTAATTACCCTTGAATGTGATTGTCGCATAGCCTGTACCGACCTTCTTGTTGTACGTATATTTCACGGTATAGTCAGTGCCTTGAGTCAGTCCTTCAATCACTACTGCAGGCTTCGCTCCGCCTTTGGAGTATTCCACAGGATCGATATGTACATTCTCTGCCGTGATATCTGTCTTAGGAGCAATTTTGAAGGTCAGCGTCTTTTTCCCATAAGCAGCGTTGATGCCTTCCACCACTACACTTGCCTTACCGGCATTCTTATTATTCTTATACGATACGATTCTGTAATTTGCCTGGTCGATCGGCGTTTTATTGTTTGTCAGAGAAATCGTTGAGAGATCTGGTTCTTGCTCTGTGCCATCATAGATATAGGTTCCGCTGACACTTCCCTTCACGCTCTTTCCCGCCAGATTGATACCAGTCACCTTGAAGGTTACTTTTCTTTCTCCGATATATTTGCCTTGACCGGTGATCGTGAAGCTGTACGTTCCGATCTTGTCAATTGCAGGAATATCATTGACTGTATAATCCGTATCCAGCACAAGAGCAGTCTTTCCGCTCTTGACTGTCAAGGTAGGAAGAATATCTGTTTCAAAGTTCATATTATCTTTGTAGGTAATTCCTTTGACAGTTACAGACAGTTTAGATACAGCAGTCTGTGTTCCTTTCTCAGCGACGCTCAGATTTACTGCTCTGATGCCGGTATAATTACCCTTCCCAACGATTGCTATTGTATAGCTGCCGGCTGTCTTTTTGTCCCATACGGTTCCGTAGTTTACAGTGAAGTCTGTCTTGTTCTTCAGTTTCTTTCCGTTGAAGTATATGGCCGGACTCGGGCTCAGTGTCTTGCCGGTTGCCTGAACAGATAATGGATCAACTGTGATTACATCATCATTCAGGTTGATTGGAAGGATATCAAACGGGATGTATATCTTACCGGAATAATTGCCTTTCCCGGTAACTAAGACATACGGTTTCTTCTCCTTCTTTGCCGGTTTGAAGGCTCTCCTCGCCTCTGCATCCGGGAATTCGTGACTGCCGGCATTCTTGTTGTTGTAATACTTCACGGTGTAATCTGTTCCGGCTTTTAACAATATCTTGCCGTCATATACACGGAATTCAGGCTTGATCACAGAACCTGTATAATACAGACCTGCTGGTACACTTACCGTCCAGAGGCCTTCCGGGATCTGATAATCCACAGTCTTCGCATCTTCTCTGGTGACATCGCCTTTGTCTTTTTCTGTCCAGATTGTGTCATCCTCACCTTCGATCGTGACGACATTCAATGTGACAGGATTATCATTTCCATACAGGTCTTTAAACGAACCAGTGACTGTATGTTCACCGGGCTGCTGTAATTCCCCATTCACTTCCCAGGTAACAGGTTCTTCACTTATTTCCCCGTTAGACCAGGTGACAGCCACTGTCTGAGGGAGACCGTTTTCTGCAGTATCTTCTGAACTGTAGTAGATCCTTCCAAGATCTTCGACAGTATTCACCTGTGCAGGCGCTACAGTTACACTCGCTTCAACAGTGATATCCGTACCTTCAACTGTACCTGTGACAATGAATGTGCCGCCCTCTTTCTTGTACATCGCCGGGTCAGGGTCATCCCAGTTCACCTTGATTTCTACGCTTTCACCATCAGCTTTGGTCACTGTAAATGTGTCCTCCAGTTCCAATGTTGAAGAGGATTCCACATTCAACTCGATTGGTCCAAGGCTGTCAATCACTGCATCAGAAGTCATCCATGTCGCAGTGATGATCGCGTCTTCAGTGATTGGCTCACCGTTATAAGGAGATTCATTGAGGATATATCCTGTAAACAGGCAATTCTCTTTCATCGGGAAATACATTGAAAGATCCAACGGTGTATTCTTCAGGATTCTGTATTGCAGATTCTCAGACGTTCCATTATCGAAGTTGACAGTGACATGAATCACTTCACCGTACAAGGCATACAATGTCGTATCTTCTGCAGGAATAAAGGCTCCGCCGGCGATTTCATATGGTGTATAGTTAACGATATTGGACCCTTCCTGTGTTGTATAACCGGCAAAGGGGATTCCTGCATCCGATATTGCGGTCCATCCGATGTGCAGCGGGCTTCCCTTTTCTGCGCCGATTTCTACAGTCTGCCTGTATTCCTGTAGATAATTGGGCATCCTGTAGCGCAGAATCTCGTAAGAGCCGAACTGTGTTGCATCTACGCTCACTACATATCCATCCTCACCCCATACAGGATAAAGATCATAATCCTGAGTGAATTCCATATCCGCAAAAGATTCAGTTGTAAATTCCAATGACGTTGCGTTCGGGGTAGTTGCCCAGCCAAGGAATGGCTTACTGCTGTCTGCAATCAGGATGAAATTCCCTGTTCTTCCTTCTTCAATGAATACCGGGAAGTCTCCGGTCATGTTACCGAACGTCCATTCCGGATTATCTGAGTTGTCTATACTGTTTCCAAGGCATACTACATGAGCAATGTCATCACCCATATGCACCATGACCCGGTGCCCCCATACTGCCCTGACAACCACGTCGCTCTCTGGCACAAACAATTTGACAAGTACAGGATTCATCAGTGTTGTCAATTCATTACCATCTGTATCACAGATCTTATAGCCGATGAACGTCTTAGTATCATGGATTGCTCCAAAACTCTGACCGATGGCAGCTCCGGAAGAAATGGTAAACTCCCACATAAATTCAGGTACTGGGAATCTACCGCCGTTAGCATCAAAGGTCACATGATACTCATACACCTCTTCCCATTGCGCATACAATGTAAGATCTTCGGTAAGCGTAACATCCTGTTGATTCGCATAGATCACTCCGCTTCCGTCTGCTTTGGTATTCCATTCTTTGAACGCAAAGCCTGAACGGGTAAATGAATTATCTTCTAATTCGGAGGAGACTCCCTTTTCCACTAACTGTGTTGTTTCATTTCCGGATCCATCATTTGCCAGGAAAGTGATTGTCTGTGTGTGTACATTCAGTTCTGCTTCATTATTTTCGTTTAAGGTAACAACATAATCTTCATCACTGATGAACGATTCTGCACTGCCTCTCCCACTCAGGTTTTTGGTGATACGTACAGGTTGTCCAAAGGCAGGCTTATTCAGAGTTGTCACACCTAATTCGGCTGTACTGTCTAATGTGGCAGCAACCTGGATAAGAGGCACATTGGCGGCAGGACAGATATTGCAGGAAAGTTCCTCTTTGACATTATCCGTCACTTTAGGGCTTCCGCTGACTTTCAGTTCAGAGTTACCTTCAAACCATATACCACCGCCGGCATTTCCTGTAACTGTACCACCTTTCAGCTGTATTACTGCATAGTCTTTCGCATAAATGCCACCACCGGTTTCAGCTGTATTTCCTGAGATCTCCGTTTGTGCGGAAATGACCAGTTCCAATACGCTTGCCCGATTACCCATCCATATACCGCCACCATGGTTTCCGGCCGTGTTATTCGTTATAGACCCAGAGCGGAAGTTAAACACAGATTCAGCTCCGATACCAATACCGCCGCCATCCGTTTCCGCAGTGTTTCCGGAGATCTCTCCTCCATTCATTGTGCACTCAGTGTAAGTTCCGTTGTTTCCCAGCAGAATACCGCCGTAATTGACTGCTGAATTATTTAGTATATGCGCATTTGTCAATGTCAGCCTTGTACTGCTGCCGTATGCCGCAATACCGCCGCCCTGCTCTGCGGAGTTGCCTGAGACAGTGACATTATTTAGCGTCAGTTTCCCTCCATCTACCAGGAAACCACCGCCGTTTCCGGTAGTATTACCACCCGTGATGACGCCACCATCACCATTGACAGTCAAGGTCCCGTTAACAACAAAGACACTTCCCTCTTCAGCCGGTTCAGTCAAGGCTCTGTTGATTGTATAACCGTTAAGATTGATGGTGAGCGTTTTCCCGCTTTCAATGGTCAGAGGAGAACTATTTTCAGGAAAAATTATGTCACTATCTAGGGATATTGTAGAGTTGTTCTCTGAGGAGTTGATCAGCTGCTGGAGATCTTCCCAACTCATTAAAGTTGATTCTTCTGTTTCATCTATTTCCAATATGCTCTCTACGATTATTTCTTCTGAAGGTTTAGTTTCGTTCTGATTGGTTTTCTCCTGATTGTTTGAATCTGGAAACGTTGTTTTATCATTTCTTACATCTTGATCATCCGATTCTGCAGGACATCCTTCCAACGTTTCCGCATAACTTCCGTTCCAACATAAAACCTGTTCAAGAATATCTTCTTCCTGTTCCTCAGCCTCTTCTTCTGAAGGTTCTTCCACAACCTCAATTACCGGTTCCTCGGTTACTTCAGGAGAATCCTCTCCCTCAGCCGCTACCGGTATCACCAGGCTATTGAAACACATGAAAAAAGCCATGAAGATGGTCAACAAACGATTAGACTTTTTTAGCATAAAGACCTCCGGACTGAACTGCACATATTATTACTAATTTATTTTTACAAAAGTATTATATCATCGTTTCACAGAGAAACTATCTGGTATCAGGTATAACCATACATAATGGACTCTATTTTGCTGGACTATCCTATCTGGAATTCTCTTCACAAATGCCATTATACAAATACGCATGAAGTAATGCCAACAGCAGGAATATATACGGCTCAGAAATAATCAGCCTGAAAGAAGTCAGATTATTCACATGGTAACAAACCAGCGGTAACAGGATCACTGCCAATAATCTCCCCTTCTTTTCCAACAACTGATGTACAAATACAGAGATCATCAACAGATATGAAGCAGTACCGCATATCCCCAGATTCACCAGCATTGTCAGCGGTTCACTGTGCGCGTTGGTGATCCGCATATTCGGATAATACTCCTGTACTTTCATCAACATATCCCAGTCATTGATCGTACTCCATCCGAAACAATCCGGTCCTACCCCGATCCACTTCCGGAACATCGGCAGATCTCTGTAGAACTCTGCGCTGATCCTCCATAAGAAGCCGCGGTTATGCCCGAAGGTATCTTCCAGTGTAAGTATTCCTGTACTCTGTAAGATCACCAGGAGAACGATTAATATCAGTCCGGTATAGGACAAAACCGAAATGATCCTGCATCCGTTCTGCACAGACATAGCCAGATGTGTATTCTTCTTCAGTACATATAAGAACACTGCAAAAATCAGGATCACAGGAATACAGAAAACCGTAGTTCTGTCTCTTCTTCAACTACAGTTGTTTCGACAGGTGGTTCTGCTTCCGGGTCTTCTCCTTCGGCTCTGACCGGTGTCAGAACACTCGTAAACAATAAGAAAAGACTCAGGATCACAGAAAACAGATGATTCATTTTCTTAAACATAGTGCCTATTTGATGATTTACAATATCGATAGTATTATATCGTATACGGAGTAAAAACTGTACCCTCAAATAAGATAAACAACATAGAAAAACGAAGTAAAAAAGCAATACCTGAGATGAAGTATTGCTTACTTGGAAAGTTATAAATGCTAATGTCCAAGATCGTTGATCATTCTGCGGTTTTCGGCAATCTAAGAGATTCCAAAGACTGCGATGTGCTGATAATCCTATGCTTTACTATCGTATCTGCTCCTTTATGAAAAACATCATTCTGTCAAACGCGTCTTTTGCTACCGCATCAGCACGTTCTGAGGCAACAAAACAATGAGGCATCTGCAGATTTCGCTCCGCAAGAGGATCAATCAATATATGTTCTACGTTCGCATTGACTAAAGCGGTGTCCATTGCACGCATATCCACATAATATTCACTGCCCAGAAGGACCGCTGCCGGATAATTTGAATCGACCCACAGAATATTGTTGTATTTTTTCTTTTCCTCGTGATTGAGGAAGATAGAACCTTTTACATAGTTACCTACAAGAATCTTTGTTCCTAAAGAAAACTGACCATAAACAAGAGGTGCATCGTCGAGTACAACTGCCTTGATCTGGTCCGGATTCAGCACAGGAGAAATGTCTAAGGCTTCAGCATAATCCGGATTGGTAATAACGCTTCCCAGCTGGCTTGTCATGATTGCTCCCGCAGACGAACCCATGATCACTACCCTTTCCATGTCCAGATGGTATTCTTCTGCATGATCAATCATAAACTGAAATGCTTCGTTAGCCTGAATCAGCGGAGCCGGATAATGGTACTCAGGAACCAGAACATAATCAACATTTACAAGATTAAATCCTTCAGCACAGATATCGTCCAACAATGCAGTCGCATCACTGCCGGCAAGGGGATCTCCGACATTCTTACTGCCGCCGAAAAATCCGCCTCCATGAAAGTAGATAAGCGTAGGCCGTGATGCTTCCCTGTCTTCATCCGGATAAGTAATATCCAGAAAGCTGTTCGGATAATTGTCAGAATACTTGATCTCGGTAATAATGTACTGGCCGTTGTCCTTTACCCCTTCCATAGGCTCGGCAAGCGGCTCGTAAGAATTGATTGTGTTCACCGTACCTGCTGATAATTTCTGGATCGTACCTACAATGATCTGTGTATGTGTAGTAAGGATCAGTGCTGCTGTTACAGGAACAGCCAGTAAGATAACAAGAATTATCAGAAGAATATGCCTCTTTTTATGTTTTTTTACGCTCATTTGTTTTTCTCCACATCCTGCCAGTTATTGTTATGAAGGATCTCTGCGTCCTCACCGATGAAGACTTCAGCAGCCTCTTCATCTCCGCGAAGTTGCCACAGCATCCAGGCTGTCATGTAACCGTCACTGCGGGCAAGCATATCTTCGTGCTCTGCACCGGTCGCTCTGGCACGCACCTTAAGCACATCGTCACTGATTGCCTCATAGTTTTCAGCCAGAGAAGCCAGCGGGGCAACTCCGCCGTATTCCTTAGTGATATCAGCCACACCTTTATCATCCGTTTTTCCTGTTCCGGCTGCCATGAAGTAAGGAATCCTGATTTTGGAAACATCATATTTCCACCCCATATTTCCGGCCAGGAACGGATAGGCTGCGCTTCCTGTAAATATCGTTTTATACGCTGTTCCGTTTTCATACATGGTTACCGCAGCCAAAGCCCCGGCTCCACCCTGTGAGAATCCCACAATGCCAATGTTCTCTGTGTCAAGTCTGCCGTACAGTTGATGATCCTGCGGCAGGTTTAAGAGATCGTCAAGCATGATGGATGTTGTTTCTCCTGTCCCTGTCTGCGGGTCTTCATTACCAACCACGATGAAGCCCCATGATGCGAGCCGCGCAAACCACGATTCATATTTGAATGCAGGTGTCCCGCTGGCATTAACAACAACGATTACAGGATACCTGCTGTTATTGCCGGCGAGTTCCGCAGGATACCAGAATCGTATTTTCTTGATTGCCTCGTTATGCGAGGGATCATCAATAACAGAAACCTCATATTCACCTGGCTTTGAATACTTCTGTTCAAGAGGTGCAGAAGACGAAAAATCTATATAGTAATCCTCCTTGACGGAAGGCTTCTTCGACTCAACATAACCTTTGATAATAAAAGCAGCTATTACAGTTGCCAGGGTTAACACAATCACTCCGATGACTTTCATAACCTTCCTCATGGATCCCTCCTTGACAAGCTGATGAAACAAATGTATCATGGCGTCATCGACGACACAAGTGTTTCAGCAAAATGATACACTGGAGGGAGGTTTGTTTCATCACATGAACATGAATAATGAACAGAAAAACACCTATGTAAAAAAACAGATCACTGCCACACTACTTACTCTCATGAAAGAAAAGCCCCTCTCGGATATTTCCGTCAGCGAGCTTACAGATAAAGCCGGAATCGGGCGTGTATCCTTCTACCGTAACTATCAGACCAAAGAGGATATCCTGAAAGAGGAGTCAGACCGGCTCATCAAGGAATGGGGCAGACTTTACGAATCCAATCCGGAATCGGCTCCTGAAACCTTGTTCCCTTCTTTATTCGACTTCTATCGGGATCACAGAGATTTCTATACCACTCTCTACAACGCCGGCATGTCATCTATTATGATGGAAACGATTCTCAGTACGATTCAAATAACTCCTGAAATGCACAATCTTGAAGCATACATGAAATCATTCTGGGCTTATGGCATTTACGGATGGATGATTGAATGGATCAAACGTGGTATGCCGGAAAGCGGAAAAGAACTGAGCGCCCTCTTTTCACTTGCTCATCAGAATTAAAGATACCCATCATCTGATTGTATTTGCACAGGTGATTGGTTATTTTCGATACGACTTGCAGATGCAACGATATACCGCTATATTGTGTTCAATGAAAGTAGAGTATCAGACTCATGAAAGCATATCAGACTCTTCCCGAAGGATACCGGGAAATCCTGCAGATCAATCTGCAGAAAGACAAAAAAACAGCTCTGAAAATAAACCTCTTAGCCATTATAGTTATGATCCTTCTGTTTGTTCTTGGCCATTTCATTGTACCGATTACTGAGTTTCACAATATGGATAGTCTATCCACGTATTTCACACAGGTTGGTGTGATGCTCTTGGGATATGTCGTGTACATGGTCCTGCATGAACTGACCCACGCAGCAGTGATGAAAGCTGCCGGAGGCGGTAAGGTCGTCTTTGGCTTCACCGGCATATACGCGTTTGCCGGAAGCAAAGAAGACTATTTTGACAAGATATCCTACCGTTGTATCGCACTGGCTCCCATTGTCATTTGGGGCATCATCTTAGGTGTGCTGTGTGGCCTCATTCCCCGGTCGTGGTTCTGGGTTGTGTGGTTCCTCCAGGTCGGTAATATTTCCGGAGCTGCCGGTGATGTATATGTGACCGCAAAACTATGGAAATACCCGGACTCCATCCTTGTCAGGGATACCGGCGTGGATATGACCATATTTGATAAAAACGGATAAAACAACGGGGAATGATCAACTCTTGATTACATATATTTACAAGGTATCAGGTGATATTACAGAAATACTTAATTTCATAGAAGAATCTTCTCACAATTCTTCTCAAATCATTACAAAAAAAGACCCTGACAATCAAAAAAACGCATAATTATGCGTTTCTCTTGAGGTATGGAGCGACAGACGGGAATCGAACCCGCGTATTCAGCTTGGGAAGCTGACATTCTACCATTGAATTACTGTCGCAGATACCTCTATATAATACACAAATTTAAGTGTTCGGAAAACTCTTATTGTTTTAAATCATTGATTATTTTCCGGAAGAACCCTTGTTTTTCAGTTTTCTTCTCTTCCTCGGGTTTCTTCTTCGTGAATACTCTTGTCTCAATCTTGGGAGGTTCCTTAGCCTCTTCCTTTACCACAGGTACAGGTTTGAGCTTAGGTCTTTTCTTTTTCCCGGAAGATTTCTTCTGTTCCTGAGGCTTATTCTCCTGCTTGGGTTGTTCCTTCTTGACCGGAGGTTCCGCAGGTTTCTTCGGCGTTACATCTTCTTTCTTCACCACGGGATGATCCACAAACGAAGGCACAAACGGTTTACCGTCTTCCTTCGTCCAGAACGCGGTATTATCCCCTCCCCGGTGTAATAAGAACTGTGCCGCAAGATTCAGACCCGCAAACTCATAATTCTTCTCAAACTGGATCAGACCGCTGTCATTCTCCGCCAGTACACCCAGTCCCATGAGATCGTTGAAGGTCGTTCTCATGGCACGCATCTCTTTATTCCCATAGGCTTTCATTGTAGAACCGGAAAGGATCTCAATGGAGTGTTCATTGTGATAGATTGCCTTGGCATTGACACTCGGAGAAGTCATCACGATCACATCCGCATCCCTGGAATCCTCATCCAGATCCTTACCACCCTCATACGGATAGATCTTCAGAATCTGATTTGTCAGGGTATCACAACGGTTCAGGATATCCTGCAATGTCCAGGTATCTTTGTTCAGGATCTCCGTATTCATCCGGATATGCAGAGTCTTGGACAAGACTTTCTTCTTGAAGTTGAAGTCCTGGTTACCCATCCGTGTATTGTCATATTCCGCGCACAATGTGAGATTACCTATCAGGTTCGCGTAATAACTGTATTCTTCTTCGTTCTTCACCTTGATTACCTTACGCCAGTAGGCATTCGGTCTCTGAGGCATGATATGCTCGATATTCAGGTCAGATAAATCTACCTTGGCTGTTGCCTGATGATGCTCAATACGGTCCAGGACAGGACGTATACAGGTCAGGGAGTACGCGTTGACTTCCTTCAGTCTTGTCCGTACTTCGTTATCTGTAGGCATAGCCAGACTCTTACCCCGGTTCTGGTTGATCAGGAAGGTCTTGGTGATCTCGTGGATATCACTGCGCTTGCGGCCGTACCGCTTCATCACCGATCGCAGTAACTGCGGGAAATAGCGGCTTAAAGAACCGGTATCCAGACCACATAGCGCTCTTCTTGTCAGGTAGGAATCAATCAGTCTTACCTGCTTGATCATGGTCTTCTTGTCGATCTGTTTCTCATCATACATCCGGTACATTTCCATCAGGAAAGGAGCCGGCAAATGGGTTTCATTACGCCGGAAATCCGCCAGCGCATTCTCCAGTTCCTTGTCTTCCGCGGGACCGTTATATAATTCATCAAAGTATCTGCAGTATCTTCCGATATCCTGCATCCTGGCTTCCCTGTCCATCGTGGACTTCTTCCAGTAATCCTTGAAGCCTTCATAGACATCTCTCTTGTTCAGGAGATTGTAGGTCTTTACCGCCAGGTAATAACGGAAGAATTCTTCCAGTTTACGGGAATCCGGGAAGTATCTTTCCAGAGGCTGCCAGTACATCTTGTAATTCCGTTCCTGGGCATCATTCTTATCATTCATCAGGATATAGTTCCGGATCAGATCTGCACTGGTCAGAGGAGCTCCGGTAGAGTTGATGGACTCAAAGATCTGCTGGGCATTATCGTTGTCGGATAACGGGAACGTAAGAATATCAATTCTGGATAAACTGTCCAGAATCTCACTCAGAGAGTACTGTTTGGATAATTTGACGATTCTCTGGTAGATCGCTTCATAGTTACGATATACGTTGGATTCTCTGTCTCTCTTGTCAATATTGGCATAGTTGCCGTACAGCAGTTTCGCGAATACTTCATCGTTGGATACTGCCGGTTTCAGACGCATGCGGGCATCGTTGGACAGATGACGGTTATACAGATAATAGTCATCGATCATCCCTTCCACGTCTCTGGCTTTTTGTTCCTGTGCGAGTCTCTTCAGGCTGAGAAGAAAGATAAAGGATGTTGTCAGACGCTGTTGTCCGTCAACGATCTGTATCTCCTTAAACATAGCGCTGATATCCGACTCGATATAGATAATGATTCCGAGGAAGTGATTCAGTGTGCGTCTTGCCAGAAGATCCTCGATATCATTCATATACTTGGCTGTTTCACGTTCCGGCAGCCAGGTGTAATTCCTCTGGTATACGGGAATTACAAACTGTGATCCCATCATGGACTTGATGAAATTCGCCATGGAACTACGTACAGGAGGACGTATTACAGCCATAGTCTGTACATTCGCATAGGTCATAAATTATGTGTTATTCGCTGCAGAAATCTCTGCAGACTGATTCCTCTTTTCTATTGTTCCTCATCTTCTGCAATCAGTACGCGGATTGCTTCAATCGCACACCGGATCGCATGATCGGTATCGTGTACCTGAGGGTTAGGCAGTCCTGCCTTTTCTCTTTCCTGGTTGGCTACCGTGAGCAGGACTGTACCGCAGCGTACATGAAGATAACTGGATACCACAAATAAAGCTGCGGATTCCATCTCACTGGCCAATGTGCCAAGACGGCACCAGGCATCCCACTTATTGATCAGTTCCGCGCTGTTGGGCAAAGTCTCCGGACGATGCTGGCCATAGAAGGCATCTTTACATTGGACAACGCCGGTGTGATACGGATAACCAAGTTTACGCGCGCCTTCCACCATGGCATTGACGATATCCAGATCTGCCACAGCCGGGAATTCAATCGGCGCATACTCTTTGGATGTTCCTTCCATACGGATCGCTCCGGTCGCAATCACCAGATCTCCGCTCTTTACGTTCAGGTCCATGCCGCCGCAGGTACCTACACGCAGGAATGTATCCGCACCGCAGACTGTGAGTTCTTCCATGGCTATGGAAGCGCTCGGTCCGCCGATGCCGGTGGAAGTCACCGATACCTTTACACCGTCAATAAAGCCGGTATACGTCACATACTCACGATTGTCCGCAATCAGCTGCGGTTCATCAAAATAAGCCGCAATCTTCTTACAACGCTTGGGATCTCCGGGAAGGATCACATATCTGCCTACCTCCCCTTTCGCAACACCGATATGATACTGCCGTCCGCTGCCTTCAGAATAGTCTATCATGTTCTTTTCTCCTTAAAGATTATACGATTCGTATACTTCTGCAGGCGCATCGTTTTCCTTTAACAGTTCCAGAAGTGCATTCTTCAGACGTCTGATGATCTTCTCATCCTGAATCGGATTCATTTCCATAGGATCTTCCTGAAGATCAAACAACAAGACTTCTCCTGGCTTCAGAACATCTCCTGCCGGGTATTTGGGCTTTGTTGGTACAGCCAGCACATGCATACCCTTGGTAAAGGAGAACGGTTCCACAAACTTCGCCTGCTGTAATTCTGCCGCGCTGAATCTCTCACGCATATGTGTGGGCATCAGTGTATAGTCATAAACCTGCGGGGCATCTTTCCGGATTGCGGCCATGAGTTTATAGCGGCCGTCAGTGATATTCAGGGTGCCTCCGTGGTAGCCGAACATCGCGTACTCACGTACTTTAACATCTTCTGCTACGGTCCTGCCAAGAGGCTTACCCAGCATGTCCGCAGGGATCTCCACGCCGAAGAAATCCAGCAGTGTCGGTGCCAGATCGATCGTCTGTACCAGTGCATCACGACGCACACCCTGTACATGACTGCGCGGATCATAGATAAATAGCGGTGTATGCATGACTTCCTGGTAATCCGGCATCATTCCCTTGGACCACCAGCCATGTTCACCTAACAGATACCCATGATCGGTATTCACGATCAACATGGTATCTTTCCAGAGATCATACTTGTCAAAGGCATCCAGAACCCTGCCCAGTGATTCATCACAGAATGCCAGTAATGCGAGATAGTGTGTACGGAAAGAACGGATCTCTTCTTCGGTTTCCGTCACCGGGGCGTAAGGAGGCCAGTCTAATTCTCCGACCAGGTCCGGATCACAGATACGGCGGATATATTGATCCGGTACATCAAAAGGTTCATGCGGGTCAAATGTTTCGATCTGGATATACCAGTGATCGTACATATGATTCTTTTCAATAAAGTCCACACCCTGGGCAAAGGTGCGTGCCTGGGGATAGTCCTGAACACTGTGATAACTATTACGGTTCAGCATATCCTGTCCGTGCATACGGTCAAACAGATTCCGGATCGGCTGCGGTACGGCATCCGGCAAAGGCTTTCCATGAGGATTCTCCAGTACAGGTCCGGCGCTGGCCTGCCAGGGATCACCCTCCTGACCACGGTTAAGTTCCCAGGTACTGAAACGAGGAAGATAGGTAGCTCCCCCATCTTCCACGTAGTGATTGTGATCGGTAACGATGCGTGTATAGATTCCGTTCTTCGTCAGGATCTCCGGCATGGAGTCATCAA
Source organism: Solobacterium sp. (assembly GCA_017430925.1). Taxonomy (GTDB): domain Bacteria; phylum Bacillota_I; class Bacilli_A; order Erysipelotrichales; family Erysipelotrichaceae; genus Bulleidia. The sequence goes on along the minus strand of JAFRMA010000044.1, from coordinate 8,366 downwards.
AGGGTTCGATGGGTCCCCAGCTACGGTGCAGAAAATTCGCTCTTCCGGTATGTATCTCACGTCTGGCAGGCATACAAGGCAGACTGCAGACATAACTGTTGTCAAATACAGCGGTATGTTCCGCAAGTCTTTTGAAATTCGGAAGTTCGATCTCCTTTCCCCCGTAACAGGGAAGATCCCCGAGACGAAGAGAATCATACATCACCATTACTGCTTTCATTGTACTATCCTCTAGTAATTGATCTCCTTGGCAGGATTCAGTTCAGAGTTGATACCCATACCGGCAATCTTCCAGATTCCGTTCTGACGGATAAAGGAAATCTGATAACCGGGATGCCATGTACGATGTACTTCACCGTTATCCGCAAAGTAATCAAAAGTCACATAACCAACCATGGAATCTTCACTCTGCTGGATGATGTTGAAGGCTTTCTCGTTGGAGAAAGAGGATACTGCGTGGGCAGTAAACCAGAAGTTCTGCATCGTACGGATACGGTCATACCAGTCAGAATCCGTAACGGAGATTGCCGCAACAGCATTCAGGCTCGTTTCCTGTGCAGGCAGTTTCGCGCAGGTCTTCGCATCATCGATGAATGTCTGTGCCAGTGCAGGATCTTCCGTCTTCTTGCCGACCAGGATACGTCCGCTGACCACATCAACCAATGTACCGTAGCTGCTGTCACCGACAACCGCGATTTCCGGTTCACCAAGCATGTTTTCCAGCAGATACTTGTCCACATGCGGGGCACTTGCAGTATTCTTCATGCCCTGGAAATTTACGGCAACGATGTTCTCTTCCAACATGTTCTTCTTGGTCAGTTCAATACCGTTGACACTGATCTTCAGTCCTGTGGGAACTTCGATGACATACCGGTTGTTTCCGCTGAATTCCGTGGAAGCCAGCCAGCGTCCGTCATCACTCTTCATCAGTTTCAGGGCTGCCAGATAGTTATCACCGTCATACAGATCATAGGTATCCACACCATCCACTGTTTCTGTCAGATAGAACTTCACATTGTTCAGATCCACACCTTCATAGATCTTTTCCAGGGTTTCCACATACTCCTGCTTACCGTTCATGTGCGGCGCAATCACCAGGGAATCCTCGTAGATACCGTCAAAATCACGCTTACGTACTTTGGCGAAATAATCCGAGATCGCGCTTTCCGGCATATCCTTCTCGGCTGCCGCAAATTCTTTCTTCGCACCATTCAGGAAAGTCATACCGCCGAAGACGCAGCCTGCGCCGACCAGCAGGACAAGCAATACACCAACAAGAGGATTCAAACCCCTTCTCACTTTTTTCTTACTCATCTTACTTGTCCTCCATGACTACGAATACCGTAGGCAGATGTCTTGAACCATACATGGATACTGTCGTATTGACGTATTCACCGTTGTAGATCATTGCCGTAGAGTTACCGCCGTCCAGGTTCGCCGCATTTACCGCGTCAAACTTCTGGAATTCTTTTACGACATCTTCATATAATGAACCGAAACTGCTGGGACCACGTCCGTCAATCGTCAGTAACAGGAAGGTACCGTCACTGGCCTGCCCGATTCCCGTACGGGGATTTAACATCGGGTAGTCTCCCTGACCCTTCTTGAATACGACTTCATAGTTACGCAGGAATACCGGGCCGAACGTTACCGCTTCCTGAATACCCCAGGACAGAGCGTCCTTTGCGGTCGCGTCTACACAGTACAGGTTATACGTATCATCAATACCGATGATCGGCAGATACTCATTCATATTACCGCTGATGAGCTTGCCGTCATGGATGACGATACCCCAGGCCAGACCGCCGTTGCCGGTTCCGCCCGCATCCATGAAACCGCCGGCATTGATTCCGCCGATTGCCTTGTTCATGCGTACATAGTCTTCCAGACTCGGTGCCTGCATACCGTTATCCATGTTCGGATTGACCGCTACCTTCACCAGTTTCGGATCATGCACAAGCATCATATATCCTTCATAGGTCGTTCCGGAGATATGCACGATCTCGATCGGATCACCATTTTCGGATACATATGTCTGTTCTTTCTTCTCCGGCGCCGTGTTATTCCGGATACTGTCCCACTCATCATCACTGTAGAAACGTTTTGCGAGTGAATACTCAAAACTGCCTTCTTCCAGTTCTCTCACGGCCTGCCGGCTGTATGCGATTGCATCACCGGCATACTTTTCTTTCATGTACAGATAACCCGTTGCCAGACCTGCGATGATCATCACCAACAGGCATAACAGCACAATGAATAACGGATCTGTTCCACGTCTTCTCTTTCCTGCCATAGTTTTCTCCTTATCAAACTAATCTATTATATCTTTTCCGGACGTCAGCCGCAATCAAGCTCTTACTTCTTCCGGTCAAGTTCTTCTCTTTTTTTCTTCTTCCAGGCTTCGATTTGTTCCTTATGTTCCTTGACGCGCTTTTCTACCCCCTGGGTTGTGGGATTGTAGTAATGCTTGTCCTTCAGGGAATCCGGCAGACACTGCATCGCCGAGAGTTTTTCTTCCGTATCATGGGCATAGATATAGCCATCCCCGTACCCAAGATCCTTCATCAGAGATGTAGGCGCATTGCGTATATGCAGGGGTACAGGTTCATCGATCATCTTCAGGGCATCTTCTCTGGCGGAGGAGTAAGCCATGTACAAGGCATTGGATTTGGGAGCCAATGAACAGAAGACCACCGCGTGGGTCAGATGTACACTGCACTCAGGCATACCGATGAAATGACATGCCTGGTACGCCGCAATGGAGATCTCCAGAGCCCGGGAATCTGCCATACCGATATCTTCCGACGCAAAGCGGACAACTCTGCGCGCGATATACAGAGGATCTTCGCCTGCTTCCAGCATCCTTGCCAGCCAGTAGACCGCCGCATCCGCATCACTGTTACGCATGGACTTATGCAGGGCGCTGATCAGGTTGTAGTGTTCTTCCCCGTTCTTATCGTATAACAGGGCTTTCCGGGAGATACACTGTTCTATTACCTCTACCGTAACCTTGGACTCAAAGACATCCCCTTCGCCGTTCAGCACCGCTATCTCCAATGTATTCAGGGCTGTACGGGCATCTCCGTTAGCGTAATTGGCAATCAGTGTATACAGATGATCTTCCATGTCGATCTTCCAGTCGCCGAAGCCACGCGGATCCTGTACTGCCTTCTTCAGCAGGGAGATGATCGCATCACTGTCCAATGCGTTTAACACAAAGACCTTACATCTTGATAACAACGCAGAGTTGATCTCAAACGAAGGATTCTCCGTGGTTGCCCCGATCAGGATGATGGAACCTCTCTCCACATACGGCAGGAACGCGTCTTGCTGTGCCTTATTAAAACGATGGATCTCATCCACGAATAGTATTGTCTTGATGCCCATGGAGCGGTTCTCTTCCGCCTTGGACATGACTTCCTTGATTTCCTTGATTCCGCTGGTTACCGCCGAGAAATTGATAAACTTCGCCTGGGTATACTTTGCGATGATCCTGGCAAGGGTTGTCTTCCCTACTCCGGGAGGGCCCCAGAGGATCATCGACTGTACCTCATCCCGGTCGATCATTCTCCGCAGCACTTTTCCTTCACCGAGAAGATGTTCCTGACCGACATAGTCTTCCAGAGTTTCCGGACGCATGCGGTCTGCCAGCGGTGTCGTCTCTGCGCGGTTGTCAAATAAAGAAGTAGTTTCCATACGATCTCCTTGACCCTATTTTACAATATCCTGCACGGTTTATCGAAGTAACATTTACGCAGACAAAAAGAAAGCCCCAGACAGTTGGATATCTGCCTGAGGCTGACAAGTATTCTTGTATGACGATTCTCTACAGCAGCGCTTTGACGCAGGCTTCGTCTTCCGCCATATCGGCTGTAGGCTCAAATCTCGCGACGACATTGCCTTCCCTGTCTACTACGAACTTGGTGAAGTTCCACTTGATATCCGGTTTCTTATCCCATTCCGGATCTGCATCGGAGAACATCTTCTCCAACAGTGCCTTATACGGATGTTCGTCAAAACCTTCAAAGCCTTTCTGTGATTTCAGATAGGTATACAGAGGCAGTTCATTTTCACCGTTTACATCCGCTTTCTTCATCTGCGGGAATGTTGTATTGAAGTGCATCGTGCAGAATTCGTGGATCTCTTCATCTGTACCGGGTGCCTGGCCGCCGAACTGGTTACACGGGATATCCAGGATCTCCAGACCCTGATCGTGGTAATCCTTGTACATCTGTTCGATCGGCGCATACTGCGGGGTGAAACCGCAGCCTGTCGCTGTATTCACCACCATAATGACCTTGCCCTTGTAGTCCGCAAGATTTAGTTCTCCGCCTTTACCGGTAGTAATCGTGTAATCATAAATCATCATTATCTTCTCCTTTATTGTCTGGTTCAGCATCTCAATTATATAGTATGCGATCCGTTTTGCCAAAAGCCCTTTCTTCTTGCGTAACCAGAAGAAAACGATAGTATAATATTTCTTAGATTTATCCGTATTACCGTTTGAGGAGAAAAGATATGGCTATTCTGATCGTTATCCTTAGTTTTATTCCGTCCATCCTGTTCTATTTCTTCCTGAGGAGTCTCAAGAAAGATAACGAACAGTACAAGAAAGACTGCCGTAAAACACTGATCCGCGGATTCTTTGCGGCTATCCCGATCTTCCTGCTGGATCTTGTGATTTCACTGATTCTCAGTCTGACCGGAATCAAAGATACCGCCGGTCCGATCGTTAACACACTGATCCGGTGCTTTATCATCAACGCGTTCGTGGAAGAACTGGTGAAGGTCTGGACCGGGAATAAGATGATCAAACAGAACCATGACACGGTATCCTGGTTAGACATGATCAGTTTCATTGCGATTGCCAGTATAGGATTTGAGATCAGTGAAGGTATTGTGTATATCCTCACCTCCAGCCCGGGACAGATGCTTGTCAGAGGCATCAGTATGATGCATATTTCCTTCGGTCTCATCGAAGGCTGGTACATCGGCAAGTATGCGAAGACCGGCGATAAGAAATACATGTTCCTGTCTATGGGTGTCACTATTCTTATCCATGGATTATATAACTTCGGACTCTCCGATGCGGCTCCGGAAGTATTCGGTGTGTTCTCCTTAGCAGCGGCAGCTGCCAGTGTGGTCTTCTGGATCTACATGATCTTCTACATCCGGAAGAGAAATACGAATCCGGAGTTTAGTTCTCCTATCTACGGAACATTACAGGAAGAAGCAGTTACAGAATAGTCTTCCTCCAACATATAATACAAAAGAGACCTGTATTCATCCCGGGAGATGAGCAGGTCTTTTTCCCGGTACAGGCTGATCAATCCCAGCGGTGTAGTCACGATATACTTCCATACACCCTTACCTACCTTAGGCTCTCTGGTGATCGGGCCGAATTTCTTACACTTGTATCTCTTTCCATCAAGGTAGATGAAAACAGGAAGAGCGTTACCCTCTTTATCAAAATGAATCACTACATCTACATATTCTCTGGCGATCATGTCTATGTTCCTGAGACTAGGATACGTACTGATATGTCCAAAAAATACGCCACTTAGTTTTTCAATTAATTACTTCTGTCCCCTGTCTCAAGGTGCTTCCGGTATTCTTCCATGGTCATAGCCGGGCGGAAGTTCTCCCGGATCGCCGTCACCTCTTCTGGATGATCGAGCAGATCCGTAACGGATTCTACAACAATGTCAGCAGGCACGGCATACACTTCCCGCTCATCTATGACGCACATGGTCCGGCCATGGCAGTAACCTTCAAAACCGGTATAACCAAACTGCACCGCCGGGAAGAAACAACCTACATCGCCAATGTCACCGGCTGCCACACTGCGCTCGTCCGTCAGAATCTGGTCCGGCGTTGTATGCTTCAGCATGTTCCGGTAAATTACACGGTTCAGGGCTTCGTCCTGGTAGAACGGCAGATCACCCGGCAGTTCACTGATTTTTACTGTCCCGCCTAATGCAGCCGCACAGTGTACAGCAGCATTATCCACCTTCTCTGACAAAATGATCAGGTTTTCCGGACGGAAGGAGCGTACATAGCATTCATACACCACCTCATCCGGGATGGAATTGACCGTACTGCCTCCCTTGACAACGATACCATGGATCCGGTTCTTATCCTCGTCCACGAACGTTTCCCTGAGCATACCTACAGCTGACTGGAACAGGGCGAACATGTTCAGCGCGTTGTTTCCCTTGTCCGGGTTGACAGCCGCATGACTCGCCGTGCCGCAGAACGTGATCTCCTTGTATGTGAAGCCAGCCAAAGTGCTGCCGACGGAGAATCTATGTCCCTCATAGCGGCCCATGGCATGCAGATGGATCAGGACATCCGAATCATTAAAGACCCCGTCCATGAGCATGTTGATCTTTCCGGAAAAGTATTTTGCCTTCCCGCTGCGGATATACTCCCTCCGGAACGCGATATCCGTGAATTCCTCAGCCGGTGTAAAGTACAGTTTCACCGTTCCCTTGCGGGTCTTCATTTCCTCTCTCAGTACCTTTAGGCTTTCCAGCATGATGGCGCACTGAGTACTGTGGCCGCAGCTGTGAGCTGCCGTCGTTACCGGATCTGCCTGAGGATGTCCAGGGGTAGGAATCGCATCCAGTTCGGCAATCAAACCGATTGACGGTTTCCCCTCCCCGATGGTCACGATCATGCCGGTCTCACCGTACCGTTCTACCCGGTCAAAACCATGTGCCTGCAGCCAGCCCAGGATCGTATCCCTGGTTTTGTATTCCTTGTATCCGAGTTCCGGAAGAGCGAACAGTTTCCGACCCAGCTCGTACAGTTCTTCTTTATCTTGTTCAATCAGCGGGTGAAGTTGTGCTGTATTCATAAGCATATTCTCCTGTTTTGTACTGACATATTATACCCTTTTATCGGAATTATAAGAATCCGGGCAGAGACTTAACCGTTGAATTCTCCTGACTATCCGGGAGTCTTCGATAAAAGAAAGATCAGTACTTTTCTGAACCGGTCTTCTCTTGTTCTGGTTATTACCTAATTCACTGAGATCCATAGAATGCTTATATAAACGACGATATCATTCATAGATCAGAAAAAATAAATAAGTGTTTTGCTCATCGTTTTCTTAGGCGTTTTTAATTGAGTATAGGCAGAAATAATTTGTAAATTACACAACAAAAAAACACGTTGTTAAGAGACAATTTGATTTCGCCCAAGATTGCCGGAATTCCCGTGTTTTCCGACAATTTGTTTTCGCCCAAAGAGTTGTTTTCAGACATTTTGTATTCCCTGAAAAATACAATTTAAAATTGCCCAAAGGCCAGCAACGTGCGGCTAAAACATATTAATGGCGCAGGAACTGGGATTAGAACCCAGGCATCGCTTTCACGACCTGCCGGTTTTCAAGACCGGACTCTTAAGCCTCTTGAGTATTCCTGCATTTATGTGAGACAAGTTATCATATTGTTTGTAACTTTGTTTTACTTTTTTAACAATATCTATTTGATTCAGGCTATGAAACAATTTGTCAATTATGCTCAAGAAAAAGCGCAGTATTATTTTTACTACGCTTTCCAGGACTATTTATTTTGTTATTTAAAGATGTGATGATCATGACCAAAACTCATTCCAGCGTGGATCTGCGTAATAAGTACAATGATATTTCCTACTTTTATCCTCAGTTTTGAAGCGTATGAGCAGCTCGTAGGAAGATTTGAACTGTATGGACTCCTGCAGACAGGTCTGGATGATATTTCTGCAGGCATGACAATTCCCGCGGACCAGGTCATGCATAACCTGAAGCAGAGGAGAACCAAATGACCTAGGCAGTCCGTTATGCGGAAACAGCAGTTCAGGATTTCACAGAAGTAACGGACTACATAGATCATGTACTTCTGAATCCTGCCACAACCGATCATCTTCTGGATACATTGAAGACAGGGTATTCACTTCGCTGAAAAAGAAAAGCGGCATTTCTGTCGCTTCTGTTAATACTTAGGTTAAAACCTTGTGCTATATTCAATCACTGCTCTTCCGCATATGCGTATGCAATATAATGATCTACTTCTTGTGAAGTCACATGTAAATGAAGTCCGGTTGTTGCACTGAATTCAACTTCACCACTTTCAAAACCTTCGGTAATGATTTTGCTTGTATTACCAATGAGCTGATTGTTTGAATTATAAAGCAATATCACAACACTAATAAACCCGTGAGAATCAGACGGAATTTCACTTATTGTTCCAGCTACTTCAATAACGCCATCATATCCCTCGTAATCGGAAATATTCAGATCACCCATGTTTCTCTCTCCTTTACGAAAGATCCAGCAGATCCAGATACTGACTGCCCACCTGGGCGATGTGTTCCTTGCGCCC
>JAFRMA010000043.1 GCA_017430925.1 Solobacterium sp. | reverse complement strand
CCGTTCGTTTTCTTTGGTCAGCCGACCCTGAACGATAGGACCTACCGTATGGATAATATATTTGCTCGGAAGGTTAAATCCCGGTGTGATCTTGGCCTGACCGGTAGGCTCAGGATAGCCTTGTTTTGTGATAATGCTATTGGTAAAGAGCCTTAACTCAATCCCTGCTTTCGAACCAAGAATGTTATCCAAACAATTGTGTAAATATTGATAGCATCCTGTGAATCCGGAGTTGGCTGGTAGTGTAACAGCGTCAACGGCAAGCCGGGACATATCTCCCTGCCAGATATAAAGCCTATTATCAGCTTTGATCGGTGTCAGATCTTCAATTTTGACAACGCCCTCCGCAAGGTTCTCTTCCGTCAGATACTCATCCTGTATTCTCAGGAACTCGTCATCTATAGGGTCCGGCATGCGGATATTCATAAGACCTCTCAGCAGATCTTTCTGACCTTGTTCGTCTTCAGGGATCTGAACACCTGCAGCGTCATTCCTTTCGTTCAGAAGCTGCTGGATCAGCCAGAGTCTCTGTTCTCCATGGGTCATATATATCAACTCCTCTCATCTTTGCCATTTCTACTATTCTATTGAAGGATTCCCGGCTTGGTTTCCTGCAGTTTTGATGGGTCTCCCATGAATTTACAGTACTTCTGCTCACTCCGATATATCTGGCAAAGGCATCAACTGTTAAACCGCATTGTTTACGGATTCTCCTTACCCATTCCTCAGAATCCTGCTTCTGGATCATTTCCGTAAATGGATCTTTGTATATTTCCGGATGACCGTTTAGCGCATTCAGATCGATTCCTTTATTCGCCGCAGCTTTTTTTATTTCGGGGAACCAATATCTCATTGGTACACAGTTGCCAGCTTCCCATTCGCTGATTGTATTCCCTGACGTTCCGATCATCTCGGCAAACTGTTCCATGAACACTCCGTATTGAAGACGGATATATCTGATTTTATCTCCGCAGTCTGTTTCAATAAACTCAGCATACTCGTCTTTATAGAAATCGGGATCTTCATTCAGCTTATCCATGTCAATTCCGACAGAAACAGCCAGTTCCCGAAGCTTGTAGAAGTATTTTCTTGAGGGCTTGGTATTCCCTGCTTCCCATTGAGATATGGCTGATGCCGCGTTATCGAAACCCATCAATCGTCCGAAGTCTCCCATGAAGCATCCACAGGCTGCCCTGATGTTCCGAATCTTCTTTGGTATATCTCCCCGGATGAATCTCTTATAATCATCCACACAGTATTCTTCGTCCTGAATCAGTTTATTGAAGTCTAATCCTTTCTGCTCTGCAAGCATTTTGAGATGCAGGAACCGTCCATACTCGGGATGAATGTTTTTATACTCACATTCCCAGATTCCAACATTGGCCCTTTTTGTCTCAACCAGATCTGCAAATTCTCCCTGTGACATATGGTATTCATAGCGGATCCGCTTGATCCTTTCTCCATATCCAGGTTTACAGAATCTTGTGTATTCCGTGAGAAGATCATCAGGGTCGATATCCAGAACAGGAGCAAGCTTTACTGCGTCTTCATAGAAAATTGGATTGAATCCTTTTTCCAGATTAACAATATACCAGATACTTTCGTGTCCGAGGATCCTGCTGATCTCTTCCTGGTTTAACTGCTTTAATTCACGATAATACCGCAGTTTTTCGCCAGGACTGGCATGTATCGACGGTTTCGGCAGGGAAATTGCTAACTCCAGTAATGTTCGTATGTCTCTACGTATGATATTTACGCAAAGTGTGTGATTCAGTTCAGTATCGGATTATCGATACAGGTATGCATCGGGATAAAACATCCCAGCATCTGTGAATTTGCGGCGTTGACGATAGCTTCCACAGCGAGTCTTGTAATATCTCCCTGCCAGACAGAGAGGATATCTCCGTACGCATGATTACTTCCCTGCGCAGCGATCACCGGTATCGAAGAGAACTCCACAATACCGTTCTCCCGGTTCCTTTCCTGCAGGTATTCATCCTGTACACGCAGAACATCCCTTGACATTCTCTTGGGCATACGGATATTCATCAGTGAACGCAGGGTACGTCTTTTTTCGTAAATATCCTCCGGCGTGATCAGATTCCTGTACTGAACAGAATCTTCTTTAAATTGTTCTACCAGATAATCCAGTCTCTCGTTTTGGTTCATACTTCGTTCTTGGTGCTCCTGCACATTAATGGCCGGAATAGTTCGTGAGGGGGTTTGTCTTTCTCACAAAGTATCCCTTATTACGCATGATATTCAGGGTGGATTCCATCAGTCTCGGATTCCTGGTAATCCCGAATACCGTGGAACCGCTGCCGGACATCAATACCCCATCAAAACCAAACGCATACATATCTTCCTTGATCTCACGAATCTGCGGGACCAGATCCATACTTACTTCTTCCAGGGCATTACCCAGGGAAGAGATAACCGTGTCATAGTCATCGTTCTCCAGCGCGGTGCGCATACGGTCACAGTCCGGGTGGATCATCGTATTCTCTTTCAGTGCAGAGAAGGCGGCTGCGGTGCTTACTCCCTTGCGGGGTTTGACCAGTAAGATCTCAAAGTCTGTATTCATACTAAACGTATGGAGGGTTTCACCGATACCTTCAACTAATGCGGGCTGATTCAGAATACAGAACGGGACATCCGCGCCGACATGTTTGCCCAGGTCTAACAGTTCAGACATAGGTAAATTCAGGGAACACATCTTGTTCAGGATACGGATCGCGGCTGCCGCATCCGCAGAACCACCGGCCAGACCAGCCTGGGTGGGAATATGTTTATTCAGTGTACAGGCAAATTCCCGGGAAATCCCGTATCTCTCCTGCATGAGGCGGATCGCCTTGATCACCGTATTCTTTTCATTGACCGGTAGGAACGAACGATTGATGGACAGAGATGTTTCCGACGCAGGTTCAATCGTCAGGATGTCGTAGAAGTTCAGCGGAATCATGATCATCCGTAGTTCGTGGTATCCATCCTCACGTTCTCCGACAACATCCAGACATAAATTGATCTTGGCATAGGCACGTTCAATCATGGTTTACCTCCCGATAAAGTCTTACATAATCCTCGCAGGTCAGTTCCTGCGGTCGTACAGACGCAGAGAATCCGCAGTTAGCCAGAATCTCCTGCGATCGTTCACTGCCGTAGTTCTCCTTCAGGTTATTCAACAGTGTTTTCCGGCGCTGTTTAAAACAATCACGCACAAACGCAAAGAACGGTGCCACCGGCAGATCTTCGGTCTGCGGACGGCGGAGGAATTGGACAACGGCGCTGTCCACATTCGGTGCCGGTGAGAACGATGTGCGCGGTACCGTGAATAGTCTTTTGATCGTATACAGGTACTGTCCTTCCACACTGAGGGCGCTGTATTCCTTTGTGCCGGGAAGCGCCGTAAAGCGATCCGCAACCTCTTTCTGTACCATGACCGTGATATTGGGTATTTTCTGCCCGTATTCAAAGAGTTTAAACAATACCGGTGTGGTGATGTAGTACGGTAAATTCGCGGCGACGGTAATCTCTCCTGCCTCCCGGATCACGTCCTGAAGATCCTGTTCAAGAAAGTCTCCGAAGCGTATGTCCACATTAGGGTATTCCTGCAGAGTATCCGCAAGTACTTCTCTCAGGCGTTCATCTATTTCATACGCGATCACACGGTCAAAACGCTGCGCAAGTTGTTCGGTAAGACTGCCGATCCCGGGGCCAATCTCCACGGCTGTTCCCTGACAGGATGTGCTGTCTGCCATCCTCACCACGACCGAAACATCCGTGATGAAATTCTGCCCGTACCCTTTCTTTGCGCGCAGATCGTATTGATTCAGGATTTCTCTGGTTCTCGCAATTGTGGCGATCGGTTTATTCACTATGCAGTACCTCGTATAGTTGTTCACGGGTGATCCCGGCATGATTCAGTCTCTGTAACATTGTTTTCGCATTCCCGTATCCGATGTGCAGGAGCCTGCCGGCACGGATCCTCTGGTTTTTACTGTCTTCCGTCCCGCATAATCCCATGTCGTACATATCCGCCATCGTCAGTGTACCGGGAGTGCTGCCCTCACTGATTATGTGGCTTAACGCATTCTCCAGTTCTTCTCTTCCGGCATGTTCAACACCGACTTTCTTGTCAGTTCTGGCATTCTCCCTGTTTACGTAGGCGTCTTGGGCGTTTGGTATAAGTTCGTGGATCTTATGGCGAATCTGGTTGCCCGGCGCATCGGGATCAGTGAGGATGATGATGCCTGTGGTCTCTGCCGCGTGGAGGATCCTTTTCTGTGTTGGTTCGTCCAGGGATGTTCCGCCTGTCTCAATCGTTTCACAGTCAAAGTATTTCTTCAGGGCAGCGGTATCATGGCGTCCTTCAACGATGATGACTTCCCGGATCTTACGCATTGGTTTCTCCGAGGAAACGGCTGTAATTCTGATCGATGATCTCTGCCATCTCTTGTGCAGATATCCCTCTTTCTCTGGCCAGGACATCTACGATATACGGGATATAGGATGGTTCATTGCGTTTTCCGCGCATCGGTACAGGTGCCATGTACGGACAGTCTGTCTCCGTAAGCAGGTATTTTGGATCTATTGCCCGGCATACTTCCAAGGCATGGCGGGCATTCTTGAACGTTGCGGCACCGCCCAGCGCGATGTAATAACCAAGCTTGGTAAATTCAATGCCCATCTCTGCCGAACCGGGAAAACAATGCATCAATCCCGGGATCCGGTGTTCTTTCATGATATCAAACGTATCCTGGATGGCGTCCCGGCAGTGTACCAGGATCGGCTTACTGACTTTCCGGGCAATCTCGATCTGGCGGATAAACAGTTCCTTTTGTTCGTTCTTATATTCCGGTTCCCAGTGATAATCCAGACCGATTTCTCCCACCGCGGTAATCCCGGGATCACTGACGATCTCCTCCATCTCCCGGATCATCTCTTCATTCACCCGGGAAATATCTTCCGGATGGATACCGTAAGCCACCTGAAATCTGTATGGATCCTGTGCCGCGAATGCCATTGCCTGGCGGGCTTCGTCCGGCTGTGTGGTTACGATCATGATCCGGTGAACTTGTTTCTCTTCTGCACGCTGAAGAACATCCGTAAAATCTTCACGGAATTCTTCTGAAAAGATATGCGCATGTGAGTCGATAAAATTCATATTATTTTCCTAAACAGAACCGGCTGAAGATCTCGTCCAGCAGTCCTTCCCGTGTCGCTTCTCCGGTGATTGCCTTGAGGGCATCGTAGGCTTTCTGCAGGTCTATGGTTACGAGATCAATCTCATGTCCGGCTTCCATACTGGCTACCGCGTCCTGCATGGCGTTATACGCTTCTCTTGCCAGGCCGATCTGTCTCTCATTATTCAGTGTATCACTGCCGGCAATCCGCAGTTCATCCGCGAATTTCTCTTCGATTGCCTTCCGCAGTTCGTCAATTTCCCTGGTACGCGCGCTGACCGACAAAGTACCTTCGATCTGATGAAGATCACTCTTGTTGTATACGATGATCCTCGGATATCCTTCCGTCATGGCCATAAGCTTCTCATCTTCCTCATCGATGTTGGAACTGTCCAGCACAACGATTACCAGCTGTGCTTTCTTCAAGGCATTCAGGGAACGCTCTATACCCATGCCTTCAATCACATCATCTGTCTCATGGATACCTGCAGTATCTACCAGATTCAGGGTGACATTTCCCACACGTACACTGCCTTCCACAATATCCCTGGTCGTTCCGGCAACGTCCGTAACGATTGCTTTCTCTTCTTCCAGCAGAGCGTTTAACAGTGAGGATTTACCTACATTAGGTTTCCCCAGGATCACCGTATTGATTCCTGCGCGGATGTAGGTAGCTTTCTCTGCCTGGTCAATGATTTCTTCCAGTTGTCTTGTCCATTCCCTGGCCTGCGGAAGAATGATCTGGTTTGTCAGTTCTTCTACGTCATCGTATTCCGGATAATCGATATTGACTTCGATCTGGGCGATGATCTGGATCAGGGATTCTGTCAACGGATCCAGCAGCTTACGTATACTTCCCTTCACGGAATGGATCGCGCTGTCCGCATTCAGCTGGTCATGCGCATGAATCAGGTCATTGACCGCTTCTGCCTGGGACAGATCCATCTTGCCGTTCAGAAATGCCCGCTCGGTAAACTCACCGCGGCGTGCCATCTTCGCCCCGTTGCCCAGACACAGACGAAGAACCTTCCTTGTCACAAAGACACCGCCGTGGCAGTTGATCTCTACGATATCTTCTCCGGTATACGATGCCGGCGCGCGGAAAACAGTAACCAGGACATCATCTACAGGCTGGCTATGGTCCAGGATCATTCCGTGATGGATCGTATAGCCTTCCGCATCTGTCAGATCCGTGCTGAAAATACGATTTACTACCGAAACCGCATCATCTCCGCTCAGGCGTACGATCGATATCGCCGCATCGATTTCTCCTGTCGCAATTGCCGCAATCGTATGGTCAAACATCTCTATTTCCTACTCGGATTATAAATACTATCCAGTGTTCCCTGTCCTTCATCTACGATATTCACTAATTCTATCTTCGGATTCTTTTTCCTCAGGAATGCCGCGAAGCGCTGTGCCTGTCCTTTGGAGGCGCACGGACAATTGGCAATCATACTTCCAACGTGTAATTCCATCACAGGATTCCCTTTCTTATCGGTACTCTTCACAGCCTTACGGATATCCGGGTACTCTGCTTCAACCACATTTCCGCGGTAATAAACAAGCAGACGTTTATCCAGAAAGAAGTTCTGCCCGAGAATTACCGCATTGTCATATTCTTCCGGATTCTTGATTGTCCGTACCTGTTTGGCAATTCTGAATTTTTCGAAATAATAGAAACCCATGGATACTGCCAGGACGATCGCCATTCCCGCCACAGCCATTTCTGTTTTGGGATTCCGGTTGTTGACATAGAAGAATGCCAGAATCACGATCAGTGCGCTTGGTATCATCATGATTGGTAAGTATCTCACAGCCGCAAATGATTGAAGATATTTTTTTAACATGGGAAAACCTCCGATAGCACTATTATACTATGTTATCCATGATATGCCTGTAAGGAAAAACTTTCCATGGATAACCACAGAAAGTCTTTATCTCTTACCATTCTTTGAATAATTGTACCAGTTTATTGTCTATATCTTCCCTTGTCTTCCTGCACTCTCCGGGATACTCACGCGCCGCCTTGAACATCAGCCGGACAAGAAATCCTGAACCGACCGGCAGAATCATCTCCAACATGGACTGCGGGAAAGCGAAATGTGTGCCGTGTTCATACGTCCATGCCTCAAAGACGCAATCATGCGGTATATGTTCCAGCCGTTCCTGCATACGCCGGATATACTTACAGGTGTCCCACAGTACATCATCTTCCGCACCGATACATACGATCTTTCCCTGAATACGCTCAATCTTGATCTTCTCTTCTTCCTGCAGGGGATGGAGACGTTCTGACTCATCAAACATCTTTCTTGCGGCAGTCATATCACCACCGGCTTTGGCTTCTTCTTTCAGTTTCTGCCAGTATTCAGGATGACGGTACGCAAAGGGTAAGTACGGCAGCGGTTCCCCCTGCCAGGACACCGTAGACTCATGATCACCGGGTCTTTCTTCGGCGCCGTCCAAGCCGTCACGGTAAAAGCCTTCCATGACAAAATCTGAGGGAGATACCGCAATCGTCAGCTTGATCTCCGGGTAATATGAAGCCGCAATCAGCGCCAGCATACCTGTCGTCGACGCACCGAGAATACCGATCTTTTCACATCCCTGTGACTGCAGGAAGGAGATCGCCTTGCCGAAACGCTCCAGAGGATAGTTATGGTGCCCATAGTCTTTTTTTGCCGGAGACATCGCCAGTACATGTATACCTTGTCTGTGCAGCCATTTCGCGCCGCAGACAGCCAGACGGTCATCGGAGGAATCTCCCAACATGATGATCATTGCCCGGTCTGTATGTTCTTTTGGATTAGGATACCAGACCCCGTGAAACCCGTCTTGTTCCGCAGTAAATCTTTTCTTCTCCATGATCTTCCTCACTTCCGGCATACAAAGCAGCCGATCCCTTCCACATTCGTTACCTGTACTTCACTGTACATTTCCTTCAGTCTGGCAGTAAGACTATCTCTTGTCTCATACGGAGGAGTAAAGAATCCCTTTGGCTGGTACAGGTGTTTGATAAACCAGTCTGTACGTTTACATTCTCCCTGGATATAGAAACACCCGCAGAATGTACCGCCCTTCTTCAGCACACGGCAGGTTTCACGATACGCTGCAGGTTTATCCGGAAACGCATGAAATCCGTTCAGTGACAGTACAATATCAAAGCTCTCATCCTCGAAAGGCAGATTCCCGACATCTCCCTGCAGGAACCGGATATTGGTGATCTGCGCCTGTTCCGCTTTCTTCTGCGCAGATGCCATCATATCCCGGGAGTAATCCAGACAGGTGATTCCGGCATCAGGAAGAGTTTTATAGACCGGCATGGTCAATACTCCTGTACCTACCGGCACTTCCAATAACTTCCCGGAGAAATCTTCCGGTATACCGGAGAGAGCCTGTTCAAGATAGCTGAGATTCTTCTCCCGGTCCATATTCCAGACGATCCGGCAGATTGCTTTTCCCGGCAGAGTAGAATATGTCATCATTCCGTCATAAAAGTTTGCGAGTTCACCAGCCATTTGATAAGCACTTTGGATTTGTTGTCTTCTGGTCATATCTGCCTCCTGAATGTTGTTAGCAAAATCTAACTACATCATATCACTAATATATATGTTCTTATGACTGGTTTTATGCGCAAAAAATCCCCGGCAGATACACCGGGGAGACTCATTCTCCTGTTGATCCGCAGGACCTTGGTCCATTAAGCTTTATTGAATTTCTCCTTGGACTGCTTACAGCGAGGGCACTTCCAATCTTCCGGAAGATCTTCAAAGGCAACACCGTCATGTTCCGCAGGATCATAAACATACCCGCAGATCGAGCAGACATACTTACCACTGGCTTCCTTAGCGGTAAAGTCCACTTCCGCAAATACTGTCTCTACGGGATGATCCAGATCCATTACACGTTTGGCCTCCAGGTTTTCATATCCCTGAGGGGTATGTGTTCCGCAGTATACCGTCGGGTGATTCCTGATAAACTCACGGATAAGGTTCTGGGTAACACGGGCAGCCGGCAGATCGTCAAATACGACAGACAGTTTGTCTTCATACAGAGCCTCATCCACATAAGTGATATCCCCGTGGAACATATAGAACAAGCCGTCATTTTCCACAACGATAATACTGTTTCCGTTTGTGTGGCCTTTAGCCTTGATCATGGTGATACCGTCACGGATCTTCTGGCTGTCCGGGAAGTTGTAATACGCACCATCGGTGAATTTTACCGGAACGATATTTGTGATTCCCTGCAGTTCTGCAGCGCTTGTTTCCTCTTCGTTGACATAGATCTTTGCGTTCGGGAATGAGCGCAGTTCTCCGGAATGATCTCCGTGTTTGTGTGTAAGCAGGATCGCTGTCACCTGTTCCGGCTTGTATCCCAAAGCGGCGAACGCTTCCATGTATGTGCAGATATCCTTCCCTGTATACAGCGGGCTGGTCTCGTCCGGTACTTCTTCCGGTGTTCCTGCAGGCAGGCCGGTATCCACCAGAATTACTTCATCACCGGTATCGATCAGGTAGTTCTGTAAACTGCCGCGATAACGGATATTGGGGTCGAAGTTCTGGGGTCCTTCTTCGCCGCCGAAGGCAAAGGGCTGGGAATAGAATCCGTCTTTTCTGAATTTTACTGCTTTGATTTCCATAGTTGTTCCTCCTGATATATAACTACTTCTTTTCTTTTACTGTTTCCCTGAGTGTTATTCCTGTACGGAAGGCATCCGCAATCTTATCTCCGACTGTCCTGTAGACCCTTCCTTCTTCGTCATAGATGATTGGACGGAGCTTTTCCAGAATCACTCTGTCTTTCTCATCCAGAATCGTTTCCTCTGCCAGGATACGTTACACTTCACCGGTCACCTGCATATGACTGCCGATCGTTACGGTATGTACGATCTCACATTCCAGTGACAGCGGAAGTTCATTGATGACCGGCGCGTTGACCGTCTGTGCAGGACTTGTGGTAAACCCCGCATTCGTAAGTTTATCGGTATTGTACCCGGATTCTATCCCGAGATAGTCGGTCTCCTTCACCTGCTCAATACTCGGGAAGCCAAGCACAAAAGCCTTTGTCTCAAGCATGTCCTTTAGTGTTTTCCGCTTGTTTGTGGCATTGATTCCGATCGTTACACAGGGCGGGACATGACTGCTGACCATGTAGAAAGCCAGTGTACAGGCATCTGCTTTCCTCTCAGGATCATATGCGGAGACGATTACTGTTTCTGTCGGTGCTACCAATGCACGCAGCCGTAGTTCTTTCTTTGCCATTTGTTTCTCCTTTTTACTTTACCGTTACTGTGGCAATATACTCCGTTCCCTCCGGTACGGCAATGCCCGGATCAGCGATCTCACATTCTCCGCCGGTAACACACATCAGGTGGCAGAGAGCGATACCCAGATCAATCTTCTGTACATCCCACATAGCATCCGGATTATAGGTCGCTCTGTGCTTTTCATAGAGATGGTATTTGTTTCCGGCCTTGACGACTCTTGCCGGCTGCATATTTGCGGCAGTAGGTGCCCAGCGGACAGCCTCCAGTACTTCATCTTCTGTCTGAAGAGGAGTAGAGAAATCATTCTTAAAGAACAGTTCGGATGCCGGGAAGCGGTCATCCCCATGCACGCTGTCTCTGAGTTTGCGATCCACTGCTGACTTTTCTTCTGAAGGATAACCCAGGGGACTGACGGCAGGCATCAGTTCGTTTTCCTTTACCTGTGCGGCTTTCTCAAACAATTCCCGGTCCATTGTGCCGGCGATCCATGTTGTCCCGATCCCCAGTGACCAGGCATAGAGAACCAGTTGTTCAAAAGAATATCCGTAAGCTTCTTCACAGTGTTTTGTTTTCTGTACCTTGGCGGCTACATACAGATGTTCTCCCTGGATGACTGGACTGGATAGACCGTATTCCTCCGTATCCAGCAGGACAAATTCTACGGGTATACCGTAGGGATTTTTGATTGCGGAAATATACGCGCCCAGTTTTTCTTTATCCTCTTCGGTCAGAGGTCATCCGTCAAATGTACGGACACTCTTCCTGGTCAGGATCAGCTCCATAGGTTTCATCATGTTTTCTCCTTTACTGATTGGACTCAATGATATCGTTCAGCGATATATGTTCGTTACGGAAGTGTGTTGTTCCGGCTTCCAGCTCCATATGTATCGCGCTCTGGGGACAGTTGTGCAGACAGGCATAACAGACTTCGCAGTGGTCGGAGAATTGCACACCGTTCTCCGTAACTGTAATATTGTCTGCCGGACATACTTTGGCACAGATTCCGCAGCGGATACAGTGATCGTTTACGGTATAGGATAGAGCAGTATCCTTACGCAGCCACTTGTCTGCCAGTCTCTTGCGGTACATCTTCATCTGGGCTCTGGTAAGCGCGGTAATCTTGACATCTGTGGTTTTCCGGGCAGAGATATCTGCGCATATGGTTTTGAGCTGTCCCTCCACGTTCTTCGCCGGCAGGGTCTGGATTTGTTCCTGCATGTCAAAATACGGAATGAAGTTGTCCACCATCTTTACAGCATTTACATAACTGAGTGCTAGTCCGGCTTCCTGCGCAGCTAGTTTTGCGTGTGCGTACGCCTCTCCGAAACCTGCGCCATAGGTATAGATGAAGAAAAAGTATTCTGTTTTGATCTTTGCGCGTTCCATGAACGTCCTGACCATCATCGGCATTTCACAGTTGTATACCGGGCAGACAACACCAACGGCTTCATCTTCAATTTCGATGGTCTCCTGCCGCATGAGCTGGGGTATGGATAAGAGTGTGCCTCCGATCGTTCTTGCGACATAGAGACAGTTACCGGTTGCGGAAAAATAACATATCTTCATATGTTTTACTTTCTACAGTTTCTTTACTGTTTCTTCGAGTGGTTTCCTCTGGAAATGCAGAGGACTGGGTTTTGATTGTTCAGAAGAGTATCCCATGGAAAACATCATGACAGGAATATGATTCTTCGGCAGGTTAAAGGTTTCCGCCACCTGCTGACTGTCAAATCCGCGCAGCCATACACTGTGGACACCGAGTTCTTCTGCTTCATACATCATAGTTGCGGCTACGATCGTCGCATCCTGTTCACCGGAACAGTAGTTGTCATACCACTGGTCCCGGGTATTCCGCCAGGCTGTTTCGGTATCGTAACAGACCAGTAACATCAGCGGCGCATTGAAGTGTGATACACGCATACTGCGGACTTTTGCCAGGGCTTCTTCACTCTGTATTACATACGTATACTGAGGCTGATAATTACAGGCTGTCGGCGCTGTACGGCCTGCCTCGAGAATCTTATCAATCTTCTCCTGTTCTACAGGACGAGGATCGAAATACCGTTCAGAATAACGTTCCTTTGCCAGATCCAAAAATGACATATATTTACCTCCTATATCTGTTTACAGTATTATCTTCGGATGATCTTTCCGCATTTACTGCAGGTGCCGGAATGTACAGAAACCGTACCGCCGCAGTCCGGGCATGTCCAAAGTTGCTTTTCCCGTTCGAGGAACGCATCCATACCCTGTTCACGAATCATCCGCAGATTCTCCTGAACGGACTCATACAGGGGATACTTTGTGGTATACCGGTTCTCCTTCTCCATGACATCTTCACACGGAAAATCCGGACATTCATCACAATACCGGTATCCGTTTTCCTTCCGTTTCTGGCAGAGGATTATCCCGCACCGTTTTGAACAAAACTCCGGCTTATTCACATCCGGACCATTGCAGCCTGGGCAGGGATCCACTTTAAGTAAAGCCCGTGAACAAATACTGCAGTCAAGCCCGCATGGAGCGATCATTTCTTCTCTGAACATTTTCTTCCTCCTTTATCACTGCCCGGTTCTCTGTGGTATCCACGGAATAAAGCAGTGTTACACAAAAAGTAAATCATTCCTGTTTATCATTGTTACAATCAAAAAAAACAAAGAAATCTGTATTTCTGTCTTTATTATATCGCATGTAATATTTCTTTGTGTGAATGATTACTGAAACAACTGCCTCACCTTTACTATACCCTGCACAAATATCGTGATACGCAGAATAAAAAAGAGTTACAGATATTTCTGTAACTCTTGTGTTTATCTCATGTTGATACGGTTGAGGGCTTTCTGCAGAGCGATCTGCGCGCGTTTCAGGTCGATATTTAAGTCGTTGGACTCGAGTCTTCTCTGTGCCCTCTGTCTTGCCTGTTCCGCTCTCTCGTAGTCGATCTCGTCCTTGTTTTCAATCGCATCTGTCAGGATCTCTGCCAGATTATCCCGGAAGTAGAGTACTCCCCCGGCTACCGCATACTCCTGACGTCCGCTTTCTTCTTCCGTACTCAACTTGCCGATCTTTAAAACGGTAACCAAAGGCATATGATTCGGCAGAATACCTCTTCTTCCGTCTACGGTATCCACATTTACGATTGAGGTATAGAACTCCTTGTATACCCCTCTCGGTGTAATGATCCGGCAATGAATCTTACTCATTTCAACGTCTCCGCTTTTCTTACAACGTCTTCGATCGTACCGACACTCATGAAGGCTGCTTCCGGCAGATCGTCATATTTTCCTTTCAGGATCTCCGCAAAACTGCGTACTGTATCACTGACCGGCACATAGATACCCTTGAGACCGGAGAACTGTTCCGCAACACTGAACGGCTGGGAAAGGAAGTTACGTACACGACGTGCTCTGGCAACGATCTTCTTGTCTTCTTCGCCAAGTTCTTCCATACCAAGAATCGCGATAATATCCTGTAATTCTTTATATCTCTGTAAGATCTGCTGTACCTTTCGGGCTACTTCATAGTGTTCTTCACCAAGGATCAGCGGATCCAGCATACGGGAACCGGATGCCAGAGGATCAACTGCCGGATAGATTCCCAGAGCAGCGATACTACGATCCAGGACGGTCTTTGCGTCAAGGTGTGAGAACGCTGTCGCCGGAGCCGGGTCGGTCAGGTCATCCGCAGGCACGTAGATTGCCTGTACGGAAGTGATGGAACCCTTATCTGTAGAAGTGATACGTTCCTGTAACTGGCCCATTTCGGTCGCCAGTGTCGGCTGATAACCAACGGCACTCGGCATACGGCCAAGCAGCGCGGATACTTCAGAACCTGCCTGGGTAAAACGGAAGATATTGTCGATAAACAGAAGAACATCCTGATGTTCCTCATCACGGAAGTATTCCGCCATGGTCAGCGCGGATAACGCCACACGCATTCTGGCACCCGGAGATTCATTCATCTGTCCGTAGGTCAGTACGGTATTCTTCAATACGCCGGATTCCTTCATTTCGTTGTACATGTCGTTTCCTTCACGTGTACGTTCACCGACACCGGCAACCACGGAACGTCCGCCATGTTCAATCGCTATGTTGTGAATCAGCTCCTGCATCAATACGGTCTTACCTACACCGGCACCGCCGAACAGACCGACTTTACCACCTTTGGAATACGGGCATAACAGGTCAATGACCTTGATTCCGGTTTCCAGGATCTCTGTGGTGGTCTGCTGTTGGGCAAAACTCGGTGCTTCACGATGAATCGGATGATACTCCTTAGCATCAACCGGTCCCAGACCATCGATAGGTTCTCCAAGTACGTTAAACATACGTCCCAGAACTTCATCACCTACCGGTACGGAAATCGGCGCGCCTGTATCTTCGCAATCGAGACCGCGGACAAGACCGTCCGTAGAACTCATCGCTATACAACGTACGATATCATCACCGATATGCTGAGCAACTTCTGTTACCATGCTTGTTTTATCGTCTTTATGGATCCGGATCGCGCTTCGGATTGCCGGCAGATTCTCCGGACTGAATCGGATATCTACTACCGGTCCGATAACCTGTACTATTTTCCCTGTTTCACTCATCGTCATTACCTTCTTTCCTACACGGCATCCGATCCGCCAACGATTTCCGTAATTTCCTGGGTAATCGCTGCCTGACGAGCCTTGTTATATTCAAGCAAGAGCTGCTCGCTCAGTTCATCCGCATTATCTGTCGCTGTCTTCATCGCCATTCTCCGGCTTCCCTGTTCACTGGTCGTCGATTCCATCCAGTCTGAATATGCCACATCCTGGATCATCATCGGAATCAGAGTATTCAGGATACTCGTGACATTCGGCTCAAACAACGTTTCAATAAACATTCCGTCATGTGTATCCGTAATCTTGGACTCATCAAATACACAGGGCAGCAGTTGATCCACGACCGGCCGGAATGTCATCGTATTCACAAACCTGGTATAGATCAACTGTACACAGCCAACTTCTTTCTGGTTATACTGACGTTCTCCTTCTTCTACCAATGGTTTCAGTGTTTCAAACTGGATATGATCCGAAGAGATCGGACCTTCATTCAGAAGATTAAACCCCTCTTCAATCATGGACCTGTATAAACTGGTCCCCACCAGATAAACCGGATCTTCTTTTGTCAGTTCACTGCGCGCAAGTTTTAAGATGTTCTGGTTATATCCGCCGCATAATCCGAGGTCACTGCAAAAGATGATCGCGAACTTCCGGGGACTGTCATTGGGTTTCAATAACTCATGTTCAAGTCCCGGATTTCGGTATACGATCTCATTGACCATCTGCTGCAGACGTTCTGCATATTCCCGGTTCGCTTCCATTCTGGTACGCTGCCGGAACAACTTCGCATTGGCGATCATCTCCATGGCACTGGTGATCTTACGCGTCGAGTTTACAGACTTTATCCTTGATCTTAATGCTTGTTTGGACTGCGCCATTCAACTAAACTCCTTTAATCAGTAAAAACTCATCCAATGCCTTCTGCATCGCTTCTCTGATCTTCTCATTCAATTCATCCGAGATATCCCCTTTGTCGCGGATCTCTTTCACGATCTCGGGGTGTGTTTCCGCAAAGTAACGAAGCATACTCTTCTCAAAGTCATGCACATCTTCAATTTCAACTTTATCGATGAAATTATTCTTGGACGCGAATAAAGACAGTACCTGGTCTTCAACCTTCATCGGCTGATACTGAGGCTGTTTTAACAATTCCGTAATTCTTGCGCCGTGGTCGATGATTCTCTTGGTTGTCGCATCCAGATCTGAACCAAACTGCGCGAAAGACAACATTTCGTTATACTGCGCCAGTTCAAGTTTCAGGGAGGACGATACCTTCTTCATCGCCTTGGTCTGCGCGGCAGAGCCGACACGGGAGACCGAAAGACCAGCATCTACAGCCGGACGGATACCACCGTTGAATAACTCTGTCTGCAGGAAGATCTGACCGTCGGTAATCGAAATGACGTTTGTCGGAATATATGCGGAAATATCACCTGCCTGTGTTTCAATGATCGGCAGAGCAGTTAAGGAACCGCCGCCTAATTCATCGGATAACTTGGCCGCTCTCTCCAAAAGACGGGAATGCAGGTAGAAAACATCACCAGGATACGCTTCACGTCCCGGAGGTCTTCTTAACAACAGGGACATTGTACGATAAGCTACCGCGTGCTTGGACAAATCATCATAGATGATCAGGACATCCTTACCCTGTTCCATCCACTCTTCACCCATGGCACATCCCGCATACGGAGCGATATACTGCAGCGGTGCGCTCTCACTGGCAGACGCGTTGACGACTGTGGTGTACTCCATGGCGTCATGTTCACGCAGCTGCTGTACCAGACGGGCAACCGTACTTTCTTTCTGTCCGATTGCTACATAAATACAGTTTACGTTCTTTCCCTTCTGGTTGATGATCGTATCGATCGCAATCGCTGTCTTACCGGTTTCACGGTCACCGATGATCAATTCACGCTGACCTTTACCGATCGGGATCATCGTATCAATGATCTTCAAACCGGTCATCAAAGGCTGGTAGACAGAACGTCTGGTCATGACACCGGGAGCGACTCTTTCCACCGCTCTGGTTCTGTTGGTAACGATCTCACCACGCCCGTCAATCGGCTGACCTAAGGCGTTGACTACTCTGCCAAGCATAGCGTCACCGACAGGAACTTCAACGATCCTTCCGGTACGGCGTACCTCGTCACCTTCTTTGATCAGAGAATCACTTCCGAGAAGAACAGCACCGATATGATCTTCTTCCAGGTTAAGAACCATGCCGTATACT
>JAFRMA010000042.1 GCA_017430925.1 Solobacterium sp. | reverse complement strand
TATACGCCGTAGTTATCCAGGAGCTGCGCTTTTGTCTTTTGAGTATTTTCATCAGGAGTTTCTTTTAACAGATCCAAGGCATACCTGAAATACTCTTCAGACTTGGTATCACCGTTACTTACAGCGTTTGCGGCCGCATTTCCGGCCATTCTTGCCAGGACAGATATATCGGCGCCGGGAATGTTTTCCATCGAAGAAATCGCTCTGTCGTAGTCTTCTGCCGCTTCTGTATACTTTCCTGCCGCATGCTTGATATTTCCCCTGTTGTTATAGGCAGCCGCCAGCAGCTGGGCACTATCCGGATAGTTTTCATCAACCAGTATTTTTATATACCCGATAGCCATTTCTTCCGCATTCAGTGAGTCTTCATAATTACCCAGCACACTGCCGGCATTGGCCAGTTTTTCATAATTCGACGCAATCTCGTAATTCGCGTTATTTTTATCTGTGGAAAGCCGCAGGATCTGGTTGATCTCTTCCGTATTTCTCTTCAGTATACCCGCAATCCGTGAATACGCACCCGGTACGTTTGTCAGATGATCCGGGAGATCATATGTCAGTTCACGCAGGATATTCATGGAAGCCTGTTCACGCCGGCAGGAGACTTCGCGATAGTTCCTTGCCATATTCATCAGGGTCAGACTTACTGCCGCAACCAGGATCATTACCGCTGCCGAAATACCCACACGCGTAGTAAATCTGCGGTTCTTGCGAAGCGTATGTTCCCTTCTCAGTTCATTTTCCGGGCATCCGGTTACACCCGCAATGACTTTCAGTATCTCGGTTTCTGCCTTTTTGACCATCTGCCGGAAATCGTTGGCATCATTACGTATATCCATGACACGGTCCATGATCCCCGGTACAGTCTTCAGTGTCGGAGGGAAAGAACTATCCATATCACCTGTGATCAGTAACGGATAGATCTTATCCGCCTTGTCCAGTTCAATAAATTCCATAACTTCCCTGTCTACCCACTCTGAAGACGGTGTATCCGTGGAACAGACAACGACCAGACAATTCGTGGAACGAAGTGCTTCATCTATGGTATTGGTAAGGATACGGCTTACCGGAAGCTCTTCGGTATCACGGAAAGCACGCTGGATGTCGGTATACCCCTGTCTGCGCAGAGAATCAGGAAGACGGTAACTTTCAAGCATGTTAAAGACTGTCTGGGTCAGCTGGCTGTCCAGAGGCTTATGACGATAACTGAAGAAAACATCATACTTGTAACCCATACTCACTGCCCATCCGTTTCCGTATCGACATTGATATCGATCCTGCTTAATTCTTCTTTTACTTTCTCTGTCGTTTCCCGGATGTACGTTAAAGCCTCCGGTTCATCCGCAAACAATTCCGGGAGTTCATTCAATGTATACTCTATGATTTCTGTATTCAGCCGGATCTGTTCAGCCGCAATATTTCCCTCACGCGCAGCGATATTCCCAAGATACAGGAAGATGCCCGATGCCAGCAGGCATACTGCCGCAATTACCGACAACAGGGTAAACATCGCTTTTCTTGTACGGCTGCGGTGCCTCTGTTCAAGATCATCCGGATGTAAATTCAGTACAGAGGCGATGATGCGCAGGGTTTCATACCGCATGAGCTGTTTATATCTTTTTTTATTATCCGCACGCAGGTCAGCCGCAATCGGTTCAATTGTCTCTTCCCTTTCCACGACTGTCATATCCGGAAGAATGTGGAGTTCAGACTTCTTTTCAATAAAACTCTCCGGGAAAGCTTCTGCCGGTTCACCCCGTACGATGACCGCAACGATATTCTGGTTATGCCGGAGTTCCCGGAAATACTCCAGTTTTTTGTTCAGGGATGGATTATCCTTAGCGTCAGGAGAACACAAGACAATTAGAAAGACACTGTGATCCAGCAATTCACGTGTCTGATCATCCATTGCGTTTTCTTCTGTGTCCGTGAAGATTCTGCGGTAATCCAGGGAGGAATTCGGAAGGACTACATCCTTAGGGAGCTTATACCCGCGTATACTTGAGGCCAGTTCCTCCGCAATCGCCGCATCATTCTTTGCGGATACGATATAGATATCATAATCATTTACCGGTTTATCTGTATTTGTCATAACTTCTCTTATCCTTATAAATCGATGATTATCACATTCTTCAGTTTATGTCTTTGTCTTTCCGTCAGAGTTTGTCTGACTATATTTTTATTATATAAGAATTTAGACTTGTTTTAACTATCAACGTCCATTAAAATATATACGTTGACGGAATGTAGCGCAGCTTGGTAGCGCACTTCGTTAGGGACGAAGGGGTCGCAGGTTCAAATCCTGTCATTCCGACCATGAAAGAAACTCTCAGAGAATATCCCTGAGAGTTTTTGTTTATTCGTATTGTTATTTTCCATGTATGGTTCAACGATTTCTGTAATACACTCTGTGGTTTATTTACAAAATGGTCCTTTGTCAAACAGCATTTATTATTTATTCAAAGTGACATGCGCAGTAGTGGTCTCCGCTCTTCTTTGTCAGCACAGGTTCTTCCTGTTCACAGAGTTCCTGTGCGCGTGGGCAACGATAGCGGAACCGGCAGCCTGTGGGCGGTTTATCAAAGATCATCTGTTCCGAGTTTACAGGTCTTTCATTTCTTTCCATGGATGGTATGGCAGAAATTAACAGCTGACTATACGGATGCGCGGGATGGTCCGTGATCTCTGTTCCGGTTCCCAGTTCCACGATCTTTCCCAGGTACATGACTGCCACCCGGTCAGAGATATTCCGTACAACAGAAAAATCATGAGAGATAAACAGATAAGTAAGCCCCAGTTCTTCACGCAGATCTTTAAGAAGATTGATGATCTGTGCCTGGTACGATACATCCAGTGAAGATACCGGTTCATCACAGACAATAAACTCAGGATTCACAGCCAAAGCCCGGGCAATCCCCACGCGCTGTTGCTGACCTCCGGACAATTCCGAAGGATAACGGGAAGCCATCTCCGGGATAAATCCCACACGTTCCATCAGGTAGTGCAGACGTTCTTCTTTTTCTATCCTGGAATAACTTCCGCCGGCTTCAATACCTTCACCGATCAGGTCACTGACTTTCATCCGGGGATCAAGGGATCCGGAGGGATTCTGAAAAATGATCTGCATCTTACGCCTGTATGGACGCATGTTGACTTTGGTGATATCTTCACCACGGTAAAAGATCTTCCCGCTGTCAGGCTCAATCAGGCGCAGAATCACCCTTCCCAGCGTTGTCTTGCCGCAGCCGGATTCTCCCACAAGACCTATGGTTTCTCCTTTAGAAATCTCAAGATCCACATGATCCACAGCGGTGACTTCATGTCTGTTCTTCCGGTTTCCGCTGACAAATTTCCTGGTCAGGCCTTCGGTTTTCAATAATAATTCTTTACTCATCAGCGGTCTCCTCAAGCCTGTGACAATACGCGAAATGTTTCTCCGCAATGACTGTTTCGGAAGGAAATTCTTCTTTACAGATCTTCTGTGCCTTACTGCAGCGGGGATGGAACGGACAGCCGGAAGGCATATGCACGGGATTGATTGGTTCTCCCGGAATCGGTGTCAATCTCTCATCCGGGGAGGTATTCATCTTCGGCATCGCGTTCAGGATCGCCTGCGTATAGGGATGCGAAGGATTTGCGAAGACATCCGCAATCGGTCCCTGTTCCATGATATGTCCGCCGTACATGACAGATACACGGTCGCAGATCTGCGCCGCGACATTGAAGTTATGGGTGATGAAGATCATTGTCATCTGGTTTTCTTCACAGAGTTTCCTGAGAAGACGAAGAATCTGGTCCTGAATCGTCACATCCAGAGCGGTTGTCGGCTCATCCGCAATCAACAGTTCCGGTGAACAGACCAGGGCAATCGCAATCATTACTCTCTGCCGCATACCTCCGGAAATCTCAAAGGAATACTGGTTCATCAGCCGTTCTACATCGCGCAGACCTACGGCATGTAACATTTCCTTAGCCTTTGTTTCCGCCTCATCTTTACTGATATTTTCATGAGCCAGAATGGTTTCCGTCAGCTGATATCCAATCGTAAATACCGGATCCAGACAAGATAAAGGATCCTGAAAGATCATACTGATCTTCTTCCCCCGGTACGACTGCATTTCCGCATTGGATTTGTGCAGCAGTTCTTCGCCGTCAAGCAATACCTTGCCGCTCTCCACGATGAAATTCTCCGGAAGCAGGTGCATGACCGCATAGGAGCTTACACTCTTCCCGCTGCCGGATTCACCGATGATCCCCATGATCTCTCCGCGCATGACTTCATAACTGATTCCGTTGACCGCATGGACCAGGCCGTGTGAGGTAGGAATCGAGATCCGCAGATCCTGTATTTTCAGAAGCGCATCACTCATGATTTATCTCCTTCCAGCGTATCCCGCAGACCATTGCCGATCAGATTGACCGACAACACACAGATCATGATCAATCCACAGGGAATCAAAGACAGGTGAGGATTGACACGCAGCGCGCTGTAGCCGCTGGCAACCAGAGTACCCCAGTCCGCCTGAGGAGGCTGAAAACCAATACCAAGATAACCCAGGACACTGCAGGTAAGCATGGCATCCGAATATGTACTGGTTGTGTGCAGTATCAGATGATTCAGGATATTATTCAGCACATGGCGAAGAATGATCACAATATCGGAAAAGCCCAGAGCCTTGGCGGCTTCAATGAACTCATTACTCATTACGTTCAGAGTTTCTGCACGTACCATATGAATGATTGCCGGGGCTGCTGCGATACCCATCGCATATTTGAAGTTCCCCTGTCCGAATCCCAGCATGATCTCAAATACGATAACCAGCAGGAAATACGGTATCGCTGACAAGATCTCGGTGATACGCATGATCACTGAATCAACTTTGCCGCCGAAATACCCGGACGCAACCCCAAGTACCGTACCGCCGATCACCGCAATCAAGGTCGCAATCAGAGAGTATCCCAAGGTGATCCTTCCTGCATAGAGTGCTCTGGAGAACATATCCCTGCCGAGATTATCCGTGCCGAAAAGATGCTCGGCAGACGGAGGCAGAAGTCCCTGGTAGACATTAACCGCATTATAGCCCTTCTGGGCCAGAAGCGGAGCACAAAGACAGGCAAGGATAATAAAACAAAACAGCAGACAGGCAATCACCGTCAACGGATTACTGAAAAACAGCTTTATCTTTCTTTTCCAAACCCTCTGTTCACGCATGCTCTTTCTCCTGCCTGCCGGACTGGCTTAAAACATTGGCTCGTACTGCCGGATTGATCACCAGATACAGCACATCCGCGATAATATCAATAATCATGAGAATCAGCGCAATCATCACGCTGGAACCCAGAATTCTGGAATAACTACGCTGTCTTACTGCCGCGATCAGATATTGCCCGATTCCCGGAATGGAAAAGAATGTCTCCACGATGATCGTACCGCATAATACCTTTGTGGCAATCTGACTTAACAAGGAAACGATCGGAACCAGACTATTGCGCAGGACATGTTTGTATATTGTATTCCTCTCAGAGATACCTTTAGACCGTAAAGCTGTCACAAACTGCTTATCCAGCGTTTCCAGGACAATAGACCTGGTTGTCCGTACCGTCTGGGCAATCCCTTCCATGGAGATCACCGCAACCGGCAGAACATAAGAAGTCCAGGACTTGATACCCATAGGAGGAAGAATCTCCAGCCAGAGCGAGAATATAAAGACCAGGAAGATTGCCAGACAATAATTCGGAATCGAAGAAAAAAACAGTGAAAGCACAGAGATCACCCTGTCCTGCCACTTGTCGACATGAATTGCCGAAATAATTCCCAGAGGAACACCGATCAGGATCACTGCCAGAAGCCCGTAAATAGTCAGACGCAGAGTATAGATCAATCTCCCGGAGACTTCAAAAGATACCTTCCAGTTCGTCTCACTGGCTAATCCCAGATCCAGTTTGGTGAATACATTATAGGAATACCGCAGATACTGACCAAGCCAGTTATCCCCGATATGAAGAAAACGAAGAATACCATCAAGAAGATCTCCCTGGAATACATGGATATGTAAACCACGTCCGTAAGACACGGAATTAAGCATAAGAAAAACAACCAGGATGACCATTAATATCACCGGGATCATCATCAATATGCGCTTGAGAATATACTTCAACATATCGGTTTCCTGGTTTAATCATACCGGTTGTCTGTTCCGGAATATATCACTATTGTTTGACTTCAAATAACAAAACCGGGGCTTCGTCCGCAGTACCGTACTGATAGACGTTGACTTCTTTTACGCCATTCTCTTCCTGATCGGAAAATCTGCGGTAGGTCTGTTCACTGACCTTCCCGTTCTCCTTGGTCAGAACACGGTAACCTGTCTCTTCCAGAACCTGGATGTCAATATACTTCACATCGGCACCATCAATGATCATTGTACGCAGATAACACAGTACACCCTGTTTTACCATTCTTGAGAAATCATTGTAGATCCACATGTTCTGGGCAATACCGTCCTCAATCACAAACCAGTCATTTTCCATTGCCTGTTCTTTTGTGACATCTACATCCTGAAGATCACCGAACGGCCAGGCAATCTCATCATCTACCGTCCAGCCAAGGCAGGTATTCCCGTTCTCATAGTGATAGGTCAGTTCTGTCATCAGCTGTCCCTGTTCGCTATGTCCGGTATAGGAAACATCATGTTCCTGATCATAGTAGTAGGTGTTCCCGTAACACTGCATTTCCGGATAGGAATGAATCGCATTCTCTGCGTCTTTTCCGACGGAATACGTACTGCGCGGTCCGGTGAATGTGTATGTATGATCTCCTGATGAAGAATAACGCATGCCTAAAGGGACCCGCCATGTGCCCTGATCCGTAGTGATATTCACTGTCGTCAGAGGCATCCAGTACAGGACGAGTAATAGTGCTGCGATAGTAATCAGAAGATTCCTGGTCTGTTTCATTTTATAAGTTTTGTTCCTCAACTGCTTTGATCTGGTCTACCCTGCGCTGATGTCTGCCGCCTTCAAATTCCGTGATCAGAAATTCATCGACGATTTCCTTTGCGGTTTCCACACCGATGATTCTCGCCCCAAACGCGATGATATTACAGTTGTTGTGGAGACGTGAATATCTGGCGCTCAGGCTTTCCGAACAGATTGCCGCGCGGATCCCTCTGACCTTATTGCATGTGATGCCGATACCCAGACCGGTGCCGCAGATGGCAATACCCCTGTCCACCGTACCGGATACTACCGCATCCGCAAGCTTCTTACCCCAGATTGCGTAATCCGTACTCTCATTGCTGTCTGTACCGAAATTTACTACTTCATAACCTTTGCTTTCCAGATACTTTACAATTTCAAACTTCATTTCTGTTGCTGCATGATCGTTGGCAATCCCTATTTTCATGTTATGCTCTCCTTTGTTTACGGGTTGTCACAAACAGAAGTATTCCTGCCGCACAAGTAAATAATGCAATAAACTGCGATGTAGATAATATACCGATACTTCCTCTGGCAATATCTCCACGTAAGAATTCAATCAGAAATCTGCCTATACTGTAAAAAATCAGATAACAGGCAGCCGTACTGTTCCTGGTCTTTTCGTTCTCAAATATCCGTAACAGGATAATATATAACAACAGGTCCCCTGCCGCGGAGAATAACTGTGTCGGCAATAACTTCACACCCGGAATTGCCAGAGATTCCGGCGGGAAAACTACACCGATGGGAAGATCTGTCTCAATCCCGTAACAACATCCTGCCAGGAAACAACCAACTCTGCCGAATGCCTGGGCTAACGCAACCTGCGGGATGATCAGGTTGAAGTATCTCATGAAATCCAGTTTCTTTGCCCTGCAGTAAAGATACGCGCCGAGGATACCGCCGATCAGACCGCCGTAGACAACCCAGCCTGAAGAACTGATAAAAGATACCGGGTCTGCCAGGAAAGCCTTGAATTCCACCAGAATATAGGTCAGTTTACTGCAAGCCCATCCTGCAGCCAGAGCGACATAGACGATATTATCCACATCATTCTGACGCAGTCCGTACTTCTTTGCCTGCTTATCCGCAAGGGCCATCCCAACCAGGATCCCGATCGCAATCATCAGCCCGTAACCATGAATTGTTAACGGACCGATGGTAAACAAGTCATTATGCATTCTTTTCCTCTTCTTTCACAACTTCCGGTTCTTCTGCAGGAACTTCTGTTTCCTGAGGTGCTTCCGGTGCTGCAGGCACTTCCGGTTTCTCCTCTTCCGGATCAATCAGCGTATTCGCAAACACACTGGGCTTCGGTGTATTGTCAGGCAGCACCAGAGATATTTCTTCTTCCTCTTCCGGAAGAACAGGTTCTTCTTTGGGTTTCAGTTGTTCCGCAATCTTTCTCTCTTCTTCAGCCTTGGCAGCGTCTTCCGCTTCTTTCTCTGCCTTGAAGAACGCGTGGATCTTCGTGGACAACGAGATGGAAGAATACAGATCCGTAAGACCGGAGAAGATCAGACCTCCGGCAATGATCTTGAACATCAGGTTCTCATCACGGATAACATTCATCAGCACCACCACACCGACACCGATACAAACCAGTGCCAGAATCAGTTCCAGCCATCTTCTCGGATGACCAAGACGAGCGGAATCAATACCATCCTGGATCTTGGAAATACCGCTGACAACGATCGCTACCGCAAGAATCGAAGGAATCAGCTGAAGGAAGGCATTCCTCTGCCAGGCAATCAGAATACCGACAAGGATCATTACCGAGCCTTCCACAAAATCATTTTCAAATAAAGCTCTGCGTATATTCATCACAAAGTAACTGATGATGTGAATCAATCCCGCAGCCACGCAGGCACCGCCGACAGCTTCACACATATAGTTATGCGTAAGCTCGGGATAGACGAAGGAACATACACCCGCTACGATATAAACCACGGAAAGAAACAAACTGGACCACTTAATACTCTTAAGCATAAATCCCACCTCGCAGATTTCTACTATTTTAAAATATATCATTTTTATCTGCTGAATTCATCATATATACTTATTCTGAGGTACAGATTATGAAAAATGTCATTGTTATCGGACACATCGAAGAATCCCTGATCAACGATTTCAAACAACTAAACGATTATCACTTCCATTACTATAAAAATTTCCGTGAGATTCCGGAAGAAGTACTGGCTGAAGGAGAGATCCTGATTGGTATTCCGCTGCCGGAATATACCGCAAAGATGCCGAAACTGGAATGGGTACAATTATTCAGCGCCAGTGCCAACATGGCAACCTGGTTACCGGAAAATGTCCTGTTAACCAATGCTTACGGAGCCTACGGACCGGCGATTGCCGAATACCTGACTGCCAATACATTATCGATCCTGCAGCTGATGCCGGACTATCAGGAACGCCAGAAATATCATGAATGGGAAAAACTGGGCGAAGCCAAATTAGTCTCAGAGATCAAGGTATTATCTGTAGGTATGGGCAGTATCGGTTCTGCCTACCTGCAGCGTATGCATGCGCTGGGAGCGGAATGCTACGGTGTACGGCGCACAGTACATGAGAAACCGGATTATCTAGCCGGATTATATACAACTGATGAGATCGATACGATTATCGGGGAATGCGATGTTGTCGCGCTGAGT
Source organism: Solobacterium sp. (assembly GCA_017430925.1). Classification (GTDB taxonomy): domain Bacteria; phylum Bacillota_I; class Bacilli_A; order Erysipelotrichales; family Erysipelotrichaceae; genus Bulleidia. The sequence goes on along the minus strand of JAFRMA010000042.1, from coordinate 29,799 downwards.
CTGCCGGAAACACCGGAAACGATCGGACTGTTCAATGAAGAACGTATGCGCAAGATGAAACCCGGACCGATCTTGCTGAATATCGGCAGAGGCACCGCAATCGTTACGGATGATCTGGTAAAACTGGCACAAGAAAAATGGTTCCGCGGTGTTGTTCTGGATGTTACCAATCCTGAACCTCTACCGAAGAACCATCCTCTGTGGAATTGTCCCAATGTCTATATCACGCCGCATATTTCCGGCAAATATTTCTCTGTAAATAATTACGGCCGTGTTTTATCTGTGATACACAAGAATCTGGTTCACTACGCCAAGGGAGAACCCATGGAACACGTAGTAGATAAGAAACTGGGTTATTAGAGTTCGTACGCAGGCACAGACTGGATCTCCCGGATCAATGCCTGGCATTTTTCCAAATCTTCTTCCTTTCCTGTGCACTGGAAATACGTACAGCCTTCATATCCTCCCACACCGCCGGCTGACAGAATATGCGCTTCTACATCGAAGAGATCTTTTAATGCGTCAATTTCCGTGTATGCCTGCCCTGCGGAAGGATAAAAGCGCAGACCTGTGCCCTCGGTATTATTACACAGACAGGCAAGAGAGTGTATGGATTCCTCCACACGTTTCTCTACGCCTACCGGATGAATCAGTTTTACTCTGCGTCCCACTGCCGCAGCCACCAGCGGTACCATTGTACCGGAGGTAGGATTACCAATCAGAATACCAACCTCTCCGGTCTTCAGGTCCACCGCATTGGCTCCCTTGAACGCATAATCGTTTTCACCAAGTTCTTCCGTTATGGAGTATACATCGTCCTCAGGACATAGTTTTCCCTGACGGATAACGATATCTTTTTCCTGTATCGGATAATTCAGCTTTGCCTGCGGATCCTTGACTACACCGCGGAAGAATCCATGCATATCGAATTCCTCACCGATGATCTTCAGCAGTTCTGCCGCAAGGTATGCGTTGGTTGTCCCTTTGACGATCAATACAGTATTTTCCTGTACTGCTTTACGGATGTTTTCGTCCGAAGCAAGACCCTTAGCAATCAGGACCTTGCCGGCTGCCGGGGATAACACGAACTGTATACTCTTCATATGTACTCCTGTTACTGTTTTACGATCCAGCTTTCATCCGAAGGATTATCACGGAAAGCCAGCAGATTCGGTATGACTGCCGGGTCAATATACTTCTCTTCAGCAGCGACTTCCAGCAGGGTATCGTAGTCCGAAGCAGAAATATTGGTCACCTGATATTCCTGGAAACGAGCCGCAGCTTTCTTCATCCCGTAAGTGAAAATAGAAGCGATTCCGAGAACCACCGCGCCGACCTCACGCAGTGCTTCCACCACCTCGCATACACTGCCGGCCGTGGAAATCAGATCCTCGACCACAACGACTTTCATTCCCTTTTCGACTCTTCCTTCAATCTGGTTGTTCCGGCCGTGATCTTTCGCGCTGGAACGTACATAACCCATCGGCAGATCAAGAATTGTCGCTACGATTGCCGCATGCGCAATACCTGCGGTACTGGTACCCATCACGGCTTCACAGTCCGGATAATTCTCACGGATGATCGCTGCCAGAGCATTTTCCACATCATCACGTACTCTTGGATAGGACAGGGTCAGACGATTGTCACAGTAAATCGGTGATTTGATGCCGCTTGCCCAGGTAAAGGGATCATCCGGTCTCAGGAAGACCGCTTTGACATCAAGAAGATCTTTCGCTATTTTTCTTTTCATTCTTCAGTACCTCTTTCAAATTCCCGGGATGCCCTGAGATACGCTTCCACAGGATCAGCCGCTGCCGTGATTGACCGTCCGACAACGATGTAGGATGAACCCAGACGACATGCATCTGCGGGTGTAGTTACTCTCTTCTGATCTCCCTTGGCATCATCTGCGAAACGGATTCCGGGAGTAACGGTATAGAAATCTTCCCCGCAGGCATCCAGTACACTTCTGACTTCCAACGGTGAACATACAACGCCGTCACATCCGGCAATCTGCGCGTTTTTCGCGTAGTGTCTGACGGTTTCTTCCATGGCGTGATCGATCCACAACTCTTCATGCATCATCTGTTCACTGGTGCTGGTCAGCTGTGTGACTGCCAGAAGAACAGCCTTGGATCCCTTTTCATCCAATGCTCTGCGGGCAGCTGCCATCATTTCAATCGTACCGGCTGCGTGAACGTTGATCATATCCACGTCCATCTCTGCCAGATTACTCATGGCTTTATAAACTGTATTGGGAATATCATGGAGTTTCAGATCCAGAAAGATCTTATGACCTCTGTCCTTGATCTCCTTGACGATCTGCGGACCGCTGCCGTAAAACAGTTCCATACCGATTTTGACAAACGGTTTTTTATCCTGGAACTGATCCAGGAAAGCCAGTGTTTTTTCTCTGTTTGGAAAATCACAGGCAATGATTACTTCACCTTTCATCTATGTGCCCTCCCGATGATTTCATTGATATCCTTGATACCTAAATTATCGCATAGTTCATTCAACTCTTCTATGATTTCCGGCATACGCATGGGATCGGTAAGGTTCAGGGTACCGATCTCTACGGCAGAAGCGCCGGCATACATCATTTCCAGAATATCGGAAGCTTTACTGATTCCACCACAGCCGATGATTGGAATATGTACATGCGGATATACCTGGTATACCTTGTACAATGCCTGGGGGAATATACCCGGACCGCTTACTCCGCCGGTAACATTCTTCATGATCGGTTTGCCTGTACGGATATCCAGACGGATTCCCAGGAAGGTATTCAGCAGTACCAGACCATCTGCCCCGTTTTCTTCCAGCGCGACACACATCTTTACCAGATCCGGGCACTGGGGCGTACATTTGACATACACCGGTTTACGCGTTACTTTTTTGACTTCCCGAAGTACTTCACAGGCAGTATTGACGTCCGTGCCGAAACTTGCGCCGCCGCCGTGCACATTCGGGCAGGAGATATTCAGTTCCAGGATACCTACAACGTCTTCCTGATCCAGAATACGCGCGCATTCCGCATAACCTTCCACGGAAAACCCGCTTACATTGGCCAATACCTGTCCGTCAAAGACCTGTTTCATCTGCGGAAAGAACTTCTCCGCAACTTCGTGCGCGCCGGGATTCTGCAGGCCGACAGAATTCAGCATCCCGTAATCATACTCACAGATCCGGGGAATCTGGTTTCCTTCCCGCGGATCCAGAGTGGTCCCCTTGATGGAGAAACTACCCAGGATATTGGCGTCATAGAAGTCCAGATAATCCATACCATAGCCGAAGGTACCACTTGCCGGTATCACCGGATTCTTCATTTCCATACCGGACAGATTTACAGTAAGTTTTGCCATACGATCTCTCCTTTTTCAAATACCGGACCTTCCTTGCATATTCTTGCCATACGGTCTTTTAACCGCACTGAACAACCCATACATGCGCCGAATCCGCATCCCATCCTGGTTTCCAGCGAGAACTGTCCATACCCTTCCATGACGGCATCTACTGCCTGCATCATCCGTACCGGACCGCAGGCCAGGAAATCCATCTTCTCCAGTCCCAGATCACGGATCCTGGTCACAACATTCTCTCCGTCTTCGTCATAGACATACTCCACGTGGATTCCCTTCTCCCGGAAGAATTCCTGAAATAACGTCTGACTCCGGTTCTGATAGCCAAAGACCACCTTTACCTGAAGTCCCTGTCTTAACGCTTCTTCCGCGCAGGCAATCAGCGGTGCCGTACCGATACCGCCGCCGATCAGCAGTACCTCTTTGTCAAACTTTGTCAGGTCAAAGCCGTTGCCGCATTCGCTGATCACATCCAGGGTATCCCTGCACTGTGTCAGGATTCTTGTCCCTTCTCCCACGACTCTGTACGTGAGTTCGATCTCATCACCCTTCCAGGAAGTGACGGAGATCGGTCTGCGCAGAGCTTTGCCGGGAATCTTGAGATTCAGGAACTGTCCGCAGCGTACCTGCACCGGCTGATCACTTTTCAGGCGCAGACGATAGGTATCCTTTGTCAGCGGCGTATTCTCTATAACTGTCATGATTTCTGCTTTTGCCATGGTTCTTCTCTCTTTCCGTGGTGTCTTCTGTTCTAAAAAAACCTCCGGCAGTCTTCCTGCGGAGGTTCTGATCAGATCCGTACAACAATGATCGCAAAGATGATCGATTTCACAGTATCCCGTACCGTATGAATAATTCTTCCTGCGGGATAATTAATCAATCTTATATCCTTCGTACTGTCCTTTCAGGCAGGCGACCTGATTCGCAACATTGTAGATATCACTGAGGATCACTCCGTCAGCTGTAAACATCTTCTTGATGATCAGGCTTTCCACATCACTCAGTTTCTCGGTCTTATATCCGTTATCTACAGCGATCTTCAGGTATTCTTCCGCGGTTTCGGCATCCTCAAATTTCGCCTTATGTGTGATGGTGATCAGAGTATCTTCCGGATATTCACGGTTAAATACATCGTTTCTGTTCAGCTGCTCAGAAATGAACCAGGGTTCCAGGTAAGGATAGACATCCGCAATCTCCCGGACTTCCTCAGGATATTCGGTCTCATCATCTTCATTGTCATCTAGATCGACAAAGTGAACACTGTCATCGTCCTCTTCTTCAGGGGCTTCGGTTTCCTTATCCAATTCTTTGATTATCAACGCAGCCACGGTAATGGCAGCTGCCGCCAATGCTGCACCTATAGTTCTACGAAACATATGTTCTACCTCACTTCGTCTGTATTTTACCATAAAGTACACTAAGATGATAGTAAAGGATAATCGGTATTCCACATGGTCAAATGTTCGTGAAATTGATACAATGAAATATATTCAGAGGTATAAGATGAATCCGAAACTCAAAAGTATACTTACCGGTATCATGATTGCCGGAGATGCCTTCTTCAGCCTGGTTGCGCTGGTTTTACTGCTGGACGGGGATGTTCTTCTGGGACTGGGAATGCTGCTGTTTCTGATGATCGATACAGCTCTGTCCATCGACTATATCAAGATCCAGAAGAATCACGCAAAACAGCTGGAAGAGCTCAGAAGAGAAAACGCGATTGCCCGCTACAGTCATATCCGCAAACAACAAGAAGAAGAAACTGCCAATCCTTTAGAGGAAAACGAACCGGATGAGATTGCCGAATTACTGAATCAACGTGATCAGTCTGAAACTTTACGACATTATTAGAGGAGGAATTGTCATGGTTATTATCGAGATGGAAAACGGCGGTGTAATCAAGCTGGAACTGGATGAACAGGCAGCTCCCGTCACTACTGCCAACTTTATCAAATTAGTCCGTGAGGGATTCTATGACGGACTGACATTTCATCGTATTATTCCCGGATTTATGATCCAGGGCGGTGATCCCCGCGGTAACGGTACCGGTGGTTCTTCCGAACGAATCGTCGGAGAATTCAGTTCCAACGGTCATCCGAATCCGATCCGGCACGAACGCGGAGTCATCTCCATGGCCAGGGCAATGGACCCCAATTCCGCCTCCAGCCAGTTCTTTATCATGCACCAGGATGCGCCGCATCTGGATGGTCAGTATGCCGCATTTGGACATGTGGTCGAAGGCATGGATGTAGTGGATGAGATTGCAAGTGTACGCACCAACTTCCGTGACGCGCCGTTTACACCGGTAGTCATGCGCCGGGTATACATTGAAGAAGCTCCGAAGACCAAGCTTGGTGTAAACCCGATCCATCTGCGCAGAGAACCGCACCGTCAGGAATACGGCAAGGAGCTGAACAAGGCAATCACTCTTTATGAGGATCCTACACGGTATCCGGTGGAAGACTTAATTGAACTTGCGCAGTTACAGTTCAAGATGATGAAGGAAGAAGATGATGATCAGAGAGAACTTCTTCATACACAGTTCATGGATAAACTGGAGAGTATTGAACCCATGGAAAATGCGCCGGAACGGATCTGGCTGTGGCCGGAAGGAAAGATGCCGGTGAATACCCCTTACGTGGAAAACGATGACTATTCCTTCGATCACGATCCTGATTTCAAGCCCTACTACCTGGAAATGCTTGTCAGTGAAGATGTACAGCCTGTCGGCGCTGTCATCCTGATTGCGGGAGGAAGCCACGGTATCGGTTCCATCAGTGAGTGCTATCAGATCGGACGTGAATTCAACGAACTGGGTTATCAGTGCTTTATCCTTCAGTGCCGGCCTAACGGATGTCCGTGGAGTCCCCAGGAAGTCGGAGCCGACACTGCCCGTGCTATCCGCCTTGTACGCGCAAACGCGGAAACGTACCGCATTGATCCGGATCATATCGCAGCCGCAGGTTTTTCCAACGGCGGTATCACGGTAGATTTCTGTATTGAATACTATTCCGGAAACAAGGCTGTACAGGATTACTTCCCGGAGTACGAGCCGGATGAACTGGATGAATATAACGGCAGACCGGATGCCTACCTCTGTATCTATGGTCCCCGCCATGACGGAACTCCGTTCAATTATACAGGTGTTGTCTATCCCCCGACATTTATCGCTGTAGGAAGAGACGATCACGGTGCCATGAAGAACCTGCACTATCTCTACACTTCTCTCCATGAACATGAAATTCCTGTAGAGATCCATACCTTTGCGGGACATCCGCACGGATTCGCAGGTCATAAGATCTTTGATGGTAAAGGTGATCCGAACTTTGATCTCTGGGTAACCCATGCGGATTACTTCATGAGAGATGTCTATAAGAACCAGAAATAAACTGAAGGTATCCTGATGAGGGATACCTTTTTCATACAGATCAAATGAGACAGTTGACAGATGTACTATAATAAAGAAGCAGAAAAAAGTGAGGTAAGACAAATGACAAAGGTAAATGTAGTCTCAGGATTCCTGGGCGCAGGTAAAACCACATTAATATCCAAATTACTGAAAGATGTCTTCAACGGTCAGAAAGTCGTCCTGGTGGAGAACGAATACGGAGAAATCGGTATTGACGGAGGATTCCTCAAGGAAGCCGGTATTGAGATCCGTGAAATCAACAGCGGATGTATCTGCTGCAGTCTGAAAGGAGATTTTGAAGAAGCTCTGAAGATGCTGGCAGAAGAATATCAGCCGGATCATATCATCATCGAACCGTCCGGTGTAGGCAAACTCTCGGATATCCTGAAGGCAATCCAGTCAGTAGAAGGCCTGGAACTGGATAGTTACAGTACGGTTGTGGATGCCGCGAGATGTAAGGTATACCACAGGAATTTCAAGGAATTCTTTGACGATCAGATCAAGACTGCCGCGAGTATCGTTCTTTCCAGAACACAGAATGTCAGTGAAGAAAAGCTGGCAGAAGATATCGCGATCATCCGTGAACTGAATCCGGAAGCCAGAATTATCACCACACCATGGGATGAATTATCCGGCACAGTAATCTTTGAGGCAATGACCGGATCCACCAACGGTTTCCCGGAAGGCCTGGAAGATGATGACGAAGAAGAAGAAGAACACGAGCATCATCACCACCACGAACATGAACATGATCACGAACATGAACACCATCATGAGCATGAGCATGAACACGAGCACGAGCATCATCACCACCATGATCACGCAGCTGAAGAAGCAGCCGCAAACGAAGGTCTTTCCGAAGGCAACCGTATCCGTCTGGGAAGTGATGAACACGAACATCACCACCATCACCATGGTGAACATGACGCAGATGAAATTTTCGACTCTGTAGGTATCGAGACGATCAACCGCTACAACGAGGAAGAACTGCGCAGTATGTTGTCCAAGCTGGGAGAAAACGTGATCCGTGCCAAGGGTATCGTACCGGATCATGACGGGAAATGGATCTTCTTTGACTATGTGCCGGGGGATGCGGATATCCGTGAAGGTTCCCCTGCGTATACCGGATTGATCACTGTCATTGGTGAACATGTGGATATCGAAGAGATCAAGGATATCTTTGGAGTACACTGATGGCTTGTCCTGTATATTTGTTTACGGGGTTTCTTGACAGTGGTAAGACTACCCTGATCATGGACACGCTGAATGATAAGCAGTTTATGGAAGGGATTGACCGTACATTGATCATCTGTCTGGAACAGGGTGAAACTCCCTACACGGAAAAGTTCCTGGATGAACATAATACTTTCATTGAATTCATGGACAGTTCTCTGGAACTTACTCCCGAGAAGATGAAAGAACTGGATACGATCTACCACCCTTCCCAGGTATTTATCGAGTATAACGGAAGTGAGATCGTCAGTGAGACATTACTTGCGGATATGCCGGAATTCTGGCCTCTGGTAGAAATCCTGACCACGGTTGACGCAAGTACATTCTCCATGTATATCACCAATATGCGCAGTATGATGTTTGAACAGCTGCGGTGGTCAGACGTAGTGATCTGCAATCGCTGTACACCGGATACTTCTGCTTCCCTGCTACGCGGGAATATCAAGGCGATAAACAAGCGCGCACAAATCTTCTATGAAGGAAATTTCGGTGAGCCTGTAGAGTTAAAAGGCGGTCTTCTGCCCTTTGACAAGAACGCGGAGATGATCGACATCAAGGATGACGATTACGGATTGTGGTATATGGACGCGGTGGATCACCCGGACACATACGAGGACAAAAAGATCCGTCTGCGCGGAAGATATGCGGAAGATATCCCTGGATACACCAGATCATTTGTGTTAGGCAGAAGAGCCATGGTGTGCTGTGAACAGGACACTTCACTCTGCGGTATTACCGTCACCGGAGTCAAGAGCTGGGAACTGGAAAAGAATATGTGGCTGGAAGTTGAGGGAACACTGAAAACCGTGCCGATCTCTGAGGGAGGTAAGACACTTGTCCTGTATGCTTCGGCGATCCGTCACTATGCCGGACCGGATGACGAATACGTATACTTTAACTAAAAGAAATCAGCACATTATGTGCTGATTTTTAATATTCCGGTTTCTTTCTTCCGCAGTTGATACAGAATGTTCCGTAATTTTCTCTCCCGCAGTCCGGGCAGAACCAGCGGATTGGTTTAGGCTTTCCGCAGTTACTGCAGAAGTTACCGGTATTCTCCTGCCCGCATTCGCAGGTCCAGGTCTCCGGTTCGGTCTGTTCCGGCTGAATGAAGATATCCGGCTGGGCAATGACTTCCTGCAGAGGATATTTCTCCGGCAGAAGTCTGTGCTGAATGAGGCAGCCTTCATCCGCATATTTTTTATAGTCATAACGGTGTTTATCCGTAGGACGTTCATCAGTCAGTTCAAAAGAGATCTCAGGGTAATACGGAGAATCCACGGTTATTTCGATGCGGTATTCATACTCATAGTTATACCGCTTCGGGTAATAACTGACTCTCTTTCCGTCTTTATCCTTGGTGTAGATTTCTTCTTTGTGTTCGATCACATTAACCACGCAGTCCTGAATCTTGTCTAAATCGATCAAGTCCGGATTTTCTTCTCTCCACTTGGAAGACCGGGTAACGATCATCTTCCCTGCCGCGTCATCGATATAAATCTTTGTCTTATGTCCCAAGGTCTCCGTAGGATTGAAGGCGGCAAGATTCTCTTTGTTGGCTTCACGGTATTCCAACTGTGCGCGGATTTCTTCCACGGTAGATCTGCGCCGGTCCGAGAACCAGGGAGACAGTTTTGCGGCACAGTTCTTACACAGATTGCCGTCTTCCAGTTTACGGTTGCCTAGAAGCCCTATCTCACTGCCGCAGATATCACAATGTTTCTTTTCAAAAAGATTGCCGAACAATGCCATAACTATTCCTCCTGAATGATCTTTCTGTTTCTTTTTCTACATCTCTAACATAACAAATATTCCCTGTTAACTCAAGAAAAGAGCTCATCCGTCGATGAGCTCTATTCTGATAGGGGGAAAGAAATATCAAACTCTTTATTTGATACTCTTATAATACATTGACTTTGTGTAACCGATATGCGAGATTTGTGAAAATTTAGTGAAATGAATCAAGGTTTTATTCTTTTACGATTACACCGAGAATTGCCGCAATCGCGACCGCCTGTTCCGCATTCACGTACACTCCTTTAAACGCGTCTGTACTGCAGGTAATACGGTCGATTTTGCTGGTTGAGAGATCCAGTCCTGCCAGACTGGTGTTGAGGAATTCCGCGTCAGTGAAATTACAGCGTTCAATGTCCGTATCCTTGAATTCTGTCATGGTAAAGGAGGTATCCCGGCAGTTGGAATCCTTCAGGATCACCCTGCGGAACTTTGACGCAGAGAGGTTCGCATAACTGAATTCACAGCTGCGGAACTCTGTATCTTCGAAACGGCTGTCTTCCAGATCTGTACCGGTCAGCCGGCAGCGGTCAAAGATCACTCTCCGGGTTGTTGTTTCCCGCATGTCGATGTTGGAGAAATCACAGTGTTCAAAAATCACGTCTGCCAGTTCACATCCTCTTGCCTTTCCGGTAAAGACAACAGAGGTAAAGACACACTCGGAGAAGGTCATGGCAGTGAGTTCCTGATCACACTCTTCTCCGGAATACTTTTGATTTTCAACACGGTATTCCCGGATTCTTTTCTGCAGGGTGCCGGATTCCGGTTCTGCCGGGAAACGCGGGGATACCGGGGATTTTCTCTTGATCATACTATGATTTTATCATATGGGAGATAGACGAAATCATGTAGTTTTGCTAAGATATCGTATGTATGTCCCGGTAGCTCAGCCGGATAGAGCGTTCGCCTCCTAAGCGAAAGGTCGCAGATTCGAATTCTGTCCGGGACGCCATGCAGATCACGCTGTATATTCCGGAAATTACAGCGTTTTTTGTTATTCAGGTAATCTGCTACATCCCTGTTTCACAGCTGATGACGATTCCTTTTCTCTCCATGTAGTAACTGCAGAGTCCTCTTGCCGGCAAGATATCGATTCTGGCATTATCGAACTCTCTCTGTACATATTCTTTCAGTCTGACGGCTGCTTCGGAATTCTCCACATGGGTGATAATTGCGCGTCCGCCGCGGTATCCTGCTTTCTTCATATCTTCAAACAGTGTCTGTAACACTTTCTTCTCTCCGCGGACTTTGCCGGTAACACTGATCTTCCCTTCGGGGGAAGCTGTGCCGGTAACACTGATTTTGAGGATGCTCAGGGCAGCCGCAACGGTCTTGTTTACTCTTCCGTTCTGGGTCAGGTTATGCAGAGAGATGAAGGAGAAAAACAGACGGGTATGTTTCTGATAGTTACGGATCCTTTTGTCTATGGTTTCAAAGTCTTGTCCACTGTTGACCAATTCTGCCAGTTTCTGCAAAATCAGGGCTTCTTCTGCCCCGGTAGAGAGAGAATCTATGATGGAGATCTTCGCTTCCGGATGATCTTCACAATACATCTCCGCGGCATTCTGGGCACTGTTATATGAACCGGATAACGCACTGGTTACTGTCAGGACAAAGATCTCTTCCGCGCCGCTAAATGCACACAGCCAGGAATCTATGGATGGACAGGAAGTATAAGATCTGTCATGGTAGTTTTCCAGATAATCCAGCATTTCCGTGATGTTCAGGGACGGATCATCCACAAAGCTCTTTTCATCTGTATAGATCGTCAGCGGTACGATCCTGAAGTCTGTATCTTTCAGTGAGTATAAATCACAAGACGAGTCAGCTACAATTCTCATGTTACACCTCCGCTATTGAGGAGTATTGTACGAGTTCCCTGGTCATGTTAAAATTTACAAAAAGAAGAATATTGTCACATATGAGACAAAAAGGACTGATTTATCACATTTATGAAGATCAAAACTGAGCTGAACAACCGAACAATAACTACCCGCATAGCGATAGGAAATGCAATTCTGGATGAATTGGATAAACAGGAGTTTTCAAAGATCAAAGTCTCCGATGTCATCCGTAATGCCAAGGTATCCAGAATGTCTTTCTACCGGTACTATGAGAATCTTTATGATGCGTTATGTGATTATCTGAGTATTATCGTTAACGGTTATATGATCGAAGGCGGAGAAATCAACGATCCGGGTGTATATATGAAACTGGAACATATCGAGTTCTCCCTGAATTACTTTGACCGGTATTCCCGCTACTTTCTTACACTAAACAAACACGGGCTGTATTCTGTACTGATTGAGGCAGTCAATGAGTATATGATGAAGAATATCTTCCCGCAGAAAAAACTGCATATGTATGAGTTATACGCATATGCAGGCGCGTTACTGAATTCATTCCTGAAATGGGAAGAGGACGGCAAACGGGAAAGCGCGCACAATGTGGCGTTGATGATCTACCGTCTGTTCAATCATACTGAAGAGTTATAAATCCGCTGTAACAGCGGATTTTATTCTTCAAAGAGGTTTTTAAGCATCTGATCCCGGTGATTGATAAACATCCTGGTGATCTGATAGCTTTCGGTATCTTCATAAGCACATGGGTGGATCTTGCCGTCAAAACTCAGGATCTCTGCCCCGGGATAACCAAGCAGGATCGGAGAATGCGTAGCGATAATAAACTGCGCGTTTTCTTTTACACACCGGTCAATTTCCAGCAGGAGTGTAAGCTGACGCTGCGGAGATAACGCGGATTCCGGTTCATCCAGAAGATAGAACCCGTTCTCTCCGAAATTCTCCTGAGCAACCGTCAGGAAGCTTTCTCCATGTGATCTTTCGTGTAAATGGAGAGGATGACCACCTTGTCCGCGGCTGTATTCTTCCTCCATGGTAGCGACATTGTAAAAGCTCTCTGCCCGCAGGAAATAGCCATGTTTCGCCTTCCGCACACCACGGATCAACTGTATATGTTCGGAAAGTTCCGAATGGGAATCATAGGTGGAAAAGCTATAGTTCCTGGTGCCGCCCTCCGGATTAAAACCGTACGCTACAGCAATCGCTTCCAGCAATGTGGATTTACCGCTTCCGTTTTCACCGACAAAAAATGTCACAGGATGAGTGAACATGATTTCACTCACCTGAGAGATTGCCGCAATCTCACGGAGATAACTAAAACCATCTATGTTATCCCAGTCTATACGTATTCCTCTCAGCAGTAATTCGTTCATTGTTCAGCCCCTACTGTCATTATTGTACAAGAAAAGCCGGGTATACGTATACCCGGCTGCTCTTATGAACAGAATCCTGTTTTAGATAGCGAAGTCACCTTTATCGAAGATAACAACTTCTCTGCCGTCTTCTGTCGTACCAACGATATGCATATCTTCTGTACCGATCATGAAGTCGATATGGATCACAGAGTCATTGAATGTATACTTCGGATCGCTTGGCTGCTGTGCCAGTCCTCTTCCGAGAGCCAGATGACAGGAAGCGTTCTCATCAATCAGTGTTGTGTAGTATACGATCTTACTCATGGAGATCGGTGAATGGTATTCAACAAGTGCTGCTTCACCAAGATAACCGGCATTTTCATCCATGGCTACCAGAGCTTCCAGCATTTCCTTACCTTCATTGGCGATCACTTCTACAACTTTACCCTTTTCAAAACGGAAACCGAAGTTTTCTACACTCTTACCACCGAGAACCAGCGGTCTGGACGCGTAGACAACACCCTCTGTGCCGAATTTTTCCGGAGTGGTGCAGATCTCTTCGGAAGGAATATTCGCGGAGAACGGCACGTAATTCGCCGGTAATTTACGCTTGCCGAAGCCGAACTTGGAATCCGGTGTCAGTTTGACGATCAGGTCTGTACCGTTGGAAGCGGTGTAATGGAACTGTGTGAAGTGATAAGAATCAATGAGGTCACCCTTCTCTCTTCTCTTGGCTTTCAGTTCATCCCATGTCTTGACAACATCGTTGTCATCATCAATGTAGCAGAGTTTCAGAATCAGTTTCCAGAGTTCTTCCAGTCTGTTCTCTTCCGGTACATCTTTCAGAATATAATCTGCCCATTCCTGTGTAGGAATCATGGCGATCAGCCACTGGCAGTGTTTTTCACGGCTGGCACGACGCATGATGTTTCTGACAGCATCTTCATGCGCAAAAATCGCGTTTGCCTGGTCTTCCGGCACATCTTCCATCAGAGCAGGATTTACACCTTCCAGACGAACGTAGCAAGCGCCCTGGTCCAGATACTTCTGGCACTGTAATTCTTCCCAGTCTTCTACTTTACGGACATCTTCAGCGCTTCTGTACTTTGCGGCAACTTTCATGTTCGGTTCATCCAGATAATGAACGATGACGTTGGAAGCACCAAGTTTGTAACACTCTTCAGCGAAGATCGGTGTGAAAGACGCACCTTCGATGGCTGCTTCTACCAGGACCGGCTGTCCCTTCTGGACATTCAGACCAACTCTGGCAAGAGTGTAGGCGTATTTTTGTTTCATCTGTTCTAAATTCATAGTAAACCTCTTTTCTAATTTCTAATCATAGCACAGATTATTTCCTTGTTACTACTTAATGTGCCGGCACCTGATATTCCATGGCATCCGTAATCCCGATAAAAGTATCCTCATCCGTATGACCAGCCATGAACAAGCCGAAATTCCCCTTCTCAAACAGGATCACCATATACGGTGTATCCGCGTTTAGCAGATCTGTCTTCTTCAGGGAGATCCCGCGGTACTGTGTCATCCCCGGAGAAAGCGTCTTCTGGTCAGTCACACGGTAATCTTCTTCCGCTGACATAACTTTATCAAGGATTGCCTCAGCATAACTGTAGCCGATAAAGAATCCCTGTCCCAAGAATTCCTGGTCATTATAAATAAACAGTGACTGTTTCTCTTCATCGAAGTAACAATATACTCCCTGCTCTTCCGGTGTATGTACAAGGATTGACGCATCATCCGAGAAATCAATAATGACGGTGGAATCATCCACATATTCTTCGTCATCGGTATCTACTTCTTCCACGGTGAAGTCTTCGGTTTCTTCATAAAGACCTGCGTCTGTGAACTCTTCCGGGTTATATTCCGGGATTACCGCTGTATTGTATTCACTGAACCGGATATCCGTAGATACATTGCCCTGCAGTTCACTATCTTCCAGAGTACCGCCGAAAGTCAGACGTACCACGTGATTGGATTTATCCAGAGTCACTCTGACGTCATCAAACGTGATATCGTTCAGGATATTTCCTACCGTGGATACCATGCCTGTAGTATCGTCGATCTCCGAAGCTGTTTCTGCCACTTCTTCGAAGTATTCCTGCAGGCCTTCCTTGTTTACGGTTACGGCAATCGTGGTTTCATCACCGTTTTCCTCAATGACAGAGTTGTCAATATCACTGAATACTTTACCGACAAAATCGTCTGCGGATAACTGGGTGGTTGTCTCAGCCGGTTCATATGGTGTATAACGCTTACTTTGACCATCATCGATATACATCACGTTGTCTCTGACCCACATCTGATAATTCTCTACGCCAAGCATCGGAATATCCACCGATACATAGACTTCATTATCACTCTGGTCTTTCTTGTCATGATTATCCAGGACCACAGTCATATCAATGGGAATCGTCAGAGCATCCTGCCCAAGAGTTACCGACAATTCCAAAGTACCGTCAGCTTTTACTGACTGGACCTCCTGGCTTGCCTTATACGCATTCAGCATCAGTAATTTGGGTTTACTGATATTCATACTGCAGGCAGCCAGAAGAATACTGAGTGAAGGCAGAATCAGTTTTCTGAATTTCATTCCGTTCCCCGCGGTCCTATCCCAGCTTCTCTGCCAGTTCCCTGATCGGTGTATCATCGTTCAGAGAAGAACGGATCGTTACGACAGGTTCAACAAAGGTCAGTTCCTTGCAGGTGGATAAGAGATTCTGCATTGTCTTGGCAGCCATCGGAGCCCAGGTACCGTTCTCAATGAAGGCAACCGTACGCTTCTGATAGTTCCGTTCCTTTAGCAGTTCAATATACTGCTTCATTACCGGGAATACTTCCGTGTTATAGGTTACGGAAGCGAGCACCAGCTTACTGTAGCGGAAACCATTCTCTACACATTCATAGATATCCTCCCGGGCAAGATCAGCGATCTTATACTCGATTCCCTTTTCTTCCAGGATCCCTGCCAGTTTTTCCGCAGCTTCTTTTGTATGTCCGTAAATTGACGCATACGCGATGAATACACCTTCATCTTCCGGTTCATAGGAAGACCAGGTATTATACTTATCCACGTTATACGCAATATTCTCCGTGAGTACAGGTCCGTGAAGCGAACAGATGATCTGAATATCCAGAGCCTGTGCTTTCTTCAGTACTGCCTGTACCTGCGGTCCGTATTTACCTACGATACCGAAATAATATCTTCTGGCTTCACAGTCCCATCCCTCAGGATCTTCCACGTCATTGGCACCGAATTTACCAAACGCGTCTGCCGAGAATAATACCTTGTCCTGAGAATCATAACTCATCATTACTTCCGGCCAGTGTATCATCGGCGCAAAGACAAATGTCAGTGTATGACTGCCTAACTCAAGAGTACCGTTATTTGTCACAACCTGTCTTCTGGTATTCTGCAGTCCCGGATAGAACTGATCCATGAACTTGAATGTCTGCGCATTTCCAACGAGGACTGTCTCCGGATATACTTCCGTAAAGGCCTGAATACTTGCGGAATGGTCCGGTTCCATGTGATGGATCACCAGATAATCCGGTATCTTGTCTCCGAGAACTTCCTTCAGGTTATTCAGCCATACCTGGGTAAACTTTCCGTCTACCGTATCCATGACGGCTGTCTTTTCATCAAGGATCACATAGGAGTTGTAAGCCATTCCCAGGGGAACCGTAAACTGTCCCTCAAAGAGATCAATCTGGTGATCATCCACACCTGCGTAAATAATATCTTTTGTAATAACCATATCTTTATCCTCCTGCATACATCTGTATGTTACGGTCACAGAGATATTATACATTGTATTCTGTCAGATTCTCTATTTTTCCGCAGGTGTTTCTCAAGGTATATTCTTTGTCAAAAAAATATACTAATATACAGTTATGGAAGAAAAGAATAACATACGTTCGCTAACAGGGATGACCCTGGCCATGCTGATTTTCGGCAGTATCGGTATATTCCGCAGATATCTTCCTGTTTCTTCGGAATTGCTGGCTTTTCTGCGCGGTGTTATCGGTTCGGCATTTCTTTATCTTATGATTCTTCTGCGCAGGAAGAACGCGTTGTCCGGGTTCCCGCGGCGGGAGATCCTGCGCTATATTCTGTGCGGGGCAATGAACGGGATCAACTGGATTCTCTTGTTTGAAGCGTATCGCTACACGACTGTGGGCATTGCGACATTGTGCTATTATATGCAGCCGTCGATCGTCATCCTCCTGTCCCCGATATTCCTACGGGAAAAACTGACATGGAAGAAACTGATCTGTGCCGCTGTATCTGTTCTTGGCATGGTTCTGGTGACCGGTCTGACCGGATCGGAGACAGTCAATATTACCGGTGTGCTGTATGGTCTTTCTGCTGCTGTATTATACGCAATCGTTGTCATCATCAATAAGAAAGCCCCGGATTATGATTCTTACGGGAAAACACTGATCCAGATCTTCTCTTCAGCAGTAATCTTGTTCCCGTATCTGATCATGACCGGGAGTTTCCAGTTCACCTCTCTCCGTATACAGACGATCGTGTTACTGGTGATCGTAGGTATATTTCATACCGGAGTTGCCTATGTATTGTATTTTGACAGTCTGAAAGGGATCAAGGCACAGACAGCAGCTGTACTTGGTTATATTGACCCGGTCTTTGCGCTGATCCTCTCTGCTGTATTTCTTAATGAATCACTCTCCGCGGCAGGTTGTGCAGGCGCTGTGATGATTCTTTTATCATCGCTGATCAGCGAACGCGGATCGTAATACGCCGTAAAGGATAGCTCATGAAAAAGAAAGAGACTGACATCCTTGACGAAGAAATCGATCTGGATGGCTTTCCTTTTGGTTCCTATGATGAAGACACCGGTAAGGAAGAAGACTGGGAAGTTCCTTCCTTTGAGGAAGAGGAAGAAGATGAACTGCCGGCGGATGAAGAGGAAGAAGACAGGATCGAAGATCTCCGTATGTTTACAGAAGATGAGCTGAAAGCAAGCCGGAAATCTTTATTGTTTCCGGATGTTACAGTCTCTGAAGGCCAGGAATACAGTACGATCGGATACAGCCGGAAGAATCTTCTTTACGACTCCGTAACGAATTATTATGACGGGGATCATCATATCGGATACAGCCGCAGAAGTCCCCTCGCAGAGGATCTTACTGTTTACTATGATGCTGACGGCAAGCGCATCGGATACAGCCGGAAAAGCCTGATTGATGACGGAATCACCAGATACTACGATAAAAAAGGAAAGTATCTGGGAAAAGCCAGAAAATCTTTCCTTTATGACAATATAAACAAGTTCTTCAAGAAGAAATAAAGCTTATGCTTTGTTTCTTTGTCCGGATTTCTGTTTCAGATCCGTATACCTCACTGCAGCCTTATACAGATGAATCAGTGAGAATCCCAGCAGTAATCCTCCGACAACATCCGTAAACCAGTGAACACCTGAGATCAATCTTCCTGCCACGGTAACAACCATGATCAGGAGACAGACCATAATCAGGATGTTTTTTATCATCTTATTTCTGATCCTGCGCTTGCACTGATAGATTGCGGACCCCATGATAAATAACGTAACCATGGTATGAGAAGAAGGAAAAGAAGCTTCCAGTTCTGTTTCCAGAATTACGGGACGGTAATTTATCACAAAGATCTCAAAGAAAACGTAGAACAGAATCACAAGACCATAGAAACCTCCAAGAAGAAGGATATCCAGGTCTACTTTCCGGATATCTTTGCGCTTGATCCACTGATAAAGACCAAGGCAGGCAAAACCGAAAGCGGTCAGAAGCGCGATCTTCCCCAAAACATCCGTAATGTTGTACCAGACCAGGTGATCTCCAAGCACATGATGGACAGCCCAGTTGAGGGTAGCCAGACCGACTTCGGAATTCTGCGGTCCAAGCGGTTCTACATCTACTGTCTTCAGCAGGATGATCAGCACAATAAACAATACAAACAGCACTATGGATGCCTGCAGTTCTTTCTTTACTCTGCGATTTTTCATCTTATTCTCACCTCTCTTGTATATTATCCGGTTTTCTGCTTTCCCAGAAACTCCTGCAGGATCCGGGCAATCTTCTCTGAGTGAACGATATAACTTCCGTGTCCTTCTCCTTTCAGGATACGCAGTTCCGCGCCGGGTATACTTTCCGCGATCTGCCTGGTTTCTGTTTCCCTGACCAGGTCCCTGGATCCTGCCAGCACCAATGTACGTGCTTTAATACAGGATAGTTCTTCACTGGTAATCTGTGGTTCTTCCAGCATCAGACGGATCTTGGGATCTTTTTTCAGTTTGTACATTACCTTCATGATGATCCGCAGGAATAACTTTACTCCCTTTGGCGTAAGATTGGCTCCGCTTACCACCAGATCTGTGATCCGGTCTGTACGCATGGATGCCAGCAATCCCACGATACCGCCGTCACTGAATCCGTACAGACATACATCACGCAGATCAAGTTGATCCATGAGCGCAAGGATGTCATCTGCCATGTCCTGATAGTGCAGTTCGGTACAGGGTTCGCTTTTCCCATGACCCCGGGTATCCGGAAGATAACAGGTATACTCCTGTTTCAGTACTTCTGCGGCTTTATCAAAGATCGTGTGATCTTCACCGTTTCCGTGCAGCATGATCAGTGGTCTGCCCTCTCCGCAGATCTCCACCCATATCTTTCTGTCATTTACTTCAATATACATACGATTCTCAGAAACTATGTCCGCCTCCGCCGCCGGAAGAGCCACCGCCGCCACCGGAGAAACCACCACCGGAAGAACCTCCTCCGGAATAGCCTCCTCCGGACGAGCTGCCGCCGGAACTGCTTTCAAAGTGTTTACTCTTACGCTGGGATAACATCTTTTCCGATAAGATCTTGACACCTACGGCTGTGGACATAGCCTTCACCGCTTCTTTCGTGTCCGGTTTCTCCTTCTTTCTTTCGGATGTCAGGAAAAGGAAGTTGATCAGCAAGGCACTGACAAGCGCAATCAGGATGTTGGAGGTATACTTCATCGGCTGGGCAATACGTCCGCCCTCCAGCAATGTCAGTGCTTGTTCAAAGACATGATCGGCACAGGCGTAATACTCTTCTCTTGACGCGTACCGGTAAACATTGTCGGTAATCGTATTGGCATATGCCTTATTGATCACCCGATATACCGCGCCGTCTGAGAAGATCCAGATCTTACGTCTTCCCATATCGATCAGGAATAACATTCCGCTGTCTGTACCGAAGTATTCACGATAGACTCTCTTGGCATATGTGCCGACATCTTCAAATTGGCGCACAGTCACAAATGCCGCGTTCCCGTAGGCTGTCATCTGATCCATACGGATCCTCAGCATATTCTCTTCCTGATCTGTAAGCAGATCTTCCTGGTCATTGATGATTACTCTATAGTTATTTGCGGCCTGAACACGGCATACCGGCAGGAAACATACCATCATCATTACCAGCAGGAATAATCTTTTGATTCTACGCATGATCATTGCCTCCTTTCCGGGAATAGAAGGAAGGTAACGGTCTTGTGGAAGTTTCGTTATATCTCCGGATCAGATCGGTACACATCACAGAAGCCGCAGCCAGACTGATCAGACTTCCGAGATAATACCACCAGTCCTGTACCGGCTGCGCAGCCGCAATCGTAAAGCTGTAAACGACCGCACCCAGAGTTAATAAAGCTGTAAGTATCGCGCTTTTATTCCGTAAATATCTGGCCGTATTGACCGTCTTCAGGAACAAGAAGATCTCCGGAATCAGAATGAGAAACGTCATCACCAGTGCACCGTCTTCTGTCACCAATTCATCATACAGACCGCCGAACAAAGCGAATATAAACAGGAATCCCAGCGTTCCGCCGACAACCCTAAGCAGACCGCTTCCCTCAGAGACACCCTTTTTCCTTAACTTTGCGCGCTTCTTCTCCGACATCACAAGATCATCTTCATCACTTAACAGATATCCTTTGTCAAAGACATGATTCTCACGATCACGGATCTCCCTGAGTTCACGCAGATATCTCCTGCCGGTCATGTATGCCAGCAATACCGAGAACCAGATCACAAACCGGGATGTCACCGTCACAAACATCGTAAGTAAGGCAAACAATACCGCTGCCCCCAGTACTGTCATGAACATGAAAGAGCGCATGTCAGCCGGAAGATCAATGTGGATCTTCCCGGTCTGTCCGTTGACTACTGCGTAAGCGACACGGTCATCCTTTCTCCAGGTCAGGAACCATACCGGAAGAAATACCGCATCTACGCCGGTATAATGTGTTTCCAGGAATTTCTGCTGGTCTTTCTTCCTCGGCCAGTGCAGATTTATATCACGGAAATCCTTGTTGATATCCGTGATTGCCGCATCAGTTGCTCTTTCCAGCACTTCTTCTTCATACAGATCCGCGTCTACATTCGGTTTATCCGCATACATACCTGCCAGATATCCCGGCGCAAAGGGAACCAGATATTTCTTCTGGAACGGAGCGATATCTTCCGCAATTCCATCATCAAAATTCCGTGACGCATCGTAGGGAATACCATACATTCCCTGATAGCGGATCGCAGCTGTCACATCGTATTCTTCGTAAAAGTCATATCCGCGGCTGTAGTAAGACCGTGATCCCTTCAAGGAGAAAGGTTCCTTGCGGAACTGTACCTGATACATCCAGTAAGGAATATAAAAGGGGCGGAATTTTTCAATAAACTCAGGATCCTTGAACTCTTTCGGGACATACCATTTTCCCTTCATTGCGTCCATATAGATATCCTTACACTGTTTCTTATTGATTCTAAACGGGAGTATCTTTTTCGGATAACGCATACCGGAAATCTCGCTCTGCAGGATCGCTTCTGACCCGCAGTAACTGCAGTACGTAACCGCTTCATCATTCATACTGATCAGTTCTGCGCCGCAGTTTTTACAGGTATATAGTTTCTCTCCTTCAAATACTCCTTCCTGAGCATTGTTATTCCCGCTGTACTTAGACACATCAAATTCCGCAGAACAGTGTTCACACACCAGTTTCTGCTTATCGATATCAAAATATAGTGTGCCGCTGCAGTTTGGACATTTCATGCGGATCACCTCCCGAATGTCATGTAAGAATCTTTATAAATCAATCTTATCGTACTTTATCCAGGGAAAAACCACAGGATACGATTATTCCTGTGCAGGCATTTCCGCCTGGATCGCAGACTTCGTATAGTTCTCCAGGTAGTAGAAGTTCAGATGAAGATCCTCTGCCAGGTAGAAATAGTCATGGAACCCGCGGATATGATCCACATCCTCTTCGGAGTCTATATTCGCGGAATGTATCGATTTGCGGGGATATGCAAGTAACCATGCCTCTCCGGCATCCGGTCTCTTCTGGTAATAGCCGATCTGTGCCTGACGTACGATATTCACCTCATGAACCAGAGAATAGATCTTATACCAGTACATTCCGGAAGCCAGGATTCCTGCCGCAAGACACAGGCAGAGTCCCCGGAGATACTTTGTACTAATCTCAATGTGTGAGAAGAACAGAACACTTAACGCGGTCAGACAGAACTGCGCGTATACCGTAGTCCGTTCCGGGAAACTCGGAGACAGAACCATGATCCCGTTACTGACAAGTACGCCCAATACAAGAAAGACCATCATTTCGCAATCACCCGGTTCCTGGTGATAACAGACATACAACAGAGCCGCAAACCACAGGATCATCCATAATGTATCGATCACAAGGCTGTGGAATCCATTGATCCATGTCAACAAGATCTGCAGGGCGAAAATACCTGCGAGTATATAATTCCCGGTATTCTTCTCTTTCTTCAGAAGAGTACACAGTACCAGTCCGTTCAGTATCGTATTCACATTATCCGCGTAATACATCGTCTGGGACACAAACGGTGTCCAGTTGGATGCGATCCTGCCAAGATCCAATGTCGTATCTTCAGAGAATTCAGCGCTGAGACGCAGTGTCGTTCCCGGCGAGAAAAACATGATCACACAGCTGATTCCGGCAATACCCAGGAATAACAGCGGCAGTTTCATCGGCAGTTTTTTTACCCACGCATACACAAATACCGCGAAGTTTGTGAAGGCCATCAACACGGAAAGATTCTCCATGTGCAAAGGAATCACAAAACTGAATATTGCCATCAGAGCGATACGAAGGATAGATATCTTATCCTCAAACAGCCATTGTTTAACCAGTAACAGGTGCAGGAAATACAGCGGAACCGGAATAAAATATGCCGCAAATCCTACCGGAAAGGTCATGGTCTGGGTACGGATAAACATAGGCATGGTCAGGATCATGAAGATCACCAGCAGAAGATCTGCCGCAGAGTGTTCTTTGCGTAAACGGACGATTGCGGATACCGTCAGCACCACCAGAGCCGGACCGCTGAGATCATAGAGGATCTTGCGGGAAGTATACGCGAAGCCCCAGAACTCACTCAGCACCCTCCCCGACCAGGTCTTATACGCATAGATCGTCTGGGCAAGAACTGTCGAATACCGCACTTCACTGGCATAGATCCAGTCATCTCCCGCCAGAGGGGACCAGTGAAATACCAGCAGAAGAAACAGAAAAAAGACCATGAGTATGATCCATTGTACGGTTTTTTCCGTGCTGAATTTACGCATGTCTCTTCCTCCGTTATCCTCAGGACTCTTCCTTATCCTGTTCTTTCTTCTTGGGATTGATCACCTTTTCAATCACATACAGAGGACGGTTTCTGGACTCATCCAGGTTCCTCCACATGTATTCACCGATAATCCCCAACATGACCATCTGAAAACCGGAAAGCAGTAAGATTACAACCATCAGAGATGTCCATCCCGGCATCACATGATGTGTAAGTTTATCGATAATATAATAAACAGACATGATCATACCGATAAAACTGACCAGGAACCCCATAAAGGTGATAAAACGGATCGGTTTGTAGGAGAACACCACGAATGTATCCACAAACAGATCAAAACGTTTGCGGAAAGACCACATGGACTTGCCCTTCTCCCGTTCTCTTCTGGTATATTCAATGGTCTTCGGCTGATATCCCAGCCAGATCAGCTGTAAGTATATGCTGGAGTTCTTCTCCTGCATTTCCACCAGTTTCAGGGCTACATCCCGGTCGATCAGAAAGAAATCAAATCCCCGCTTTGGATAATTTGGTTCTACCCAGCGTCTGACCAGACGGTAGTATGTGTCCGCGAACCAGTTTTTCAGCGCAGACTCTTCTCTGCCGCCTCTGACCGCGAGATTTACCGGATTGCCGTTCTCCCAGGAAGAAATCAGTTCAGGAATCAGTTCCGGGGGATCCTGCAGATCAGCACTGATTACTGCCACAGCATCTCCTTCTGCCACACTTAATCCAGCTACGATTGCCCGGAATTCACCGAAATTTCTGGATAATTTGACGATCCTGATCCGGTCATCTTTCTGCTGGAGCTGATAAGCCTGAAAGAACGTATCATCTCCGGATCCGTCATCCACAAGTACCCACTCAAATTCCAGGTCTTTTCTTTTTTCAAAAACATCACGTTTTACAACCTCATAGGTTTCCGGCAGGTTCATACCGTTGTAATAACATGGTGTTACGATTGATATCTTTGTCATAGTATCCTCACAGACTTGTTACTAATAATCTTATCATATTCTGTAAACGTACAAAATATACAGTATATTCACAGCAGGGATATCTTTTTTTTCTTTCTAGAGATACAATAGGATAGGTTTTAAAAAGATAACAAAAAAAAGAACAAAACCACAAAGGATAAAACCATGAGAAAACGTGTATTAGTTACTGGAGGAGCCGGATTTATCGGTTCTCATTTATGTAAAAGATTATTAGAAGAAGGATATGAGGTTATCTGTCTGGATAACATGTTTACCGGGCAGAAAGAAAATATTCTTTCTTTAATGCAGGATCCTCACTTTGAGTTTCTTCGCAAAGATGTTCTCGAAGATATCCATGTCGAATGTGACCAGATCTATAACCTCGCCTGCCCCGCTTCACCGATCCACTATCAATACGATCCGATCAAAACGATCAAGACTTCTTTCATCGGTTCCTTACATGCCTTAGGTCTGGCAAAACGTTGTCATGCCAGGATCTTACAGGCAAGTACATCCGAAGTCTACGGTGACCCGGAGATCCATCCGCAGCCGGAATCCTACTGGGGGCATGTGAATACCATCGGTATCCGTTCCTGTTACGATGAGGGGAAAAGAGCCGCAGAAACGCTGTTCTTTGACTATAACCGGCAGCACAACGTTGATATCAAAGTCGTACGTATCTTCAATACCTACGGCCCGAATATGCGCGGAGATGACGGCAGAGTCGTATCCAACTTCATTGTTCAGGCACTGAAAGGTGAAGACATTACGATCTACGGGGATGGTTCACAGACAAGGTCCTTCTGCTACGTGGATGATCTGGTTGACGGCTTGATCCGGATGATGAATTCACGGGATGGTTTTACCGGTCCGGTGAATCTGGGTAATCCTTCCGAATTTACCATGTTGGAACTGGCGCAGAAAGTCATTGAACTGACCGGCACAAAATCCAAAATCATTTACCTGCCATTACCGCAGGACGATCCCACGCAAAGAAAACCCGTCATTGATCTGGCAGAAAAAGAATTGAACTGGAAACCGACAATTCCTCTGGAAGAAGGTTTACTGAAAACCATTGACTATTTCCGTTCCACTCTGGAACTGTAAACATATCCAGAAGAAAAATACACTCTTTATCCGGGATATCTGTCCCAGACAAAGAGGGTTATTTTGTTATTCCTGAATACTTATTTACGTTTGACGATCAGCTCTTCCACCTTGCGTTTTCTTACGTGTGTAACGTTGTTTTCATCACGTACGATCAGGGCTTCTCCATCTTCCAGATCTTCCAGAACACTGGTTTCCAGAGGTTTTCCTACCGCCAGTACCAGCAGGATCTTCAGATTGTCCGCCAACCTGGTCACTTCCCGCAGAGGCTCTCTATCAAAGCTTCCGATCATCAGACCGCCAAGTCCCTTTTCTGCTGCGCCCAACATGATCGTCTGTGCCGCAATACCGGCATCTCTCCACCAGGACCACGCACGGTCATCAATATCCGTATCCTGCAGGATCACAATAAATCCGCTCGGATTGATTCCGGGATAGGGTCTGTCCTTGCCCCAGTGCGTGCATTTCGCGATTTCGTTTACTTCGTCTCTTTCCCAGCTGATATAGAATTTCAGGGCCTGCTGATTTCCCGCCGTCGGGCAGAAACGCGCAAGTTCCACAAATTCCCGCATATCTTCTTCTGTCATTGTATAAGACTCGTCGTAAGCGCGGATACCCCGGCTTTTCATCACCAGTTCTTTCAGTGTCATTCTGCTGTCTCCTCTGTATACAAATCAATTATAACGAATGACAAATCCTCCGTACAACCACGATCTCTGTTATGATACATATAGACAGGGAATCGTTACTGATTCTCTCCGGAGGTTTCTATGACAGTTACTCGTTATCTCTTATGGTTCCTCTCCCTGATCCCGGGTTTTCTCCTGACTGCCTGCCTGCGCAGATTCACGAATCAGATTCATAATCGTCCGGTTAAACTGGTACTCTTTGTGCTGAAGGCATGTTTAGCCATCTGGCTGGCATATCTGGTGATTGCGACAGCCAGTCCTTTTCTCTGGAAGTATAATTATCTTCTCAGCGGGCTGTATATCGCTCTTCTCGCAGATTGTCTGTGCGATCTGGTTCTGGTGGTTTTGTCATTCACCCGCTATAAAGAGATTAAGAAGCTTGGGATGATCCTCCTGTGTGTCCTGACCGCAGCTCTCTTTCTTCAGGGAACGATCAACTCACAGACGATCCTCCCCCACCATCTGCGTTACTCTTCGGAGAAACTCACGTCCAAACATGAATTCGTCTTTCTTTCCGACCTGCATTATGGGTCCCCGCAGACACAGGAAGCGGTAGAGAAAGCGTTGACTGAGATCGAGTTTTTACATCCGGAATTTGTACTGCTCGGCGGTGATATCACGGATGAACATACAGAGAAGGAAGAGATGGAGTGGATCTTTGAACAGCTGGGTTCATTACATATACCTGTATACTATGTCTACGGCAATCATGACCGCCAGGATAGAGGAAGCTATGTCGGCGGAAAAAAATTCACGGAGGATGAACTGAAGTCCGCGATCGAAGATAACGGGCTGATCATCCTGCAGGATGAATTTGTCCAGGTCAGTGACGATCTGGTCATCCTCGGCAGAGAAGATGACTCCAGGCTGAGCAGAAAGCCGGTGGAGGATCTTCCCGCGTTCCCGGAGAATACCTATCTCCTGTGCGTGGATCACAGTCCTTACCAGAATGAAGATATCCTTGAGACAGGCGCAGATCTGCAGCTCTCCGGACATACACACGCGGGACAATATTTCCCTTTGAAGTTTGTGTATGCACTGGCTGGTCTGAACGTCCTGGGCAATTACAGGATTGGGGATACAGATGTCTATGTCAGTCCCGGAATCGGCGGATGGTATATGCCTTTCCGCAATGAATCACATTGTTACTACGAGATTATCGAGCTCTCTCCGCAGTAAAAAAGTCATATCTGTAAAGACATGACTTTGGAGTTATATACGAATCGTCAGCACGTTTAATCCCAGCAGATTCTGGTAACGGATATCCTGCGCCATCTGATAGATCATACGGATACCGATATTCTTGACAGGATCATTTCCTTCGGAAATCTTTTTCCTCTCTTCCGGGTTGAAAGGAACACAATCATCCCGGATCCGCAGAAGCACATGATCGTCTTTATGTACCACACGTACATCTATCGTGTGGTTTTTCTTATCTTTTGTGAAACCGTGATCCATCACATTTCCTGCCATCTCTTCCATGGAAAGACCAGCCAGGTATGCTCTCCGGGTATCGATCCCCTTCTCTTCACAGAAATTCTGGATCCGCTGTGACAGTGTTACAACTTCTTCCATGGTATGAACACTGATATCAATTCTGTCTTCTTCCGATACACCGAAATTCTCCGGGATAACCATCAGGTCGTCCATGTTCCGGGGCATGTGTTTCTTTTTTGCCCATGCGTAGAAAATGATATACAGGGTAGTCACTACACCGTTGAGTACGTTCGCCGTATAGACACCGTTGATCCCCATGACACCGATCAGCAGATAAGAGAATCCCGCAACACACAACACACCATCCAGGAAGGATAACGTATGTACATACACTTGTTTCCCGGAAGCTTGTCCGTAACAGGCAAAATGCATCTCAATAATACTCAGCGGCATACACAGAGGCAGAATACGCAGACCATCTGCCATCATCCGGAATACAGGAACATCCGGATCATGGAAAAAGAGATTCGTCAGCGGTACGGCACAGAGAATAATGCACAGGTCAACCAGGCACATCAGAGGGATATACCGCCGGAACATCACGCGCATGATATCCGCCAGAGTATGCCGGTCTTCTTCACCGATACTGATACCGATCAGTAACCGCGATACTGCCAGCATGCCTGTCGGTATGGCCCAGAAGATACCCAGCAGATTATTTGCGGCAGAGAATGCGGACAGCCCCATACTTCCCACGTGGATTTCCAGCATCTTGTTTACCAGAAGTCCCCGCACGGTCTGGAACAGATAACTCGCAGCTCCGGGAAAGCCTACCGTAATGATTCTGAACAAATCTCCTGTAGAGATATGCCCGAAAGAGATCTTTAACAGTGATTGATCAGAGAAGAAATACTGTGCCTGTACAGCCATGAAGATCCACATACCAAGAGAAGACGCCATGGCCAGACCGAATTCCTGCCACCGCAAAACCTGGATAAACACATAGTCCAGGATCAGATTCACAATGATAAATACAACACTGGCCTGCACGGTACGTTTCCCCTGATTCTCCATGGCAAGAAACGCAGGCAGCTGATTCGCTATCATCATCGGCAGGATACCGATGGCCTGACCAAGGATATACCGGTTGAAGATCGGGCGTAATACTTCATTGGTTGTAAAGAAACCGGTCATGTTCAGCGACCCTGCGCATACCAGAAGAACAGTAAAACATACGG
Source organism: Solobacterium sp. (assembly GCA_017430925.1). Taxonomy (GTDB): domain Bacteria; phylum Bacillota_I; class Bacilli_A; order Erysipelotrichales; family Erysipelotrichaceae; genus Bulleidia. The sequence continues at coordinate 693 of JAFRMA010000042.1, read as the reverse complement.
CACAGAGAGAGGTTATCCCCAGATCAAGCATGAATACGTCCTGCAGTTTCCCGTGCTCATTCTGTCCGAGATATTGTCCGCAGATGATAGCGCATCCTCCGGCAAATATCGTGCCGGTTGCCCCAACCAGCATATTTACCGGGCTGTATAAACCAACAGCACTCATGGCATCGATCCCGATATAATTACTCGCAAAGAAACTGGTTACGATACCGTTTACCGCACCAACCGCAGCCAGCAATACCTGTATCGGCAATAACCGGAACATCAGTTTTTTAATGATCTGGATATGATTTCCTGTCATACTTGTAATCCTTAACAATTCTTACTGTAACATGATTCCCCGGGCATTTCATTCTTATATGAAAACAGGCATACTTCTCATGCCTGTCTTATAATCTGTTTCCTTCGGAATCAAAGAGATGTAAGTACCTGCTGTCGGCTTTGACATATACCTGTGCTCCGCGGTCCATCTGCAACTCTTCTCCGTTGTATCTCTCTACCGCCGTCAGTTCTTTTCCTTCATACAACAAATGTATGATTCTGTCAGCACCGATGATCTCCGTATAGTCTATGACTGCCGGAACACCTTCCCTACCAAGCAGGAGATTTGTCCCGCGCAGCCCTGCCGTTACGCTTTTCTGTCTTTTCAGCCGTTTTTTCTGTCTGTGGTCAAGAGTATATTCCGATCCT
>JAFRMA010000041.1 GCA_017430925.1 Solobacterium sp. | reverse complement strand
GGACATCGCTCCGAACATTGTCTCATGATCCGTCAGCGCGGCCGAAGTAAAACCGTATTCCTTGAGTTTACGGATAAGCTGAGGAATACGAATCGTACTGTGAAGTAGTGTGTAAGAACTTTGTATATGTAAATGAACTGCCATGTACAGTAATAGTACCACGGTTAACTCAATATTTAAGTTTTTTCTTTCTTCGCATTATATAATGATAATTGTGATATGATATTAGCACTATGAGCGAATATAACGAAGAAAACAAAAACACGGAGATTACGGAAGAGACTGCGGAAAAACCGGAAGCCAATTCATTCTTTGACCGTGAAGATAGAAATGAAGATACCGGACATGATATCGATGAGTCCGCGGAACGCAGATTATCGGATACGACCAAAGTCTACCAGATTGTCCACAATTCTCCGGAAAAAGTGAAGAAAAAGAATACTGAACAGCAGAAACGAATACGCAGATTGCGCAGGCTGCGTATTTTCAACGTCATTCTTGCGCTGATCATCATCGTATGTATCACTGTCGGCGTGATCGGTCTGAACATCGTCAAGAAGATGATTGCGGATGCGCCGGAACTGGAGTTTAAGGACTTTATCGGTGAAGAATCTTCTCTGATTTATGACGATGCCGGAAACCAGATTACCGAGATTGGTGTCTACCTTCGTGAGAATATCACCTACGACCGCTGTCCGGAAGCTCTGGTAGATGCCTTCCTATCAATTGAAGACTCACGTTTCTTTACCCACTTTGGTTTCGATATCCCCCGTTTCACGATGGCTGCCATCAAGAATCTTCAGACAAGGAGTTTTGGTCAGGGTGGTTCTACCTTTACGATGCAGCTGGTCAAGAATACCTACTTTACTCTGGATAACGGAGATTCCAGTGTTGAGCGTACAAAGAGTATCGAATACAAAGTGCAGCAGATCTACCTGGCAATCAAGCTTGAGCGCCTGCTGAATAAAAAGGAAATCTTCCAGCTGTATATGAATCGTCTGAACTTCGGCGGTCATATCCGCGGTGTACAGAAAGCATCCCTGTATTATTTCGGAAAAGAATGTGAAGAATTATATTTATCCGAAGCTGCACTACTTGCGGGTATTGTCAATCTGCCTAACGGATATAACCCCTACTATCATCTGGATGATGCGTCTGTCCGCCGGAACGAAGTATTGAACCTGATGGTATACCACGGGTATATCACGCAGGAAGAAGCGAAATTAGCCAAGACGATCCGTGTGGAGAATCAATTAGCCGGTGATATGCGTGTAGCCACTTCGGATTCACAATATCAGTCCTATATCGATACCGTTCTTTCTGAAGCACAGGCGATTACAGGTCTTGATCCCTCCGTACGAGGAATGAAGATCTATACATATCTGAATCAGACAGTTCAGCAGGAAATCGATGATATTCAGAATAGTATGACTTCGGTTCAATTCCCGGATGAATTGATGCAGGTGGCAATCATCTCCATGAATAATCATAACGGAGCAATTATAGGTATCGGCGGCGGCAGATACTACGACGGTGCGAGACTCCTGAATCGTGCGACCATGAACTATAAACAGCCTGGTTCTTCCATCAAACCTGTCTTGTCTTATGCCCTTGCGTTTGAGTATCTGGGTTATTCCCTGGATGAAATCCTGCTGGATAAACCGATGACGTATCCAAGGGAAAGTATGGTCCTGCAGAATGCCAGCCGTAAATGGACCGGTGACATATCCATTAAGGATGCGGTAGCCTGGTCCCTGAACATTCCGGCAATTCAGACTCTGCAGAGAGTGGAAAACAAAGTCGGTAAGGAAAAGATCGTCTCGTACATGCAGAATATCGGATTCACCAGAATTACGAATGATAACTTCCATCTGTCGTTCGCGATCGGCGGTACGTGGTTTGAAACTACGGTCAAGGAGCTTGCCGGTGCGCACAGTATGCTGATCAACGGCGGTGTCTTCAACGAACCGCATACAATATCACGTATTGAATTAAGTGACGGTACGGAATACTTCCCGCAGAATCAGAACAAGAAAGTGTTAAGCAGCGGCAGCGCATACCTGGCTTGTGATCTGATGTACAACAACGTTTACGGTCCCTACTACAATCTCATGCAGTTACTGCAGAGAAGTTATCCTGTATATGCGAAGACAGGTACTACGGACTGGGGTAAAGATGGTATGCAGTATGGTATTCCGGAAGGTGCCATGAAAGATAAGTGGATGGTTGCCAGTAACTCACAGTATACCAATGCTGTATGGGTCGGATATGATATGGCTATTTCCGGTAAACAGACCTACTTCACCGTATATAAGCAGAATCTGAATATTCCAGGCAATATATGCAAGCTTCTGCTGGATGCGGAAGATACTTTGTCTGAGGATCTGCCGGGCGGTGTAGAGATGCCGAATGATGTCATTGAACAGACCTATGTTTACGGTACATTCCCACACGTTCGTATGGAAGACTGGATGAACGGAAGTGCCGCAATCACCTCTCTCGTATCCAAAGCCGGTGCCGAATCTCAGCCGCTGGTCAGTTCGGAAGAGTATATGGACGCAGTTGTTGCGTCACAGGGTGATGACTTCACCGTATCTGCTTCTTATGATCAGTATGGGAATATGAATATTACCTGGGGTTCCGGAGATGTCTTCTGCAGCGGTGGTTCCAAGAATATATCTCTTCATGATCAGTGGAATGATATTGATGAATGGGGAACCTGTCTCGTGGATCTTTCCTGGCTGGCAAGATCATCCAATGATTCTTACTGGGCTACGGTCTATGTTGATGGTAATGCGGCAGGAAGTGTATCCAGCAATACCAGTTATTTCCGCGGCTGGGTAGCGGATCTTTGGGGAACCGTGAAAGTATGCGGCGGTTCATCCACATCGGATAAAACATCCTGTGTTGTTGCGCACTACGCTCCTGTAGAAGAAACATGGACAGAAGAAAACCAGGATGGCTGGTGGGATGAGAACGGTAACTGGGTAGAAGCACCACACTGGTAAGCCAATGGATAGCCATTGGCTTTTTTAAAAACACCCTTTCGGGTGTTCAGATATTTTCAGGTTTCAGATCTCTGAGCATCAGTTCATGGATAGCCCGGGATGGAATTTTCCCTTCGTATAAGATCTTATATACTTGTTCAGTGATCGGCATGGAGATATGATTCTTCTTTGATTCTTCATAGAGAACCTTGGAGGCTGCGATACCTTCCACGGTTTTTTTATTAGTACGCAGGAATTCTTCCGCACTGTCTGCTTTTCCTATTGCGTATCCGGCCATGAAGTTACGGGAATGGAAAGATGTGCAGGTAACGATCAGATCCCCTACACCGTCCAATCCAAGGAAAGTGGACTGTCTGCCGCCCTGGGACACACCGTATCTTGTCATTTCCGCAAGACCACGTGTCATCAGTGCTGCCCGGGCATTATCCCCCTGCCCCAGTCCGTGAAGTATACCACTGGCAATAGCCATGACATTTTTCACGGATACACCGATTTCCGCACCAATTTCATCTGTATTGGTATAGACACGGAAATAATCGTTGGCGAACAGATTCTGTACGGTTTTCGCGGACTCTTCGTGTATGCATACTGCATTGACTGCCGTTAACAGACGCAGGATGACTTCTTCCGCATGTGAAGGACCGATCAGGGATACAACGTCTGTCAGCAATTCTTTGTCCATATTTCGGCGTACGATCTCACTGAGACGTTCATGTGTTACCGGATGAAATCCTTTAGCCACATTGATCATGATCACCGGATGGGTAAGATACTGTTTAAGATTTACTACAACAGATTCAATAGCGGAAGAAGGAACAGCCAACAGAACGATATCCGCGTCTTTTACGCAGGAGATATCATTTGTAGCATGAAGCTTTTCACTGATTGGTGTGTCAAAGAAAGCACTGTTCCTGTGGTTTTCGTTGATATCTTTGATTTGTTCCGGATTGATGCCATACAGGAGAACATCTTGATCATTATCGGCCAGTACTTGTGCCAGTGCTGTTCCCCAGCTTCCGGTTCCCATGATTGTGATTTTCATTCGCTGATCTTCTTTCTTGCGATAATACGTATCGGTGTGCCGGTGAAGTCAAAAGCTTCACGAAGTGTATTTTCAATAAATCTCTGATAAGAGAAATGCATGAGTTTGGGATCATTACAGGATAAGACAAATGTAGGCGGCTGTATGGCAACCTGTGCAGCATAATAGATACGGAACCGCTTGCCGTTTCTTGCCGGTGCAGGCGTCGTTACCTGTGAATCCGCAATAACTTCATTCAGGACATTCGTCATGATTCTCCGGCAGGAGTTTTCATAAACCTGATCTGCCAGAGGAATGATCTGATCGATTCTTTGTCTGGTTTTTGCGGAAACAAAGATAACCGGAGCATAACTGAGGTAGACAAATTCTTTCCGGATCGTTTCCGTAAACTGATTCATCGTATAGGAATCCTTTTCTACAAGATCCCATTTATTGACAACGATGACGATTGGTTTACCTGCTTCCGCGGCATAACCTGCCACATGTTTATCTTGTTCACGAATACCCTTTTCACCATCAATCAGGAATAATGCAACATCACAGCGTTCAATAGCTGACATCGCACGCAGTACAGAATACTTCTCTACAGATTCATATACTTTTCCACGTTTGCGGATACCTGCAGTGTCGATGATGATGTAGGGTCTGTCTTCATAGACAAACGATGTATCAACAGCGTCTCTTGTGGTCCCCTGCTCGTTGGATACGATGGAACGCTCTTCTTTAAGAATCGCATTAACCAGAGAGGATTTACCAACGTTAGGTTCTCCGATGACCGCGATCTTCAATCCTTCCGGTTCTTCTTCATTCTCTTCTGGGAAGTGCTTGACACACTCATCCAGGATATCTCCGATGCCTATACCATGTACACCGGAACAGGCAATGGGTTCTCCTACACCTAAAGAATAGAATTCATAGATGAGCGGTATACGTGATGTGTCATCAATCATATTCACTGCCAGGATCACCGGTTTGTTGTTACGGTGAAGAAGACCTGCGATATAGCGGTCATCTTCGGTCATTCCTTCGGCTCCGTTCACTACAAAAACGATGACATCTGCCTCTTCGAGAGCAATCTGCACCTGGGCTTTGATCTCTACCTGATAAGGCTGATCCGCCATCTGTATACCACCGGTATCGATGATCCTGAATTGTGTTCCCAGCCATTCAGAAGACGCGTAAATACGGTCTCTGGTAACTCCGGGGCTATCTTCTACGATGGATCTTCTTTCACCGATAATGCGATTAAAAATCGTTGATTTACCTACATTAGGTCTGCCAACGATTGCAATGGTTCCTACACTCATTGATTTGCCTCAATCACCTGATTGACAAGACGAAGGATCTCTGCAACAACTTCATCAATCGTCATATCTGAACTGTCGATGACTACGGCATCTTCTGCCTGTCTAAGCGGTGAATGCTCACGATGCATATCCTGGTAATCTCTTTCTGCAATTTCCTTTTCGATCACATGGATATCCTGCAATGTAACACCTTGTTCCTGGTTCTGCTTATACCTGCGCAGTGCCCTGGCTTCTACTGATGCGGTAAGATAGATCTTCAGTTCAGCATCTTTGAGTACAACTGTACCGATATCTCTGCCATCCATAACGAATCCCTTATCTTTCGCCATTTCCTGCTGACGCTTAACAAGATCTTCACGTACTCTGGGGAGCTTGGATACGTTACTCGCCGCCATACTTACTGCATCCTCACGGATTGCCAGAGAAACATCTTCCTGATCCAGGAATACTTTTCCTTCCGGAGTGAGAACGATCTCTGTATCCTCAAGCATCTTACATACAGCTTCTTCATCATCAAGAGAAATACCCTGCTTCAATGCTTTATACGCTGTACAGCGATACATGGCACCGGTATCCAGATGAACATAATTCAACGTATTACATACAATTTTTGATATTGTGCTTTTACCGGCAGCACTAGGTCCGTCTACAGCAATATTGATTTTCATTACAGTATACCTCTGGCATTTAAGATCCAATAGAGAACGATCAATAACATGATTGATAAAGTAATAATAAAGACGATCAGAACACCGTTAAGAATACGATTGGTTTTCTGCATACGGTCACTGACTGCTGTAAGATTATCCTCATAATCATCCAGTTGGGCACGCATCTGCGTTGTTTCATTCAGTAACTGCTGCCTTGTATCATAACCGGGATCTTTCTTCTCTACCGCATTCTCTTTTGTCTTACCTGTGGATACAACCGGTTCTTCCTGCTGATTGATCAGATTCTTGACTTCGGCAGCGATGTCTTCTCTGGTCATCGTGGCAGTATTTGCGGGACGCGGAGCTTCCTGCTTGGTATTGATATACTCTTCAAAAGGATCTTTCTCTTTCGGAGGGAAGAATAACAGATCAGTTGTATCATTCCGCTTCTTTTCTTCCTTTACAGCCTGCTGAGGACGCGGAGGATTTACCGAAGGGATATAGTTCATCGTATTCTGTGTTGTGGTTGTAGGATATGGCTTTGCCGGCGCAACGGGTTTCTTCGGTTCCGGCTGTCCTTTCAAAGACTGCAGAATATTCAGGTCTGTATCTGTACTGAATGCATTTCCGTTGTCGATGTTGTACTGTTTTACTTCGTTGAGATACTCATCCAGGTATTCATTATTAAAAGATGAATTATAGTTCTCATTCTTACCGAAAAGGGAGTTCTGCAGACCATAGTCCAAAGGACGTGAAGGTTCGCGGAAAGAAGGCTCCTGAGCCTGCGCATTCTGCAGATACTGCTGGTGACGGGCATGCAGAGGATCGTGATCTTCCGCATTGTACTCTCCTTTGTTTTCAAAGTTATTACTGTTGATCTGGTTCAGTCTGGCTTCAAACGAGGATAATTCTCTGCTTCTTATTTCTTCCTCAGCATCATTCTGAAGTTTGTTGCGGAGTTCTTCGTATTTTGATGTACGTGAGTATTTTGTCATATTGCCATCTCCATTAATGCAATTATTATAACATAGTTACGTAATGGTAAACGCATAATAAACTATCTGTGCAGAAGCGGTGATACACGCTTATATACAAGCGTTGTAAGCAGACTTACCAGGAATCCCTTGATCAGGTTAAACGGTGTAGTCGCCAACAGGACAAAAGTCAGTTTATCCTTGATCAGAGGAATCAGCGCAGTGCCCATACCGATCAGTTTATCCATGGGAAGATGATAGAAATAAGAATAAGCTGGTAGTAAAACAAAGTAATTCACGATCACACCGATTACCGTCATGATCAGTACTCCGGTGATCATTCCGGTTATGGCCCCTTTACGTGTTTTGTTGCGGTGATAGATCCAGGATGCCGGGATAACCAGGGCACATCCGATGATAAAGTTTGCGATATCTCCTATATAGGCTGTATCTGTTCCCTTGATCAGAAGTTTAAGGATAACCTTGAGCGCTTCAATCACGGCTGCAGGCATAGGTCCCAACGCAAACCCTCCGATCAGAATAAATACTTCACTGAAATCGATTTTATAGAAGACCGGAATCATGGGGATAGGAAAATCAAATGCCATCAGAATAAAGGATATTGTGCCTAATATAGCGATTTTTGTCAGTAGTTTAACTCTTGAGTCTTGCATAACCTCTTACCTCCTAACCATCAAAAAAGAGGTTTATATAAACCTCAGGCATAAAAAGAAAGAGAACTCTTTCATCCAGACTATACTGTCGCCACCGGAATTTCACCGGTTCAAGCTTTCGCTTCGTGGGGTTTACCACCGGTCGGGAATTTAACCCTGCCCTGAGTTTTATCTTTCAAATTATACATTATTATAGAGTGTTTACAACCTATAAGTTAAAGATTGCTCTGAAGATCAGGATCACATCCTGTCCAAACAAATGGATGAAATACATAATACAGAGTGCACCGATTGAATAACTGATGAAGATCGTCAGTGATCTAAGCCAGTCCGGAATATTCTCTGTATGTACATAACAATTATCATGGAGCTTTACTGATGTGGTAATTGACCCAAGAAGGAGGATCGTACCAACATATGGGTAATACCTCATGGTAATCAGACTTAAGCCTATGCACAGACCAATCAGGATATTCGGAGTATTCTGCATCAGCATAACGTGTTTCAGCATGATCGTTTTATCAAACATGTGATATACGGCAGTGACCAGCAACAAGATGAATAACTCTGTAACAATTCCCGTACCGAATACACGCATCCATAACCAGGCTGCATCCGTGAAGTTCATCCTCGCGTAACTGAACGGATCCAGGTTGAATACCTTATGGAATACCATTGCGAAGCCCAGCCCGATCAATGACCACTTGATGATCAGACTCCACCAGGAATAAGGATAAGAAGTCTTACTCTCTTCCTTGAACCTGTTTACTGTCCAGATCGGCATGAAGATCATTCTCCACAACGGAAGCGATAACTTGGTAATCAAGATCAGTGAAGAATCATTGGTCGGTACATTCTTTATTGCAAGCGATTCATCGTTGATCTTAGTAATATCCAGCTGGATCGTATCTTCCGTCTTTTTCCGTTTGAAGAAAGATTTCTTCTTCAGTTCCGGGAATAATTCTGCCGGTTTTTCTGTTTTGACTTCGTCCGGAGTTTCTTCTGTAACAACCGGTTCCGGTTCACTTTCCGTCGTTTCGCTGTCCGCCGGTTCTTTCTCCGTAGCAGCGATTACATCTTCTTCGTTTATTTCCGCGGAATCTGTTTTTTCTTCCGTTACATCCCCTGCCTGTTCTTCGCTGTTTTCTTCAGTTTCAGATACTTCCGGTTCTTCGGATTTATCTTCTTCAGGAGTTTCCACCGAAGATTCCTCAGAGATTTCTGTATTCTCTGTATGAACTTCTTCCGGTTCCTGTTCCGGAGTTTCATCTGCTTGTTTCTCTTCCGCTTCTGTTACTTCTGATGATCCGACCGCTTCCTGCTCTTCCGGTATATCTTGTGTTTCCGGAGCTGTTGTTTCTGGTGATTCTTCATCAGCAGTCTCCGGAACATAAGTAACTTCAGTCTGTTCAGGATGTTCTTCTTCTGTTTCTGACGGAGTCACTTCCTCAGCGGCCGTTTCTTGTTCATTCTCCGGAGTTTCACTTTCCTGCAGTTCTTCCTCTTCAACGATAACTTTTTCCGTAATCTCTGTGGAATCTGTCTTTTCTTCTGCTGTCTCTTCCGGTACAGGTTCTTCCAAAGGTGTCTCTTCAAAAGTCTCTGCCGGTTTTTCTTCTATAACAGGAATTTCCTCTGGTTCCGGATGAATCTCAATATTCTCAGCAGGTATTTCCTCTGAAGCAGATTCGCTGGAAATCGTTTCTTCAATAATTACCGCCGGAGTTTCTGCCGCAGGTTCAGTAGTCACAGGCTCCTCAGGTTTTACTTTATCAATTACTTCATCTTCAGTAAGCCAGGTAACTGTTACTTCAGGGACTGTTTCTTCTGTTTTTTTCTTTCTGGTCCTGCGGGTTTTTGGTTTATCTTCCGTATTCTCTTCTGTAACGGATTTTCTTTTGCGTGTAGTTTTTTTCTTTGGTTCTTCTGCAGGTGTTTCTGTTTTTCTGGTTATCTTTCGTGTTTTTCTGACGGGTTTTTCTTCAGCAGAAAGATTCTCCTGTTCAGGAGATGCTTTTTTTCTTCTTCTAGGTTTAGACGTTGAAGAAACCTCTTCTTTTATTGGTTCAGAAGAGGTTGTTTCCGTCTTAATTTCCGTATTCTTTTCTGCGTCCGTCATAGCCGTATATTATGCTCTGCCAGAGTATTTACCGTCTGCTGTGGAAATAAGCACCATTTCTCCGTTTTGAATAAATAACGGAACACGAATATCCAGACCTGTTTCTAACTTCGCATTTTTCGTTGCGGAAGTAGCAGTATCTCCTTTTACTGCAGGTTCACATTCAACGATCTGCAGTTCTACTTTATCAGGAAGAATAACACCAAGAACTTCCTGTTCATACATCGTAATACTGACATTATCGTTTGGTTTCATGAACTGCATTTCCCATTCCAGGCGTGTCTTGGGAATTTCAATCTGTTCATAAGTACTGTTATCCATGAATACCAGTGATTCACCATCATCGTACAGATACTGCATTTCTTTCTTTTCAATGTGTGCCTGTTCTACCTTGTCACCACCGGTGAAAGCTATTTCATTAATTACACCAGAGCGAAGATTCTTTACCTTAACCTTGACGATCATCTGACGCATAGCTGTTTTATTGTGTTCGATATTCAGAACTGTAAAGATTCCATCTTCGTATTCAAATGTTGTGCCTGGTTTCAAATCATTAACAATAATCATACTTTCTACTCTCCTACCATTCCATTTTATTGAACCATGAGTATTTGTCAAACAATACTAAACCGGTTCTTTCTTAAGTTGAATTTATCTGTACATCTTACTAATAAAGTAAGGTGTCGATCTGTCTTACCAGATCAATGATCAGGTTTTTGTACTGTTCTACTGATGCTTTGCCTTCTTCTGTTTCCAGTGCTTTCCTGCGTATCGCGCGGCGCATGATCCTGGTACAGCCGATCAGTTTTGCCTTATCCGCAATTTGTTGGATTTCCTCTTCCGTTTTATCTGAGAAATACAGGTGAAGCAGTTTATCCCACATCTGTGCACCTGTCTCATAGGATATACCAAGGAAGCGTTCGATTTGTTCGTGGTCAAACATACTAAATCCCTGGTATGCGTTAAAAGCGGAAGCGAATTCAAAGATTGGGTGTCCGGTACATAATGTGTCCATGTCGATGAGCAGAGCTTCATCATTTTGTAACATGACGTTTTTAATATGGTAATCCCCATGCAGCATATGCAGATCCTGCGGGACTTCTTCCACTAATCTGTAAAGTTTCTGCGCTTCTTCCTCCGGCAGATAGTCTTTCATGAAAGCTGCCCAGTTCAGAGCGACTTCTTTCATGTCTGGCATGACATCCGGTTTGACCAATGTGCCATGGATCTTCTTCAGCAGATCGACAGACATTTCCGCTATCTGATCGATTTTAGACGGATCTTCTTTCAGCAATTGTGCGAAGGATTTCGCGTTCAGCAGTTCAAATACAGATCCGTAACAGTCTTCCACTTTAACCACGTCATAGGGTATTGCGGTGGGAATCCCCAGAATCAGCGCTGTTCTGGCCAATTCTCTTTCTCTTTCAATTTCCGGCAAGGCATCCGGGTCATAATATACCTTGACGATCGTATCCGGATCTATACGGTATACTTTACCGTTGGCACCCTGTCCGATGACTTCACAGTTCTCTACCGATAATTGGCGGAAAGCTTTGTGAACTTCCATCATCTCGGTAAATCCTGTCATTTCCAGAACATCATATACTTCACCGGAAACATTCTCGATCTTTATCTCTGTTGATTTTTTCAGACGGAGAAGTATGCGGAGACCGGCACTGGAGATATATTCCAATTCCCTGGCGTCAATCGTAACCGGAAGCTGCTCACAACCTTCACGGAATGTATTGATTTCATTTTCTACCATTTCGGCATTGGCAGAGTCAATATGTCCCTTTAACGCTATAACTACGTGGTCTTCATGTTTTTCAGCATTAATATATTCCATAATCAGCCTCCGATTGTTTATACCTGTATCTCTTTCTTTATTCTGAGTATATTCTGCCCGTTCTTATACTCATAGTCGATATCATCCATGGTCTTTTTCACCAGGTATATGCCTAATCCTCCGATTTCCCTCTTTTCAGCAGGCAGAGATAAATTCGGATTTTCCGTAGTCAATGGATCATACGGCTGTCCGTGATCAATAAACGTGATAATTACAGCCAGCGGATCTTTTTCAACTTCTACTTTCACCGTTGCCGGGCCGGTATCCGGTGTATATGCATACTTGGCAATATTGCTGAATAACTCGTCGATTGCAATGTCGATCTGATTCTGAATCTTCGTCGGACAATCGATTTCTTCCAGCTTTGATTCCACAAAAGCCGTCACTTCCGGGATATTGTCAATAATCGCTTCTACTGTCATCTTATTCATATTCGTCACTCCGTTATAAGAAAGAATAACCATCGTTATATCATCGAACTGTTCTTCGTTATCCACAAACTTATCCAGTTTTTCACTGATATGGTTAATAATACTGGATACAGGAAGTTCCGGAGAATCGTTCAACGCATCCTCCAGCCGTTCAACCCCAAATTGATCTCCATTGCTGTTTTTCGCTTCTGTTACACCATCGGTATACACAAATACAGCGTCACCGGGATCCAGTTGTATCTCATAATTCTCATACCTGGTATTTTCCATCCCGCCAAGTACGAATCCGTGTTTTTCTTTAAAGATATTAAACTTGCCGTTTTGGCGTATAAACGGGTATTCATGACCGGCATTGGTAGCGGTCAGTTTGCCCGTAGAGATTTCCAATATACCTAGCCACACCGTAACAAACATCTCAGCGGTATTTCTGGCGGCAATCTCCTTATTGACCATTTCCAGTATTCTTGCCGGATCCGGGTCATTCAGCAGAGACATATTGTTGATCATGATCTTGGATGCCATCATGAACATTGCGGCAGGAATACCTTTTCCGGATACATCCGCAACCAGCATTGCCATATGATCATCATCAATCATATAAAAATCATAGAAGTCTCCGCCAACTTCCCTGGCTGTCCTCATACTGGCATAGACATCAAATTCCTGATGTTCGGGAAACGGCGGGAAGATCTCCGGCAGCATACTTGATTGTATATTCTTAGCCAGATGTAACTCTGTTGCCAGGCGCTCAGCATCTTTTGTCTCTTTCTGCTGTTCAAAGATGGCTTCTCTGCCCCTGCCTGCAATCTCTGTACATACATAGATGATCAGGCCAAAAATAATGAGTTTAGGTATATAACTGTTACTCAGCGAATACAGCCAGTGCTGGTGGTAATCAATAACACCCTGGCTTATTACCACATCTCTCAGGATCGAGGTATCCGTGAACTGAAGCACTGTTCCGGCGGGAAGTGTAACCATATTCATGTCAATTCTGCCAAGATGAAACACGATGGACAGGTAATTCGAGATGAACGTAAGTATGATCGTCAGTATTCCCACAAAGGAAGTAATCGTACGTGAATAATAACGTACGGAAATCAGTACAGGTACAGCCATACTGAGGACCATATTATGGGTCAGCAGCATCTCTATCCTTGCCAGAACAAGCGTATACAGGGAAAGCAGAAGCAGTTTCAGCCACTTTCTTTCTCCTTTCAGCCAGATACAGATTCCTGCAGGAATGATCAGCTCCAGTAATGCCTGGAATACGAGCCAGGAAATCTGGGAATTACTGATGGAAAAAAAACCAAGTTTGGATAAGATCCAGAATAGTAAGGTCAATCCTGCCGTCACCAACATCGCGCGCGCAGTAAAAAGATTCGCACGTATCTCGTTGTTCCAAAGTGTTTCTGTCGTCTGCAGGAACTCTTCACGGATTTTAGCAATCAACCGCTCTTTCAGACCCATATCCTCTACCGGTATCGTTATTCAATTGTCAGTATTTCATTAAATGCCGTTATCTCAAAGATCTCGCGGATGACATCATTGACGTGAATGACTTTCATGGTTCCTTTTTCATTCATCATCTTCTGTGCGCTGAGCATGACTCTTAAACCTGCGGAAGAAATATACTCCAGTTTTTCAAAATCAAAAACCAGAGAAGTAATGCCGTCCAGGGAAGTATTGATCACTTCTTCCAGCTGAGGGGCAGTCGTTGTGTCCAATCTGCCTTCGAGTTCCATAACAAGTTTTTCGTTTTCTTTATTTGTACTAATATTCAACATAATTATCTCCTGTTTACTATGAAAAAGCGGATATTCTCCTGTATAACATTAACATATTTCAGTATTCTTCGGGGAATTTTGTTTTTCTGTCCTATGTAATGTGTGGAGGTGAAACATGATCAGTGTGAAAATTTGTACGGTACCGGGTCATATGGAGGCCATGCAGGAGGAATTGGAAGAAGACTTCAGTCTGTTTCTGGAACGAAGAATCAGGCACTTTCTGGTTTTATTCCGGGAGATGGATGAGTATGCGGATATTGAGATCACGGATATGGATGTAGCGGTAGGCAAATACGTAGAGAACGGAATGTTGTATACCTTGTACGGAAATGACGATCAGAAAATTCAGGTACTGGTTTTTTTTGAAGTACGGGAGTCAGAAGATACGGTTTTGAATTAGTCATGGAAGAATTACTGATGGAATGCCTGCGTATCGCTTTACAGTACAATGTTACCGATATTCATTTTAATCTGGCAAACCAGGATCATCTGGAAGTAGAAATGCGGGTAAACGGAGTGATACGCAAACTGCGTAAACAGTATGAAATCAGCTTTTTCCGCTATCTTCTGTATAAGGCTAATCTGGATGTCAGTGATACCTATATGCCGCAGACAGGGCGTTTTGAAGTATCCATTGACGGATATACTCTCTCTTTGCGTCTGGCGCTTGTTTCGAGTCTGTATATGACCAGTTGTGTACTGCGTATACTCAATAATCACCCTGCATTAACTCTCAATATGTTAAGCAGAGATCCGGAACAGATCCGGTGGTTTTCAAACATCCAGAACCACCGCAATGGATTGATCGTATTCAGCGGTCCTACAGGCAGCGGGAAAACAACAACTCTGTATACGATACTGAATGAGATCCGGGGTAAGAAGATATTCACCCTGGAAGATCCGGTAGAGATCTATTTCGAGCGTTACGTACAGTTACAGGTCAATGACAAGATGAATTTAAGTTATGCGGATGGCATCAAGCAGCTGATGCGTCATGATCCGGATATCGTGATGGTTGGGGAGATTCGCGACAGTGAGGCTGCAGAGATGGCAGTACGCTGTGCGCTTACCGGACATCTGGTCGTTACTACGATCCATTCTTCTTCCTCTGCGCAGGCAATTCACAGGCTTCATGAGTTAGGTGTATCTCTTCTTCAGCTTCAGGATGTACTTACCGGTATTGTCAATCAGCGTCTGTACAATATCGCGGAAGATAACAGGTTATGTATTTATGAGATCATGGATAAAAAAGAAATCGACTACTACTTCCGGCACAACAGGAACTCAGAGTCTTTCATCAGTCTCTCAAAGCAGATCCGGGATGCCGTGGATCAAGGTATCCTCCCTGCCGATCTGGCATCACAGGATCTGTCTGGATAAACTGGATTGCCAGGGGTTTTCAAAATTGTTGGAAAGTGGTTTTACCCTGCAGGAGACCATGAGTCTTCTGGAGACCTCGGATAATCATGAAGTACTGGAAGCGATACGTAATGATCTCTCTTCAGGTCAATCCATATCCTCTGTATTTCCCCGTTTTTGTCCGAAAGCGTACAGATCCTACATTACTGCTTTCTTACGTTTTCTCCCTTTTGCGGAGGCTCTGTCGCTGTCTTTGTCTATTCACGAAAGCGCGGATAAACAACGCGATTTGTATCTCAAGAAGCTTTTATATCCGGTATTGTTACTGTTTTCCGCGGTGATTGGTATTACTTTTTTCAATCAGGTCTGTTTCCCCTCCCTTCTTGACCTGATGGGAAATTTTAAAGTAGATACGAAAGGAATGAGCCGAGTTCATCAGGTTATATCTGTAATCGTTATCGGTATTGTCATTTTTTCATTGTGCATCGGTATGATCCTGCTGTGGTATACAAGGAAATCACACCGAATGCGCGGTTATTCCCTGCTTGTGCGTTATTTTCCGGATTCTGTTGTCACACAGTATCTGTCCGCAGAGTTTATCCGGTATTTCGTAGAGTGTACAAGGCGGAATATCCATACCCGTCAGGCGCTTTTGATCATCGGCAGTATTCCGGATAAACAGCTGATTTGTCACATGGCAGAACAGATTGCCGGACAGTTATCTTCAGGTCACGAATTTGTCGAAGCATTTGTACAGAAAGATATTGACCGTCTCTTGGTCAAGTTTATCAAGATTGCTGTCTATTCATCCAATCTCACGGAAATGCTTGAAGGATACCTGAAACTGACAGAAGAACGTCTGGATCGTCAGTGTAAAAGATTGACAAATACAGTGCAGCTGATCACGTATACGTTGATCGGTATCGTACTGATCTTTGTTTATCAGATATTAATGCTGCCGATGAGTATTCTTACACAGTTATAAAGGAGGATTTCATGAAGAAGAACTACAAGAAAGGTTTTACCTTATTGGAAATGGTCGTTGTTGTATGTATTATTTCCATCCTCTTTCTTCTGACTGTACCTAATATTCAGAAAGTACTGGGTATAGTTAATAAAAAAGGCTGTCAGGCACAGGTTAAAGTCGTTGATTCAGCAATACTCCAGTATCGTCTGGAATACGATCAGAATCCGGGAAGTACCGGTGACCTTGTCAGCGCAGGTCTGCTTAGTGAACAGCAGACGAAATGTGATGATGACCGGGCAATAACCATAAGCAACGGCCAGGCATATGCGCAATAGAGGTTATTTGATAGCGGAAATGCTGTTGTGTGTATTTGCTATGTCTGTATTGATGTCACTGTGTCTGCATGGCATACGTTTCAGCGAGAACGTCTATTACACGTTTCCTGACCGCTATCTTCGCCTGCAAAGTGAAAGTATGCTTACTGCCCAGTTCCGGGATGAATCCGTCCCTGAAATCGGTTATGAGATACACTTTAACGGCTCAGGGAATGTTAACCTGGCGAAGGAATTGCATTTTCCCTTTGATGATCATGTAAAAAAGATCATAGTGGAATTGGGAGGCGGCCGCCTTGTCTTCCGCTGATAAAGGTTTTCTGACTACAGATTCTTTACTTGGAATCGTGATTGTTACAGTCATGGTTCAGCTATGTCATCTATGTGTGGGTATATCTGTTCGTTCGAGTGAGCAGATCCGTCAGAAGATCACGGAAAGTGAACAAAACTATGAGTACGCAGTTCATGCGATCGGAGATTGTATTGTATGCGAAATATCAGACGAAGAGGATTCTTCCTCGAACAATTCCTGATTCCCTTGTTTACAGCATTGATCTTTCTTCCGCTGATCAACAGTTGTATTCTCATTCTTGGCAGTAATTTCCGTTTTGACGAGGAAATACAGGATATGATTGCGCTTGCACAGTTACGGCATATATTGATCGTATCGGATGAGATACAGGTCCGGGATTCTGCAATCTACTGTCAGTATCACTATGAACTTACAGAAATACGTCAGGTGAACCGCAATCTGTTATTACAGCCGGGAACCCAGATCTTTCTGACGGATATCGATCATCTGTCCTTCTTTTCAGAGGGACAGGTGATCGGTATCACGTATACACGTAAAGAACAGGAATACAGGAGGATACTCGTTCATGAATAAAGGATTTATCAGTACATACTACATTACAGTTTTCCTGCTTGTTGTATCTCTGTCCGCGATGATCTCGCTGAATACGCAAAACAGACTCCGGACCACAGGAAATATGGTCAGAGTCTGTTCGTATCTTGAATCAGAAAATGCGGTTTTGTCCATGGTCAAGTGTTCCCTCAAGAACCAGGCAGAGATGAACGGTATATACCAGAATTCAGGTACTGTGTTTGATGTCCGCTGGAACCATCCGGAAATCCTTGTACAGATCTATTCTCCTGTACAGGAATCAATAATCATTACCTGGTCACAGGAAAAGAACCAGATCTATGACTATGAAGTTTACCGGAATGAATCAGGATTCTGATATCTCGTGAAAGCACTCAGATAATAATTGGATACCAGTTCACGCGCAATCGTTGAATTCGGCCCGTGACCGGGCAGAACTTTTAATCCCGGATCAAAATCTATAATCTTACGGAGGGATTCAGCCATTTCCGATTCCGAACCGGAAAACAAGTCTGTACGTCCGATCGTTCCGGCAAACAGCGTATCACCGGTAAACAGCTGGTCACGATACTGGATCAGTACACTTCCGGCAGTATGTCCGGGTGTATGAAAAACCGTAACCTGGAATGTACCGATGTTATTTACCCCTTCTTCAAAAAAGACAGGTTTTGTATATACAGGTGCGCTGGCTTCTGCAGGATACTTCAGTGTGGGATCGATCAGCGGATAATCCAGAGAATGGATATACAGAGGACAACCGTACATTTCACAAAGATCATCTGCCGCATCCGTATGATCATAATGACCGTGTGTCAATAATACTGCGTCTACGGTTTCATCCTGTGAGATCTTCTCGGCAATCTTTTCCGCAAATCTTCCAGGATCTATGATCAGCACGTGATCGTGATCATGCAGAACGTATATATTTTCATCGAATTTACCGATAGGAAGTTTATCGATCTTCATGATGTTAAAAAATAACCTGAACGGTTATTTTTTCTCCTTATGAACGGTCTTCTTATTGCAGCGCGGACAATACTTATTAATTTCCATTTTCTCCGCATGTTTACGTTTATTTCTTGTGCCGATGTAGTTTTCTTCACCGCAAACACTGCACTTGAATGTGATATTTTCTCTGGGCATGACTACCTACCTCCTGACTATGCAAGAAAGAGTATAACATAAAGAAAAAACTATTTCCAACAATATATATCAATAATATTCGGAATTCAGTATAATTTAGAAATAACGGAGGTTATATGAAAAGAACAGAAACCAGGCCGATATATGTAAGAAACATACAGATCGGCGGACAGAATAAATGCATATTACAGTCCATGACAAATGTTCCGGCCAAGAATATTGAAGGCAGTATCGCTCAAATCAATGAACTGGCTGAACATGGATGTGAGATCGTACGTATGGCTGTACTGGATGAAGCGGATGCCAACGCTATTCCTGCAATCAGGGAACACACGAATGTGCCTCTGGTCGCGGATATCCACTTCAACTATCTGCTTGCGCTGAAATCGATTGAGGGCGGAATTGATGCGGTGCGGATCAATCCGGGAAACATCGGTTCTCGTTCACATACGGAAGCTGTAGTCAAAGCGTGTAAGGAAAGACATATTCCGATTCGTATCGGTATTAACAGCGGTTCTCTTGAAAAACAGTTTCTGGATCAGTACGGAGCTACTGCTGAAGCAATGATTGCCAGCGCGGATCGTCATGTACAGATTCTTGAAGAATTAGATTTTCATGATATTTGTTTGTCATTCAAATCCAGCAGTCCGGCATTAACGATTGCGGCATATGAAGCTGCCGCTGAACACTATCCATACCCTCTTCATCTTGGTGTCACAGAAGCCGGCGGATTTACGGAAAGCGCGGTGAAATCTTCCGCAGCACTTGGTACGCTGTTACACGAAGGTATCGGTGATACGATCCGGATTTCCGTTTCCGGTCCTCCGAAAGATGAGTTGATCATCGGGCGTCAGCTTTTAAAGTGCTTTGACTTGATTGAGGGTGTCCCGGATCTGATTGCCTGTCCTACCTGCGGCCGTATCCAATATGATATGTTGCCAATTGTCAGAGAGATGGAAGATTTCCTTTCCACAATTCACAGTGATATCAGCGTCGCTGTAATGGGTTGTCCGGTGAATGGCGTACAGGAAGCATCACGTGCCGATGTGGGTATTGCCGGAGGTTCTGACAGCGGTATACTATTCCGCCATGGTCAGATACTTCGTACCGTGCCTCAGGAACAACTTGCGGATGCTCTTAAAGCCGAAATCTTACAGATACTAAAAGAAAATGCTTAGTAACCTAAGCATTTTTTAATACTTCCGGATCATATGCTCCGTTTTTAAGCATCTCTATTTCTTCTTTATACGGAGGTTTACCATCAATATACGGGGTTTCCAGAATCTTGGGTATCTTTGCCAGTCTTGGATGTGTACAGACATTGTACAGTGTGTCGAACCCGATCATTCCCTGTCCCAGATTCGCATGTCTGTCTTTTCTGGCACCGCGGATATTCTTGGAATCATTCAGATGGATCACCTTCATCTTATCCATACCGAGATAATGATCAAACTCATCCAATACGGAATCCAGGTCTGTCAAATCGTATCCCGCGTCATGTGTATGACAGGTATCAAAACATACCGCATAGTGTTCTTTCAGCTCGAGCCCGTCATAGATCTCTGCCAGCTGTTCAAAACGGTAACCAACTTCACTGCCCTTTCCGGCCATGGTTTCCAGACAGATCATGATTCCTTCGGGAATATCACGGATACTATTCAGCTGCCGGATAATTGTACGTATTCCTGTCTCCATATCGGTAGTTGTATAAGATCCGGGATGGAGTACGATATACTTACTGCCAACAGCCTTGGTACGCTGTATTTCCTTCTCCAGGAATTCCACAGCCAGTTCCGCCACTTCCGGTTTAACCGAGTTTGCAGGATTGATGATATACGGAGCGTGGATGATCAGATGTTCCGCGGAAATACCGTGGTCCTGCATGAGCTGGTGAGCTTCTTGAATATGCAGACGCTCAACAGGTATACGCTTTGTATTTTGCGGCGCACCGGTATAGATCATCATGGCGTTTGCACCGTAACCCAGCGCTTCTTTAACCGATCCTTCCAGATACAGATCCGCAGCCATTTTCACATGACTCCCCAGTATCATCCCTTTTTCCCTGCAGCTTTCTGTTTCTCTTTGAAATAAGCTTTCTTTTCTTCTTTGATCTTGGAACGGATGAAGTCTCTCTTTTTCTTTCTGTGCAGTTCCTCGATTGCACGTTCTCTCTTTTTCTTATATCCCGGTTTGACTTTGGTATTCTTCTTGGTCATCATCTTGGAGATTTCTATTTTCAGATCATCTTCCTTGCGCTTGTCTGAACCAAAAGGTTTCAGATCATTCCAGGTATTATTGTGATATCTCTGATGTTTAAACCGGATTCCGGACTTCTGTAAAGAGCGTATTGCCTTACGATCTTCATCTTTATACAAGGCATAACATATTCCTGTGGAACCTGCGCGTGCTGTTCTGCCTGAACGATGGATATAGTAGGACAGATCACTGGGGAAACCGCAGGAAATCACGTGGGTAATCATACGGATATCTATTCCCCTGGCAGCAAGATCAGTTGCGACTACATAGGTATTCTTAGCTGTCTGTAAATCTTTTAATGCCTGTTTACGTTTTCTGCTTTCCAGATTGCCGTGGATCTCCGTAACATTGATTCCGTCTTTACGTAATTCTGCGGCAATTTCTTCTGCTTCATCCCGTGTATTCGCAAAGATAACACATACATACGGCTGAAAACCGGGGAGTATCGATTTCACTGTTTCAGCATAGGTATGGTGATAGCAGGGAACCAGAACATGTGTGATTTTCGGATCAAAAGAAAGATCTTCTTCTATCTTCATGGTCAGGGGATGATGCATGTACTTCTTAAGGAATGGTTTCAGCTGTTCAGGTATGGTAGCGCTGAATGCCATCATCTGCAGTCCTTCACCCATTCTTCCCGCAAATGCGTCGATTTCATTCAGGAAACCGTATTCCAGGGTCATATCTGCTTCATCAACCACTAGCATGGAAGCTTTATCGATACGCAGTACACCTTCATTCAAAAACAGGTCTCTGATGCGTCCGGGAGTACCGATTACAATATGCGGCTGTTCCCTTTTCAGCTGTTCAACCATGGTACTCTTCTGTCTGCCGCCGATAAACAGGGATATCCTCAGATCAGGATTCGTCTGGTTCATCACTTTGGCATTTTCATAGATCTGTGTTGCCAGTTCCCTGGTTGGTGCAGTAATCACCGCAAAAGGATTCTCCGCACTGCTGTCCGCCATATCCATGATCGGAATCAGATACGCGTGAGTCTTACCTGTACCTGTCTTACTTAAACCAACGATATCTTTTCTCTTCAGAACTGCAGGAATCACCTTCTCCTGAATCGGTGTAGGTTCTGTAAATCCGTTATTCTTGATAAATTCCAGAGTATTCTCTTTTAAGTTCATCTCTTCAAATCTTTTCATAATTTATCTCATTTCGTATAATTAGCGTTGTTATTATAACAGTTTTTCAGGAAAAGGATACAGATATGGAAATCATCAAGGTCAGTCCCCGCGGATATTGCCGGGGTGTTATACAGGCAATACAGATTGCCAAACAAACAATTAAAGATTATCCGGATATGCCGGTATATATGCTTGGTATGATCGTACATAATCAGTATATTGTCCAGGAATTTCAGAAAGCCGGTGTGATTTGTCTGGAGGATAATCATTGTTCACGACTGGAATTACTGGATCAGATCGATCACGGAGTAGTTATATTTACCGCGCATGGTGTCAGTGATGCTGTATATCAGAAAGCCGAAGCTAAGGGATTGATCATTGTCGACGCTACATGCCGTGATGTCAAAACCACTCATGATATTGTACGTGAACATTGTAAATCTCATGATGTCATCTACATAGGCAAGCACAATCATCCGGAAGCGGAAGGTGTTGTGGGATTAAGCAATCGTGTGTATCTGGTTTCTTCCGTAGAGGAAGCCTCTTCCCTGCCTGCCCTGGATCATCCTCTGATCACCTGTCAGACCACCTTGAGTATGATGGATACAGAGAAACTGATTCAGTACTGTTTATCCCTGTATCCGGATGCTGTCTTGATGAACGAGATCTGTAATGCTACAACAATACGTCAGAAAGCTGTTCTGGAACTTAAGAATGTGGATGTACTGATCGTTGTCGGAGATCCTCATTCCAATAATTCCAACCAATTGAAGAAATGCGGTCAGGATGCCGGAATTCCCCGCTCTTACCTCATTGAACATGCCCTGGAACTGAAACAAGAGATGTTTAAAAAGACAGATCGTATTGCGGTAACCAGCGGTTCCTCAACACCCTCTGTCTTAACGGAACAAGTCATTTCCGTACTGAATCAGTACGCGGAAACAGGACAGTTTATTCTGCCGGATGCCCTGCCTTCCAGTATGTTTTAAGAGAGTGTATCTCTTCTTCCGTTAACGGACGGTACTCTCCCTCTTGCAAAGAATCATCAAGAATCAGATCTTTCATTCTGATTCTTTTTAAGTGTACAACTTCATTACCAACAGCCAGGAACATGTTTTTTACTTCGTGGTACTGTCCTTCAGTAACGACGATATTACATAGATTTCCCTCAATACCGGTGATCTTTGCAGGACGATATCTGGTTCCATCCGCCATCGTAATCCCCTGTTCTATACGTCGTATCTGGTCCTGATCGATAAGATCTCTTGTATTAACTTCATATTCTTTTTCTACTTCATAGCGCGGAGAAAGCAGCTGATGCGTCAGAGGACCATCATTGGTGATCAGTAATAATCCTGTAGTATCCTTATCCAATCTTCCGCAGGGAAACAAACCTTTGATCTTTTCTTCAATCAAATCCATGACTACAGGTTCCTGTCCCTGTACAGCACTGATATAACCTGCAGGTTTATTCAACATAAAATAGAAGTATTCCTGATACTCCACGATTTCATCATCAAATACAACGATATCTGTTTCCGTATCCACGCGAAAACCTTGATCTTTCAGGATCTCCCCGTTGATCAGGACATACCCGTTTTTAATATATTTATGAACCTCGGAACGGGTACCGTAGCCAAGATTCGATAACAATTTATCTATACGAATCTTCATCGTTTCCCTCTTCTCATGAATCTTCCGAATACGGACTGAAGGATCTCCTTCATACTCTTGCCGAAGATTGCCTGCGGAAGCTTCATCAGCGAAGAAACATACAGATACATCAGAATCCCGCAAATCCCATAGATGGCCAACTGTCCAAGTGCCATTACACGTGAAGTCTCGGAAATCTGGAAACCAATCAGTTTAAATACAGCAAATACCGCATTCATACAGATACAGGCAATGATCATCTTAAGCAGACGGATCCATACTCCGCCATAAGTTACGTCAAATTTGTTTTTGATCTTTGAGAGATCCAGGAAGATGATCGTTGCGGAACAAAGTACACTGGACAGAATAGCCCCGATATATCCGAAATAACGAATCAACGGATAGAAACTCACACACTTGACAATAAAACCGACACAGAGATAAACGATACTCTCCTTACGCAGACGGATCGTCATCATCATGGAACTGCAGATTGGAGTGATCGTTGTCACCAGCGCAAGCAGTCCCGCATACATCAGACAGATCTCACCGTAATCCAGATTTCTGCCGCCGTACATTACATAATATACAGGTCTTGCCAGAACCGACATGCAGAAACACACTGGAACCGCGATAAACAGCACTGTTCCGAGACAATCTGTGATATTCTTACGTAATTCAACCAGATTATTGTTTTCCAGCGCAATCGTCATATACGGCACAATACCGGCCGAAAAACCGATTCCCAGTACCTGTGGAATGGAAGTCAGCTTATCGCACTGGACCTGGATGATCCCGGATAATAACTTGGCTGTATCGTAGTTTAATCCCAGACTTGTTGTTACCGGCACAAAGAACCGTGTATTAATAATCGTCTGCGAATTACCGAAGATCGTGGATAAAAGGTATGGAAGTCCAAACGCGAAGATTTCCAAAATCAAGGTATTCCGGTCAACCGCGTCCGTTTCCTGTGCTCTGGCAGAACGCGCGATCGGACCATAGTGCCTCTTGTCATAATGTACATAATAAAGAACACCGATCAAAGCACCGAATCCGGTAGAAAGAACCGCCATGTATACAGCCCAGATATTATCCATCTTTAACAGACGGACAGTGATCCATCCCATACCCAAAAGGAAGATTACCCGGGCAAGCTGTTCCAGTACCTGTGTACTTGCGTATACCTTAAGATCCTTAAGACCCTGATAGAATCCCCTGTATGAAGATAATAACGGGACGATAAACAAAGCCAGCGCAAGGATAATAAATGTCTTCTTCATCGTCTCGATATCTGCTGCTGTAGCGCTGGCGCCGAGAACACGTGAAGCCAGAGATCCGGACATCAACATGAAGAATACCGCCATGATAAACCCGGACATACATAAAATTGCCGTACTTAATTTACGTACCAGGATGACCGATTTCCAGTCGTCTCTATCTGCGTACTTCGCGACGATGGCTGCTGTCGCATACGGAAGACCGGCAGTACAGATCTGAAGCAAGACACTGTAAAACGTATAGGCTGAGGAATAGAAGATCATGTTGTTCTCTGTTGCCAGAGAGGTAAACGGCACAACATAAAGAAGTCCCAGAGCTTTCGCAATGAAAATACCAGCAGAACTGGTCAGGGAACCCATGATAAAGGATTGTTTGATTCTTTTCTTACCGCTTTCGGTCATGACTGAATTTCACCTTCTGTTTCTTCTTCTACTTCAACAGAGATTTCATCGTCATGATAGAATTCCGTAGTCGTTAATTCATAAGACAGATACTCACGGAGTGTCTTCTCCCTGTTCTTATCTTTCCATTCCACCAGCATATCCAGATGTACATGATCATCGATACTTTCACCGCTGATCACCACACCCTTCACATAACCTTCATCCGCATATACCTGATACGGAATCATGGAATAGTCTGTATCTTCAAAAATACCGATACACGGCATCATCTTTTTTGTTTCTGGAAATTTCTGCCCGTTTTCCACCGCCAGAACAGTAATATCATACATGGCAATCTGCGGATCTTCGATAAAGATGTAATAACGATATGTACCATCCGGCATCTGTGTCATCGAACCATTTACCGTATAATAATACGATTCACCGACAAATCTGCTGTTATCACTGATTGCCTGAAAATATCCCTGGTATGCCGCATTCGCTGCCTGTGACTTATCGGACTTGCCACGATTACAGCCGACACACAATAACGTACAGAGTAACACGAAAAAAAGTTTTTTCATGTAAGAAATTATATCATAACCATCCATGTTATGCGGAGTATTATTCCTGTCTTGCCAAGAAAAACAGGTACATACCGTACCTGTTAATATCACTACTTCACAAAATTGAATACGTAGTAATTACGTTTACCCTTCTTGATAATCGAGAATTCCTGGTCAAACGCATCCTGAACAGATAATACCGCATTCAAGTCAGTGGTTTTAACACCATTGACCTGTACGGATCCCTGTTGGATCAGCTGCCGTGCATCTCTCTTGGAGCTGGCAATTTCGGACTGTACAAGAGCATCTACAAGTAATGTCTGATCCTGTACATCATGTTTCTCGGCATCACTTAATCCTTCACGAAGTTCATCAGCACTCAGATCTCTGATGGATCCGCTGAATAATGTGCTGGTGATCTTCAGTGCCTTAGCCACTCCTTCTTCACCGTGAACCATACCGGTCAGTTCTTCCGCAAGAGCTTTCTGGGCTGCTCTTTGTTCCGGGTGTTCCTTCATCTGTGCTTCCAGTGCCATGATTTCTTCCGGACTGCGCAGACTTAATCTCTTCAGATAATCAATCACATCCGCGTCATCCACATTGACCCAGAACTGGTAGAATTCATACGCATTTGTACGGACAGGATCCAGCCATACATTCTTGCCTTCGGACTTGCCGAACTTGGAACCATCACTCTTGGTGATCAGCGGTGATGTGATTCCGTAGGCTTTGGCCTCATCTCCCTTAACCTTGCGAATCAGTTCTATACCTGTAGTAAGATTACCCCACTGGTCAGAACCGCCGATCTGTACCTGGCAGTGATACTTTTCAAACAAACTCAGGAAGTCGATTGCCTGCAGGATCGTGTAGCTGAACTCTGTATAGGAAATACCGGAGTCCAGTCTCTTTTTGATGGTATCCTTCTGAAGCATGTAGGATACGTTGAAGAGTTTGCCGAAATCACGCAGGTAATCTAGCAGGGTCATACTGCCCAGCCAGTTGTTGTTATTCTCCATAATTGCGGCATTATCACCTTCAAATGAAAGGAATTTCGCAAGTTGTTTCTTGATGCATTCCGCGTTGTACAGAACTTCTTCGTGGGTGAGAAGTTTCCGTTCCGTTGTTGGTCTGGGATCACCGATCATCCCTGTAAATCCGCCGCACAACGCAATCGGTCTGTGTCCGGCATTCTGGTATCTGCGCAGTAAGATGATCTGCTGCAGATGTCCTACGTGGAGAGAATCCGCTGTCGGGTCAAAGCCGCAGTAAACCGTAGTCGGAGTTTTCAGCGTCTCTGTCAGTGATTCATAATCTGTGCAGTCTTTGATCAATCCACGCCATTTCAGTTCTTCAATAAAATTCATATCTTTCCTCCCCGGCGCAAAACAAAAGGCGCCCGATCTAAGGACGCCTAAGCGCGGTACCACCTTAGTTCATGACTAAGTCATGCCCTCATCTATCTCTTTAACGCAGAGGATCACGTCCTGCCCTTTGAGACAGGAAGCTCCCAGATGTATTCATCTGAACCTCAGTATTCCTTACACCGGCCGGAATATCTCTATATGCTGAGCAGTCAGATTACTTGTTCTGTTCATCGCCTGATTAATATAACACAAAACTGCGGAAAGTCAATTTTTCGTTGACTGACGCGGTGTAAACAGATAACTCAATTCGATCTGGTGATCAAAGTTCGTATCATTCTGGAGCATCTTTGTCATTACTCTCATGGATACTGCCCCAAGATCATAAGAAGGAATTGAGAAACTGGTGATCTGCGGACGCATCATTGAGTTGTATTTTGTATCAATGACACATACGACATCCATATCTTCAGGTACACGTATTCCATTCTCTCTGGCTGTATTGATGATTGCCATGGCCTGTGAATCACGATTGCCGATCATGACATCATAACGGTGATTTTTCATCCAGTCGGATAAGAAAGCATACGATGTACGTGAATCGGAAGGAATCGTCAGATATCCTTCAAATTTCAGACCTTTCTTTTCAAAGGCTGCACTGGCACCGCGGATCATCTGCTGGTTGGAATAATTATTCTTCCTGTCTTCAATGATCGCAATGTTTGTCTTGCCTTCTTCCAAATATTTCAGGGTCAGCTCATAGATTGCCTTCTCGATATCTACAAATACACAGCAGATATTATCTGCGGAAATACGGTTACCGATAACCACGATCGGAATATTATACCTGGATAATTCATTCATCTCCTGAATCAGAAGTTTATCGTTGTAGATGATCACACCATCTACACGAGACTTGATGATATCTTCGATCACATCGTTGATATCCGTGATTCCTTCGGTAATCGTATGAAGCATGATGTTATAATTGTAGATCTTCGCAACATCGATCAGACCATTGATGATCTGTCCGGTATAGGTAAAACTAGCCTCCGGCACAACCAAACCAATAGTCGTCGTCTTCTGTAAAGCCAGACCCTGTGCAATTGCATTTGGCTTATATCCCAGTTTATCAATTGCAGCCTGTACTTTCTCTCTGGTAGGTCCTTTAACTACATCACTGCCGTTAATAACACGGGATACCGTAGCCAGAGAAACACCGGATTCTTTTGCGACATCATAAATTGTTACTCTTTTCATCCCTGTCCTCCTCTGGTATTGAACGGGTATTACTTATTCTCGTCGGATTTAAATACGTGTTTGATAGTTTCTGCGCCTTTCTGTGCAAGTTCTCTGGCGTTTTCCAGTTTTTCCTGCACTTCCGGCTTGGCTATAAACTCCGCAACGGTTTTATGAGCGTCCTTGACAACTTCTGTTACAGAACCGGATACTTTGTCAAAACTCTTCTTCAGTTCTTCTTTCTTTTCTTCCGATACACGTTCATCGATGAACTTCTTCGCGTTTTCAATTGCGTCTTTTGTCTTCTCGGAAGCACTGTCAATGGATCTCTGAACTTTAGGTTCATTACGGATCTCATCAATACGTGTCTTAGCAATTTCCACTGCCTTAACCGCATTACTGCGGATGAAATCGATCGTCTTGCGGATATCCGGATTCTTGGTGATCTCTTGAGCTTTTTCCTTGATATCGTCAATCGAAGTCATGACTTTCTCTACGGTAGTTTCACGGATATCATTGATCTTTTCTTTCTGTTCATCGGTCAGTTTGAATTCCGGAATTGAGATCGTCTTTTCTTCTTTGGTCTCTTCCGGTTCATCCGCAACTTTGTTGACTTCCTGGATCTTCTTTTTCAGTTCCATGACAGTCTTTTCAATGGATTCCAGCGGTTCACTTTCATCACGGATGATCTCTTCTGTCTTATCAACGATCACATCCGCTGCTTCTTCCACTTTATCCGCTGCTTTTTCCACAGTTTCTTCCACAGCTTCTTTTATTTCTTTTACTTCTTCACTCATGATTCTCCTCCTTCTCAGGTACTGTATCCACGGCTGACTTTAATTCATTCATCGCCTCGTTTTTTTCTTCTTCAATATAAGGATTCACATTACGTTCAACATAAGCATCCTGTATACGGTTAAACTTATCCACGACAAAATCCTTCAACTTCTCAACGTTCTCACTGGCTGTTTCCGCAGCTCTGTTTACGGATTCCACTGTCTTGTCATGGACATTATCCAGGGTTTTGCTGTATTTTACCGCTGTATCCAACGGAGCCTGTACTTTCTCTATACTCTGATCGACAAGATTGATCGTCGGATTCAGACGAACAACCATATCGGAAGCATGATCGATCAGCTTCCATAATTTACGCAGGAAGATACAGAGAAAAACCAGAACTACCGCACCGATAATCGGTAAAAGCTGTACGCAAACAGCATATAAAGCACTTAAAAGAGCATCCATAGACTCACCTTCTTCAACACCATTATAAAGTTTAATGAAAAATTTTCAATATTAATGTATGCGCTTAACCAAATCCGCAAGCCAATAAATATCCTTACTGGACATAAACAAGAATACCGCAGGTTTTTCCACGGATAATCTCTGTGCTCCTGCCTCATCTTCAGTCAGGATCACAGACCCTTCCAGACGCTTCTGCAGGTAGGTAATATCGATATCTGTACCGTCCTGCTTATCATCAATACTGGTAAAATCACACAGATAGATCTTATCCGCAAGTCTCAGCGCATCCGCAAACTGATCCGCAAAATACAATACACGTGAAGCCCTGTGCGGCTTGAATACCGCAACGATTTTACGATCCGGGAATCTCTTGCGGGCTGCCTTGATCGTTACCGCTACTTCTGTCGGATGATGAGCATAATCATCCACAAAGATATTTTCGCCGTCTTCTTCCACCACAAATCTGCGCTTTACGCCCTGGAAGGAAGACAACCCCTTCTCGATCGTATCACGGTCAGCCCCGAGGAGAATACCAACACCGATCGCAGCCAGGGAATTCAATAACAGATGATGTCCGATAAACGGAAGCTTGTAGTGTCCCTTGAATTCACCGCAGAACAATACGTCAAATTCCATACCGGTGGTATTCTCAACGATATTGACTGCCTGAAGATCGTCATTTTCTTTTTCTCCGTACCAGTAATGCGGGATCGCAGGATTCAGCTGAAGGCGGCGTGATTCCTCATCATCACCGTAGATGACGATCGCTTTCTTCACATTATAAGAAAAGTCTTCATACGCTTTCCGGTATTCTTCATCACTCTTAAAATAATCGACATGGTCAATCTCGATGTTCGTCATAATGGCGATCTCAGGGTGATACTGCATGAAATGCCGGCGGAATTCATCCGCTTCCAGACAGAAATACTTTGTCTTATTAGTCACATGACCGCTGCCGTCACCAATCAGCCATCCGGTCTCATCATATGCGCTCAGAAGGCTGGCAAGCAATCCGGTCGTGGTGGTCTTGCCATGACTGCCGGAGATAGCGATCGTCTGGTAAGCATCGATAAACTTTCCGACAAATTCATGATATCTT
Source organism: Solobacterium sp. (assembly GCA_017430925.1). Taxonomy (GTDB): domain Bacteria; phylum Bacillota_I; class Bacilli_A; order Erysipelotrichales; family Erysipelotrichaceae; genus Bulleidia. The sequence goes on along the minus strand of JAFRMA010000041.1, from coordinate 30,691 downwards.
GCGCATGTACATGCAGGATTCTGACGTGCTGCGATCACCTCGGGAAAATCTTCTAAAAAGGCATTACCAATAATGACATTCATGCCATCCTTGATATTGCCCGGATCAAAATCATAAATTGTTATTCCGCGTTCTCTCAGCCCTTCTTCCGTGAAGAAATGCTTCGGCTGGTCACTTCCGCAGACATCATTCCCGAGATCATGCAGCATACAGGCTAATGAAGCCATTCCGGTACCTTTAATTCCGATAAAATAATACTGCATATTGACCTCTCTGTTCTAACGGCGATTATACTTGTCGCTGTCAAAGATGACTGTTTCGTCTATAATATCGTCAAATAAGGTAGCCTGTTCCGCTGTTTCCTTATATTCATCATCACGAATCTTGAGAATATAATCCAGAGAGAAATCAGGAATACTTTCTTCTGCTTTCTGTTTTTCTTCCGTAAGCAGGTTTTCCGCAAGTTCATTGGACTTTTCTACCGTATCCTGAATCGTCTTAGGTTCTGCTTCCTTACTCATACCATACATCGGAGAAATTACCGGTGATACATTGGTATCTTCCTTGCCAGGCATAACGACCTGTGTCTTGCCGGAAGTCTTCAGCGCATCAAGATCTTTCTCATCAACACCGAAAATCGGGCTGATTACCGGAGAGAACTCATAGACAGGCTGGGGTTTCTTTTTCGTCTGTGCCGTCTGTTGAGGCTTCGGCTGCGGTTTCTGCTGCGGTGCCGGCGTTACAGGTCGGGAAGACGGACGCAGCTGAAGATTCATGGTTTCATCCTGAACATCATCTACGGTCATACCGATCGTATGCGGGCGTTCCTGTACCGGTGCAGGCGCGGGCGCAGGTGCCGGTGCAGGTTCCGGTTTCTCCTGACGGAAGAAATTAACCTGAGGAGCGCTGTTCTGTGCCGGTGCCGGATCGACCTGGTGCATTACCGGGCGCTGGGTATTTGTATTTGTCTGGACCGGACGCGGTGCAGGTTTTACAGGTTCCGGTTCGTTGATTACTTCTTCTTCAACGACTTCTTCATCTTCGAATAAAAGGTTTTGTAATTTTTTAAACATCTGACTCATGTTGACCACCATTCTTTCCTAGTTATATTACATTTTAACGTGTTTTTCTTTGAATGTTAAGTTTTATTCGGGCTGTTCCGCAAATTGATAATAATCATATTCATCGGACTCAATACGATGCTTGTTGTTATCACTGTTCTGATCTTCCAGCTGGGAGAGATCTTCCACGGTTCCGATGGATGAAGTACTGTCCGGAAACAGTTCCTGTATCGCGCCGCTTTCCGGGGCAATAAACTGGAATAACTCCAGTGGCTCTCTCTGATAGTCTATCTTACGCTTGTTGGAGAAGTCTGCAACAACCTTCTCCTTATTCACCTGTACCGTACAGAGGATACTCAGCATCGCTGATGCCGTATCCGCCACTTCGTAATTCCTGCACATCGCATACATACTTACCGGATCATTGTATACACAGACAGCGTAGATTTCCTGCCCTGTATGATATACCTTCACCGTATATTGATCTTCTTTCCCAAGCGCGTTGGTAAAGGTGCCGGATTTCTCTGCCATCAGTTCCGCATCGATCTGTATCTCATCACTTCCGGGTTCATAATATTCCTTATTGATAACACGGGAAGTATTCAGATTCATGATGAAACGGACACCGTTATAGGTGAATATATTACTTGTAAGCATACTGTCGATCCTGCCGATCTGCGGATCCAGATAATACGAATAATACCGGTGATTATGATTCGCCGTTACCACAGGCTGTGATACCACTTGATCTATTTTACGATCCAGATCATTCTGAATACTTCCGGTATACTCTCCGCAGCCGCACAGGAACAACAACAGTACTGCCAATACAGATTTTCCTACTCTGTTACTCATTTCTCTGATTTTACCACAATAACCCTGTATATCGGCTGTCCGATATCCATAAATCTCTGTTCATACTCGGTGATGGCATCTTCGGGATGTTCTTTTCTGCGGAAATCCACGGAGAACTCTGTAATCTTAAAACCGAACTCTGTAAAATACAGGATCGAAGATTCAAACAAATCCTGATTATCTGTCTTCATGATGATCTGTCCGGAATCTTTGAGAATACGGTCATACAGCTGCAGGAAACGCTCATTGGACAACCTTCTTTTATGGGTATACTTCTTCGGCCAGGGATCGCTGAAATTCAGATGGATCACATCCACTTCCTTTTCCGCAAACCAGCTGCCGATTTCTTCCGCATTACCGACGATCATCCGTGTATTCGGATACTTCTCCAGGCCGGCGTCAACCGCCTTCCTTGCCGCAACCGCAGCCGCATTGCGATCCTTCTCCACGCCGATCCAGCCGCACTTCGGATACATCTCAGCCATACGTAAAAGATAGTCACCCTTCCCCATTCCCAGTTCCAGATGTAGTTCTTCCGTATGCAGCAGCTCACACCACTTTCCCTGATACTGTCCGGGATCATTCAACGCATAATCCTGATGTTCTTCAAGAAATGGTTCTGCCCATTTTTTCTTACGCATCCGCATGAAATTTCCTCACCTTTAGTATTGTATCATCTCTTGGATTACTCTGCTGTTCTAGTTTTGAAAAGATAATTATCACACTAAGAGAAAACATGATACACTAATGATGTAGTAATACAAGTCATCAAGACTGAGGAGGAAGAATGAAATACAATTTTGATGAGTTAGTTGATCGTATTCATGAAGAAGGCAGTTATTCCACAAAATGGGGAAACAACGAAAGAATGGCTAAGATGTTCCTCACTGACAAACTGCCGGAAGACAGATTATGCTTCTTCGTCGCTGACATGGATTTCCGCTGCGCTCCGGAAATTACCGAAGCTCTCGTAAAAGAAGCTAAACATGGTATCTTCGGTTATTCTGCTGCACCGAAAGAATACTATGACGCAATCATCCGCTGGATGAAAGTCCGCTTCGATCTGGATGTCAAGGCTGAAGAAATCAGAACCGCTCACGGTGCGCATTCCGCAATCGTCGAAGCCATCCAGAAACTGACAAAAGTCGGTGACGGCGTTCTTGTTCCACGTCCTACATACTACTATAATGGTGACGTTACAGGTGTCGGCAGACATTATGTAGGCTTCCAGATGAAGAATGACAATGGCTACTATACCATGGACTGGGATGCATTCGAAGCTCTCTGTAAAGAACCTCAGAACACCATGGCTATCTTCCAGCAGCCGCATAACCCTACCGGCCGTACATGGACTCCGGAAGAAATCGAAAAGATTGCCAAGATCTGCCGTGAAAACAATGTCATCATGCTCTGTGACGATGTTCATATGGATATCGCCAGAAAAGATGTCAAGGTTACTCCGTTCATCAAGGTTGCCGGACCGGAAGGAATCGTTATGGTTACCGGTATCAACAAGACCTTCAACCTCGCTGGTCTTGCGGTAACAAACGTTATTATTCAGGATCCTGCACTGCGTGAAAAGATGGGACCTTCCATGCCTATGCTCTCACCGTTTGGTATCCGTGCCTGCATCACAGCTTATACAGAATGTGATCAGTGGGTTGATGAACTGAATGAATACCTTGATGACTGTATCGACTATGTCGTAGATCGTTTCCACAACGAACTGCCGAAAGTCAAAGTACACAAACCGGAAGGAACCTACATCCTCTGGCTTGATTTCACAGACTGTGGTTTCACCAATGAAGAGCTCCATCAGAGAATTGCCGGTCAGGCTCATATCGGCTTCTCCGACGGTGAAGGTATGGAACCGCCGGCAGGAACATTATTCCGCAGATTCTGTGTTACTTCCCCGAAGAGCGTTCTTAAGGAATGCATGGACCGTCTGGTAGAAGTACTCAAATAATTATCCTCATTAAAAAAGATACTGCTCATCTGCAGTATCTTTTTTTATACACAAAAAGGAAGTTCATTCAATGAACTTCCTTTATACTTATTCCTGCTCTTCTTTCTTCTTGAAGAATCTTCTTACTTCCGTATTCTTATTCTCTTCGGAAGACTGTTTCTTTTCAGGCTTGCGGTTATTGTTTCTGGCAGGTTTCTTTGTATTCTCCGTATACCCTTCCGGCTTCGGCAGTAATTCACGGGCGGATACTTTTACCTTGCCGGTCTGTTCATCAATTGATGTTACCTTGACCGGGATCACATCACCGACATGTAATGCCGAAGAGATGGACTCTGTTCTTGTCCAGGCAAGCTCACTGACATGCAGTAAGGCATCTGTGCCGGTAAAGATCGTCACAAACGCATAGGAATCTCTGACTTCGGATACCACTGCGTTATAGACATCACCGACTTTGGCAACACGTGTGATATCTTCAATAATACCTTTCGCCTTGTCCAGCATCTCCTGATTCATGTGATAGATTGCGACAGTTCCGTCATCATCCACATTGATCTTGACCCCGTCACAGTCCTCAATGATCTGGTTGATCGTCTTTCCGCCTGTACCGATCACATCTCTGATCTTATCGGAAGGAATCTGGAAGATGACAAACTTAGGAGCGTATTCGGATACGTGATCTCTCGGTTCGGAAATTGCTGTTTCCATGTTGTCGAGGATCTCCATACGGCCCTTATGAGCCTGTGCGAGTGCTTCTCTGAGGATATCCTGTGTAATACCGTCAACTTTGATATCCATCTGCAGAGCCGTAATACCCTTACGTGTACCGGCAACCTTGAAGTCCATATCACCGTAATGATCTTCCATACCCTGAATATCCGTAAGGATGGAATAACTATTACCTGTTGTAATCAGACCCATGGCCACACCGGCAACCATAGCCTTGATCGGAACACCGGCAGCCATCAGAGACATTGTACCTGCGCAGATACTCGCCTGTGAACTGGAACCGTTGGATTCCAGAACTTCCGCTACTGTACGGATGGAATACGGGAATTCCTTCTCATCCGGAAGTACCTGTAACAGAGCTCTTTCACCAAGTGCTCCATGTCCGATTTCTCTTCTTCCCGGAGTACCCATACGGCCGACTTCACCGACAGAGAACGGCGGGAAGTTATACTGATGCATGAATCTCTTACTCTTGATGGTGGTGACATCATCGACGATCTGTTCGTCATCCAGCGGACCTAATGTCGTAATGGACATAACCTGTGTCTCACCACGGGTGAACATAGCGGAACCATGAACACGCGGAAGTAAATCTACCTGGCTGTCCAGCGGACGTAATTCGTCCAGTTTTCTTCCGTCCGGACGGATCTTCTCTTCGGAGATCAGTCTGCGTACTTCACCGGCTTCGATTTCCACGCAGTACTCATGGGCCTGCTTGACTGCTTTATCCTTTTCCTTGTCATCCGCAAATTCAAGATTCTCGGCGACTTCGGCTTCCATCTCTGCCGTGATCTCATCGATCTTGCCGTAACGCTCTAATTTACCCTTGATGGATACAGCTTCTTCAATTCTCTGCTTTCCATGTTCGTTGATATATTCCTTGACACGAGGATCGATTTCATACAGAACGACTTCCATCTTCGGCTTCGCGCATTCCGCAATCACTTCTTCCTGGATCGCGCATAATTCCTTGATCGCTTCGTGACCGAATGCGAGTGCTTCCAGCATCTCTTCTTCACTGACTTCCTTGGCACCGGCTTCAACCATATTGATCGCATATTTTGTTCCTGCGACATTCAGGATCAGGGATGCTTTTTCAGTATCTTCTACAGAAGGATTGATGACGTATTCATCTCCTACTTTTCCGACGATAACACCGGCAATCGGACCATTAAACGGAATATCTGATACACATAACGCAAGTGAAGAACCAAACATCGCAGCCATTTCACTGGTGCAGTCCGGATCAACACTTAATACGGTATTGACGATCTGTACTTCATTACGGAAACCTTCCGCAAACAAAGGACGAATCGGACGATCGATCAGACGAGCTGTCAATGTCGCATGTTCACTGGCTCTTCCTTCACGGCGTAAAAAGCCGCCCGGAATCTCACCGACCGCATACATCTTTTCGTTATACAGTACTGTCAGCGGAAAGAAATCCGTATCTTTCGCTTCGTGGTTAGCTGTTGCTGTGCTGAGGATTACTGTATCGTTATAACGAATCAATACAGATCCTCCTGCCTGTTTTGCGATTTCACCGTTTTCTACTGTCAATGTACGGCCTCTGAAATCCCAACTTCTTTTAAACTTTTCCATTTCTTCTTCTACCTCTAATAAAATCTGCTAATCTACCCAATAATAATTTAACCTGTTTATTGTAGCACAATAAAAACATAAACAAGTCATGTTTTTAAAAGATTTATCATGATTGCAGGATTTTCAGATCTCCGTGATCCAGAGACCATGTACCGTACAGTATGCGTAAATACGTATGACCTGTTCACCAGGGAGGTATTTCACCACCGGATCATCTCCCGGCGCAAACCAGGAAAAACGAATACCCAGGTCGCTTTCCAGCGCAATAAAACGAATATAATGTGCCGGTTTCATTTCGTGTTTCTGTTCTCCGGCAGACACCAGAATCTCTCCCTCGCGGCGGAAGATCACCGGCTGATGTACTTCCGGATCTCCGGTATGTGGAATCTTTCTTCCGGTAAGCATCGGTTTCCCGCAGCAATACTTCTTTTCCTTACTGCCCTGTGTATTCAGAATCAGAGACCCGCACTCCGGGCAATAATAAAACCTTGGAGTATAACGCACCGTATTGATTTGTATTCTCTCTTTTAACTTCATTCCGTCATGTCTGATCATGATAAGTTCATTTTAGCAAAAGAAAACAGTTGTGCATACACAACTGTAATCCTTCGTACTCTGCTTACTTTCTCAAGCCAAGCTTGGAAACTACTTCACGATAGCGGTTGACATCATAATTACGCAGGTATGTCAGCAGTTTTCTGCGGCGTCCTACCATTTTCATCAGACCACGGGAAGAAGAATAGTCCTTCTTATTGATCTTCAGATGTTCTGTCAGACGATTGATCTGTTCTGTAAGAATCGCGATCTGTACTTCTGCAGAACCTGTGTCACCCTCTTTTCTGCCAAAATTCGCAACGATTTCAGCAACTTTTTCTTTTTCAAGCATTTCCTTTTCCTCCTTGATTTACAGTCCTTCTGATCCGAGATAAATGTTGAGGAATCAAATATCCCAGGTCAAAAGCATATTTATTTTATCAGTTATTTTCAGGTATGCAATCTTTTTTTCAGATATGAAGTGTCCTCGTCGCGTTCAGAACAGCGATGACCATAACGCCGACATCCGCAAATACCGCCCACCACATATTTGTAATACCAAACGCACTGAGAATCAGGCACAGCACCTTCACGCCAATCGCGAAGACGACGTTCTCCCTGACGATCCGCAGGCATTTGCGGGCAATCCTGATCGCCAGAGGTATCTTGGAAATATCATCGTCCATGAGTACGATATCGGCAGCTTCAATCGCCGCATCCGAGCCAAGAGCACCCATCGCAATCCCGACATCTGCCCTGGATAATACCGGAGCGTCATTAATACCATCACCGACAAAACATACGATCTCACCGGGTTTCTTGGCTTCAATATACTGTTCGACCTTCTCCACCTTATCTGCCGGCAGTAATTCCGCGTGATATTCACGTACGCCAAGTTTCTCTGCCGCAGCCTTCGCTGCCGCCTCGTTATCCCCTGTCAGCATCACTGTCAGCCGTACACCGGTATCATGAAGTTCTTTCAGCGCATTCGCCGCGTTATCCTTCACAACATCACTGATGACGACCGATCCGGCAAACTGTTTATCCACTGCCACATAGACGATCGTACCGGCAGAATTGTTTTCCCGGTATTTTATACCGTTGGTTCGCATCAGTTTCTGGTTTCCTGCCAGTACTTCTTTACCGTTAATAATTGCCCGGATTCCGTGACCGGAGATCTCATGTTCATCCTGAATGTTATATCCTGAAAGATCCTGATCTGCGGTTTTCTTCAGACTTACCGCCACCGGATGTGTACTGTATTTCTCCGCTGCCGCCGCAAGATTCAGCAATTCTTTCTTCGTAAACCCTTCTTCCGGCACGATATCCACTACTTCAAAGACCCCTTTGGTCAATGTGCCTGTCTTGTCAAATACGACGATTCCGGCATCAGCCACAGCTTCCAGATAGTTTGATCCCTTAACCAGGATACCATTGCGTGAAGCACCTCCGATACCGCCGAAGAAACTCATCGGAATACTGATCACAAGCGCACACGGACAACTGATAACCAGGAATGTCAGTGCCCTGAAGATCCAGGTACGGAATTCCCAGCCGCTTCCCTGTAAGCCGAGAATGACCGGAGGGATGATTGCCAATGCCAGTGCGCTCCAGCACACGATCGGTGTATAGTACCGGGCAAACTTCGTGATAAAGTTCTCCGCCTTGGCTTTCTTCATACTGGAGTTTTCCACCAGGTCCAGGATCTTGGATACAGTGGATTCACCGAATTCCCTGGTAGTCCTGATCTTGATCAGTCCGTTGTCATTCAGACACCCGCTGATTACCGTATCCCCTTCGGATACATCTCTGGGCATGCTTTCTCCGGTCAATGCGGAAGTATTCAGGCTGGAGGACCCTTCCACGATGATACCGTCAATGGGAATTCTCTCTCCCGGCTGGACAACAATGATCGAACCAACTTCAAGATCATCCGGATCTACTTTTTCCAATTCACCGTCTTCATTCAGGATATTGGCGTAATCCGGACGGATCTCCATTAATTCTGAAATACTGTTCCGGGATCTTCCTACAGCGATACTCTGGAATAATTCACCGATCTGGTAAAACAACATGACCGCTGTACCTTCTACGGTTTCTCCCAGGATCATGGCGCCTATGGTTGCCACGGCCATAAGAAAAGCCTCATCGAAGACCTGTCTGTTTCTGATTCCTTTCCATGCTTTGAGCAGGACATCATTGCCGATAATATAATACGGAATCAGATACAGAAGCCGAAACAGCAGTTCCGGTAACGGAAGAAAATGCTCCGAAATTACCAGCAAAACCAGAATACATGATGAAATCACGATCCTCTGCAGATTCTTTTTCTGTTTCTTTGTCATGATAAGACCTCGTTAAGATCAGAATTCTATATCACAGTCTGATTCTACTTTCTTGCATGCTTCGAGAACTCTGGGCATGACTTCTTCCGGATCCGCACCATCCTCAAATTCCACTTTCATTTTCAGTGTCATGAAACTGACTGTCGCATCCTTAACACCTTCTACAGTCTTTGTCGCATCTTCCATTTTCATCGCGCAGTTTGCGCAGTCCACATCAATCTTATACGTTTTCTTCATACCCTTAATCTCCTTTAGTTTTGTTCTTCCAGATGTTCCGTGCCGATGGAAAGAATCGTCGCCACATGATCATCATCCAGGCTGTAATAAATCGTTTTGCCATCCCTTCTGAATTTGACAAGTTTGGCATCCTTCAGTATCCGCAGCTGATGAGACACCGCACTCTGCGTCATCTGCAGTACTTCCGCGATATCCGCAACACATAATTCACTTGTGTACAACGTATACAGGATCTTGATTCTTGTGGAATCCCCAAATACCTTGAATACTTCCGCAAGATCATATAACTCTTCTTCATCAGGAAGTGAATGACGTATTTTTTCTATATTGTTCATCTCAGTCATAGCCACCTACACTTGAACATATTCTTAATTGTTCATATGTTCTGATATAAATATAGCACTGTGCAGATCATTGTCAATATGAATATACAAAAAATCATATATAATAGACGCATGAGAAAATTATTACTTACGTGTCTGGCCGGAGTACTGCTGACAGGATGTACACCGAAACAGGAGCCTGTGGTTTCTTCTTCCCCTGTTCCGGATACCGATCCTGTGTATACCGAGCTTGATCAGACCCTGGATGCCTTTATCAACGACGGAGATCTGCTTCCTCAGAGACTTCATGACGGTACATCCATCTCCTGGACGATTATATCCGGCAGCGCTGAACTTTACGGTCATACGATCCATAAGACCGAAGATTCCGCGGAATATGAACCTGTCACACTCTCTGCTGAAGTCAGCGGTCAATCCTATACCTTTGACCATCTGTTATTACTGGATGAATACGTTGCTTATGTGATCTCGTATTTTACCAATGAAACGGATGAGAACCTGAAGCTTGCGTATACCTATGACAGTGTCTACTGGTTCCGTCTGAACAGTGACCAGGCTGTCTTATCCCCTTCCATCGGTACTAAGCGATTCCGTGACCCTTCTCTTATACGTAAAAAAGACGGCAGTTTCGCCGTCATCGCTACCCAGGGATATGATACTGACAGTATTTATGTGTATGACAGTCCCGATCTTCTGACCTTTACCGGGGAACGTCTGGCTAAGGTAAATTACTCCTCGGACACCTTGAAACTCAGCGGGAAACAGGCATGGGCACCGGAAGGCTTCTATGACCGTACACTGGATGAATATGTCGTCTACTGGTCCAGTGTCGAAGATACCGGCATGTACTATAATCTCACCGATGATCTTGTGAGCTTTGATCCTCCGGAGAAACTGATCGATACCGGTTTCCCTGTGATTGACGGCACGATCTGCAAACAAGGTGATAAGTATACGATCATTCTCAAGGATGAACGTTCACCGATGCAGGAATACTCACAGTTGTTCCGGGGAACTTCTGAACATGGATGGCATGATTTCAAGAACTTCTCTGAGCCTTTCTCCGGTCATCAGAGCGAAGGTCCGATGATCATGAAGAATCTTATGGGAGAGGACTATTACCTCTTCTATGATGACTATACACGGGCACAGTTCAAGGCATACTCAGTTGACGATATCAGTACAGGTGCATTCCAGGAGATCTACCAGGATATTCTCTTTATTCCCCTGTCAGCGCCTGCACACAGCTATGCGCTTCCGGTCACCTGGCGTGAATTGGAACGTATGATCAATCACTACGGCGGAATCTGATCGGTTTCCGCTTTTTTTTTCAGTGTTCTATAGATTCTACGGAACATGCCGAAATAGTGCCCGTTCAGAGTATAGATCACCTGATCCAGCGTATCCCAGGTAATCCGGTTGGAAGCCATGAACATCATCCTCAAAGGAGACTCAAAGACCGTTGAATCAGCCACATCCTTGAATCTATCTTTATGGATCATCCGGCGGATCTCCCGGTGGATCAGTCGGCCCAGCAACGTGGCTTCAAGATCGGTTATGGTCGTATTCCGGTGATATGGATATACCTGGTGTTCTTTATCCGGTAACCTGCCGATGATCTGAAGATAATCCTCATCTGAAATCTCAAGTATCGTACCTGTCCTGTGATACATCTCTCTTTTTATTGTGCTGCAGGGATCGGTTTCTCCCTGAACAGACAACGAACTCTGTAAACGGATATCCCGGGAGGAAGAACCCACAAAGAATGTATACTCTCCTTCTTCGGTAACCCAGTCATGTCTGCGGACATCAAAATAACATAAATCTTTCTTCTCGATATACAAATCTGCCTGTCTGGTTTCTCCCGGATTAAGTTCTACACTTGTAAAACCTTTTAGTTCCATGTCCGGACGGGCAATTTTACTCTTCTGCATGCTGGTGTAGCACTGAATGACTTCCCTTCCCGGCACATCTCCGCAGTTAGTTATGGACAAAGAAAGATGATATTGATCCTCTGTCTCCGTAATACGCAGATCCTGATATGAGAATTTTGTATAACTGAGGCCATGTCCGAACGGGAACAATACCGGTACATCAAAAGACGAATAATACCGGTATCCGGTAAAGATCGTTTCCTTGTAGTAAGAACGGTACAGAGCATCGTGATACCATGCGTAACATGGCGTATCACTTAATTTGAGCGGGAATGTCTCTGCCAGTTTGCCGGAAGGATTACTGTCCCCCAGCAGCAGATCCGCCGCCGCATGACCTCCCATACAGCCGGACAAATACATCAGCAGTATCCCTTCCACATTCTCTGCCCACGGCATTGTCACCGGTGAGCCGCACTGCAGCACTACAGCGATATCCCTCCGCAGATTCGTCAGTGCCTGAAGCAATTCGTTCTGACACTTTGGAAGATCCAGATCCTTACGGTCATAGCCTTCGGATTCCTTACCTTCCGGCAGACCTCCCACAAAGAGGATCTGGTCCGCCTGACGGGCATGGAACAACACCTCTTCAAACAAGATCGGATCCGTTTCTTCTATCGCCAGATGATACCCTTGACAATAGCGGACAGTACATCCTTTCTCCTGCAGAGCTTCCAGGATACTATCTGCGTCTGAATTTACTTTACTGGATCCTGCGCCCTGGAATCGCGGATGTCTGGCCATGGCTCCGATCACCAGGATACTCTTCTCTTTGGACAACGGTAACCGGTGATTCTCATTCTTCAGCAATACCGCACTTTCAGCGGCTGCTTTGCGGGCAAACTGAAGATGTTTCTCCATGGAATACTCCTGCAGAGGTAAAGATACGCATTTCTTTTCCAGATTGATCAGGTGATCCGTACTTTCATCCAGCTTCTGTAGCAGTTCTTCTTCCTGTTCACATGCCTTGATAAGCAGATCAGAAGTACCGTGATCTCCTCCCGGCATCTGCAGGTTCAAACCACCTTTCAATGCCTGTACCGGATCACTCACCGCACCCCAGTCGGAGACAAATACACCGTCAAATCCCCACTTCTTTCTGGCTGTATCCATCAATGAGGTACTTTCCGTGCAGTATACACCGTTAAGCAGGTTATAGGCATTCATGATCGTCCATGGTTTTGCCTTCCGGATCACACGTTCAAATTGTCTCAGATAGATCTCATACAGTGTTCTTTCATCGATAATACTGTTGGTGACCAATCTTCCCATCTCTCTGGAATTACCCGCAAAATGCTTGAGAGAGGCTCCTATGCCATGACTCTGTAAACCATTGACATACGCAGAAGCCAGTTCCCCGGACAAGATCGGATCTTCAGAGTAATACTCGAAGTTTCTTCCGCACAAGGGACTGCGCTTGTGGTTCACACGGGGACCCAGAAGAATATCCACACCATCTTTCCGGCAATCCTCAGCCAGCATCTCTCCCAGTTCATATAAAAGATCACGATCAAAGGAACAGGCAAGAGCAGAAGCTGTAGGATACGCCACAGCCTCATGAGATTCGTTAAAACCAAATCCTGTCGTCTTCTCTATTCTCAGCCCGCTTGGTCCGTCTGCCATCTTCAAAGAACGGATATTCTTTTCCGGTACGCCAACTGTATGCCAGTTATCCGCGCCGGTAAACATCTCCGCTTTTTCTCTACTTGTCAGCTCCGTTGTATCTGTCATATTGTCTGAATATCATCCTTCAGGTTCTTACTGATTCTGGCTTCGAACTGTTTCATCAGTTTTATTTCTTCTTCAGTGAATCCTTTTGTACAGGCATTCTCCAGATCTTGTACGGCTTCATCCAGTTCATCACATAATGCCTTGGAATCATCCGTGATCTCCAGTTCTGCCTTGGATAAATCCAAGCGTACTTTGGCTAATCCGCGCATGGCCAGTTTCTGCAGGGACAGGAAGACCATCGCCTGCGGAATTCCCGTATAGTCAGCGATATCCTTGGCATCTTTTGTTCCGCCGGCTTCCCTAAGCGCATAGAAAACACGTACATCCCTTAATTCCAGGTCATATTTCATCGCTATCGTATTCAGATACCGGTCAAAGATCTTATTCAGGTAATATGCCTGGGATATGGGATTGATTTCCCCCTCTTCGCTGAAATACGCCTGTACACTCTCTTCCCCGAGTTTACGTGTTCCCGGGAGTAACGGGATCGCCATGTCATCCGTAGCCGCGCTTACCAGGAAACGCGCTATGGATAAACGTTCCTGTTCATACCGCTCTTCATCAAGGATATGTTTGAAGAAATTATCATAGTACTGGTAGATACTTGTCTTCATCGCCACGAGCTTATCCAGCCGGAGATTCTGCGATACCAGGGATCCGTCCGTCTTGTAGTAATAATACACCGGCACCTGTAACGGATAGATCGTTTCACAGTGGAGGTAATACTCCAGATTAAATACGAAATCTTCACAGAAACTCAGTGACTTGTCCATCCGCAGATGATACTTATCCAGGATATCCCGGCAGTACAGTTTATTCCAGATCACACCGTAGTAATAATCCGCAGGACTTTCCATCATACATTCCGCGAATTCTTTTTGTGTAAGCAATTCTGTGCTCAGGATACTGCCCTTTCTGGCAATGTTATTTCCTACCACACGGTAGAAGTCCGCAATTACCAGCTGGGGATGATATGTCTCCATCGCCCTGACCAGTACTTTTGTGGAATCCGGTGTGATCCAGTCATCCGCATCCAGGAACTGGATATACTCTCCCTTTGCTTCATCTATACCAAGATTTCTGGTATCCGATACACCGGTGTTCTCCTTGTGAAACACACGGATCCTGGGATCTTTCCTGGCATAGGCATCACATACATTGCCGGATTCATCTTTACTTCCGTCATTGATCAGTAACAGTTCAAAATCTGTGTATTCCTGATTGATAATACTGTCGATACACCGGGGAAGCGCGTCTTCCGCATTGTATACCGGCACAATAATACTTACTTTTACCATATTTACTCCTCTGCTGAACAAAGATCAGCGTATAATCATATCCATGAAACAAAGTCCGAAAGAATTCCTGAAGTTCTCTGCCGTCTCCGCAGGAGTAACACTCTTACAGCTGATCACTGTCAATCTCCTGTTTTATCTGATGAGACACTGGCAGACACCGATCCCGGCTGTTCTTACCCCGATTTTCAACGAGAACACGATCGGGAGCGATCATCTGTATCTGGGTTATATACTTCCTTTCTTTCTGGCTAATCTGACGGCCAACACCGCCGGTTATTTCGTAAACAAGAAGTATACCTTCAAGGCTGAACCGCCGAAGAAGAATTTTATCATCTATCTTGGTGTGATCGTCTTCTTCCTTTTCTTCTCCACCTGGGCACAGGGGGTACTGGTCAATCTGATCCAGAGGTATCTGCCGGAGTATTCTGTAACTGCTCCAAGCGCAGCATCTCTGATCACCGGATGGATCCAGTTCCTGGTTTTATTTCCTCTGGAAAAGTATTACCTGATGAAATAACCGGACATCTCTCCTTTGTCCACGGAATATTATAGCACTCTTCCGGATCTGCGAAATCTCGAGGAAATACTGTACAGGTCTTTGCGTATTTTGACTCCATGATTTATCATATGTTCAATGAAACCGCGATATAAGAAACTATTGTTGTGTATCTTACTGGCAGGTGCCGCATGTCTTCCTTTACTGAACGGTTCTCTGCCTTACGGAAATGACACGACATTTCATATGAACCGGATCGAGGCATTGACCTACGCCATCTATAACCGGGATTTCTTCCCGCGGATCTTCTGGTTCCAGAACTATAATTTCGGTTACGGATCTCCGTTGTTTTACTCAATCGTCTTCCTGTATTTTCCGGCTGCCCTGCGTATTCTGCATGTGCCGATGATCATGACCTACAGGATCTTTTTGTTTGTGATCTTCTTTTTCACCGCGTATGCCATGTATTCCCTGATTGAGACCGTTCTGGGAAAACAGCCTGTACTGTGCTTTACCGGGAGTATGTTCTATCTGTTCTGCACGTATATTTATCAGAATACCTATAACCGGGGAGCTGTCGGCGAGGCTCTGGCATATATCTTTATTCCCCTGATCTTATTGGGACTTTATCATTTGTTTGTGCTGCATTCCGGGAAGTGGCATATTCTTACGCTTGCGCTGACCGGGTTACTATTGTCACATAATATCTCTTTCTTCCTGATCGTTCTTCTGATCGTTGTGTACTGCCTGATCCATGTCCGGGAGATCTTCCGGAACCGGAAGTTGTTCCTGCATCTGTTCCTTGCGGCATTTACCGCGTTTCTGCTTACGAGCTGGTTTTCCCTGCCTATGCTGGAACAGTTATCTTCTCATCTTTACCGGGTAAGTAATTACTTCTTCAACGGGCAGACACTCCGCGAACAGGCTGTTCGTATCCATGACATGTTCAATCTTATTCCGTATGATTACGATCATCTTACCGTAACCAATGTCGGTGTCTTTGTGTTGTTCCTGCCTGCCTTTTCCTTCCTGTTCCGGGATGATCACCGCTTCATCCGCGAGATGACGATCCTCGGATATATCCTGTTACTGTTGTCTACCGTCCTTTTCCCGTGGCAGTTTTTTTCTGTCATGAGTTTTATCCAGTTCCCGCAGAGATTCCTGATCATCTGCGCTGCGCCGCTGACATTGTCTGCTGTCTTTGTCTTGAAAAATCTGATCACCGGTCACCGGAACCTGGTTTATGGTATCACCTCCGTACAGTGCCTGTTATGTCTGATGATGATCTGGGTACAGTATGATTACTTTGGTTTATTCATGGACTATACACAGCCGGAGATGATTGCGGATACCGGGTATTACTATCCGGAAGATAACAGCTGGTATAATATCATGCAGGTATCCAGTCCGGATTATCTGATTGCGGACACAAAGATCCATTTCCGCCATCAGACACATGATATCTTATTTGAGAATTCTTCTCTTTCCGAGTATGAATCCGTATATAACCATATCCGGTTTCATGCGCAGGAAAGCGGTACCTGTATCCTTCCCAAAACGTACTACAAAGGTTACTCTGCCGTAAACATGGACACCATGGAACAGAAAGAAGTTACTCCGGACCTGGTTACCGGTCTTCTGAAGATAGAACTGCGTGAGGATGAAAAAAACTGTATGATCGATGTATCTTATACAGGAACAAGATTACAGAAGATCACACAGTATATTTCCCTGCTTACATGTGCGGGATTTGTGGTTTACCTTTTCCGGTATTATTTTAGAGCACGTCCGCAGTAAGGACAGAAGGCTTCGTCACCATCCAGAGGTCCGCCGCAGTCCGGGCAGTAAGCTTCTTTCTCTTCCTCTAATTTCTGACCGCATGCCTTGCAGAAAATCGCACCGATCCGGTTTTCTGTACCGCAGTACGGGCAGATATTTTTTTCGAGTTCCGGTTCCGGTGTTGTACGTTCTACGATCGGGTCACTGCCCAGGAACGTACCGATAAAGTTAAAGATATCGGTAGGCAGCGCTGCCTGACGCAGAGCACCGATTCCGGCAGTCAGAACCAGCGGCTGGAAGAAGATGGAACCTACAGCAGCCATACCGATCTTCTCTGCCCATTTTTCCGTACCGATATTGACAATCAGACGGTCTTCATCCTGCGTGAGATTTACGGATACAGCAACATCCATGCCGAGGTATTTCGTCCACTCTGCCGAAGCATCTCCCTTACACTGTACGGTATAACCGTTTCTTGTACGCATTGTCTGCGTGATCATATTCTTTTCTACATCGAGATATTCTGCCAATGCATAGGCTGTACTCTGCGCTGTTTCACCGCTCAGAAAATATGTTTTGGTTAAATCCATTTTGAATTCCTCCTGCGAATACTATATCTTAATTTTGACCGGCGGTCAATTCATTGCGTACGGATTATAAATCATTTAAACTAATCTTAATGAATCTTAAACCGTCACGTACTATTATCGATATCTCCCTGATGCATGCCATGATCGATTTTCTATGCGCACTGGCAATGTTCGGGCGGTATTCCCTGCTCTCTTCCGCAATGATTTATATCGTGTATAACTTCTGTGCTTTTGCCTTACAGATGCCTCTGGGTATCCTGACAGATCTGATGACTTCTGAGCACAAAGTTAAATACCAGTATCCGGCGTTATCCCTTATGTGTCTGGGTGTAGTATTAACGATCCTGGGTATATATACACGTATATGGATTCTGGGGGTTGGAAATGCGCTGTTTCATGTCGGAGGCGGTATGATATCCATCTTTGAAGATGATGCGCGTAAAATGCACGGGAGCGGCCTTGGGTTGTTTGTGGCGCCGGGGGCTGTGGGATTAACATTCGGCACCATGCTCGGAAAACAACATGTGCTGTCTGCCGCGCTGCCGGTAATTCTCGTGCTTTGCGTGACTGCCGTGCTGGTCAGTCTGCGGATCCTGCGCAGTCCTGTGGAAACACCGTACAATCCGGCACATACTGTCTTTGACGAGAGATTACTGAAGATCATTGCCGGATGTTTTGTGGTAGTGGTCCTGCGTTCCTATATCGGTCTGAATACAGGCTTCAGTTGGAGGGATACAACTGCAGAGATCCTGTTATGTACACTGGCCGTTGCTTCCGGAAAATATTTCGGAGGATTATTATCTGCCCTGTACGGTATCCGCAAGATCACTGTACTTTCCTTATCAGTCAGTACAGCCGCTTATCTTCTGTCCGGTATCCCCGTATTTGGTATCCTTGCCCTGCTTTCCTTCAATATGACCATGCCCATCACCCTGTATATCCTGAAATGTGAAATGCTGGATATGCCGGGTTTTGCGTTCGGAATATTAACTTTCGGGTTATTTCTGGGGTATTATTTACATATAACCTTCCCTGAAGTCTTGTACTCTTCATGGATCGCATCTGCAGGCAGTATTCTGTCCGTAATCATTTTGCTTTACGTATTATCCCTGAAGAGATCACATGAGGAATAGTCTATGATTGCCGTGTTATTACTGACGATCTTCTGGGAATGTATCGCCGCAGGTTTTCTGGGAATCACAAGACTCAGGGATTACCTGCTGATCACAGCCGCCAATATTCTGACTAATCCGGCGTTGAATTTATTTGTCAGATTCGTCCTGGGAATCTATCCCGGATTGTCAAAGATCCTGTTCTACATTCTTCTTGAGCCTGTGGTCGTATTCATTGAGTATTTATTTTATAAGAAGTTCATGAAAGAGATCCGGAATCCCCTGGTCTTCTCTCTGATATTAAATCTAGTATCTGTTCTTGGAGGTGAATTATGTTTACGAATCTTCTGATCCTGTTAAGCACTCTTCCGGTATTCCCGGATATCATCGAAAGTCCTGTTGAAAAAACAACAAGAGTATTTCTTTCTCCGTTATTCTGGGTGCTTGCGGCACTCCTGGTCACCCTGATCATTCTTCGCAGAAAACTGAATGACAAGTAATACTTGAGTTTAAATCCAAACATTCCAGCTGTACTTACAGGTATTTTTTCCACGGATCTTTTATACTGAAACTACAGGAGAAACAAATCATGTCTTTAGGTGAAAATCTATATCGGATACGGAAAGAAAGAAAACTATCCCAGGAAGCAGTCGCTGATGCGTTAGGTGTATCCTTTCAGGCAGTATCCGCGTGGGAAAGAGATGAATATACTCCGGACACAAAACATCTGATCAGTCTTGCGGAATATCTGGATGTATCCCTGTCTTCTCTGGCGGAAGACCAGGACAGGTTTTTCCCTGTATCCCAGAATATCTACGACTGGGAACACATGAAGACATATGTGAAAACCACAGCCAAAGCAAATCACATGACGAATACGCTGAATGCTCTGGAATTTGCCTGTAAAGCACATCAGGGACAAACCCGGAAGAACTCGGATATTCCCTATATCTATCACCCGCTGAATCTTGCGTGTCATTGCCTGGCCATGGATATCCGTGAAGACGCGGTAATTGCGGCATGCCTGCTTCACGACGTAATTGAAGACTGCGGAGTAACTGCCGGAGAACTACCTGTTGAAGAAGAAGTAAAGGAATTAGTGCTTCTGCTGACCCGTGAGAAAGATCATGGGACTGACCGTGATGAGATCATGCGCAAGTATATCGATCAGATCTCCGGCAATCCCAAGGCAGCCATGATCAAGCTTCTTGACCGCTGCAACAATATTACTACCATGGCCTGGGGATTAAGCAGGAAACGGATCTACAGGACAATTCGTGAGACAGAGACCTATATTCTTCCCCTGCTGGATGTGATCAGGCAGGTACCGGAATACAACAACGCCGCCTGGCTTCTTAAGTACCAGATCGTCAGTACACTGGATATCTACAAACGTTTATTGTGATCTTATTCATGGAGGTGATGAAATGAAAAAAATACTATCGGTAATTCTTTCTGTTCTTACCTGTGCCGGTATGTCCGGATGTGCGAATAAACAGGCAGAGAATTATGATACATTCACTTTCAAAGAGCTGACTTTCCAAATACCCAAGGAATTAAAACTGGAAGAAATGGAAGTTGAAGAATTCAGTTATTCCATCGGTTCCGATGAGTTTATGCTGCTGGCGGATTATATCACCCTGGAAGAGATTCAGGCAAACGGCTGGTCTTTGAAAGATCTGGAATATACGATATTCAAGGATCAGGAAAAGCAGGAAATCGGAGGTTATCCGACTTTCTTCTATAAGAACACCGCAGACGGAGATGAGTTCTTCTACAGTTATACCGAAGTGGCTTTGGATCAAGGTGTTTATGACGTACATATGACTTGCTACGCGGAAGACGAAGAGAAAATGCGTGGTTATATGGAGGATATCATCTCCCGGATCAAACACTGAAAAACTGCAGAATTTCTGTTTCTGCTTGTTTACGAATAGCGGACATGCGTTCATTCCGTGATCCGGCACATAAAGAAAACCTGTCTGTTTTTTTACAGACAGGCTTTTTTAGTTATTTGTTTACTACGTTTACCGGTTCACCCTGCAGGTAAGCTTTCAGATTATCTACGGTCATATCCATGATCCGTTGTCTGCTTTCCTTCGGTGCCCATGACATATGAGGTGTAATAATGCAGTTTTTGGCAGTAAGCAGAGGATTATCTCCCTTGATTGGTTCCGAACTGACCACATCCAGTCCGGCCGCAGCCACTTTACCGCTGTTTAACGCATCAGCGAGATCCTGTTCGACAATGAGTGGTCCGCGGGAATTGTTAAGAATGATCACACCATCCTTCATTTTGGATATTGTATTCTTATTGATGATTCCCTGTGTTTCCGGGAAAAGCGGACAATGCAGGGCTATAACATCACTTCTTTCCAGCAATTCATCCAGTGATACGTAATCCGCAATCTGTCTTCCCTCTTCACTCTCAAAGTTGTCATTTGCCAGTACATGCATACGCAGTGCCTTGGCAATCTCACCGGTACGTCTTCCGATTCTTCCGAAGCCGATAATTCCGATGGTTTTTCCTGCCAGTTCGATCAGAGGATAGTCCCAGTAACAGAAATCCGGGCAGTTCTGCCACTTGCCGGCTTTCACTGTCTCGTCATGATGTCCGATATGATGACAAATCTCCAGCAGCAAAGCGATTGCAAACTGACCTACCGCATCCGTACCGTATGTCGGAATGTTGGATACGACTACGCCTTTTTCCTTGGCGTATGCAGTATCCACGACATTGTATCCGGTTGCCAGCACACTGATCATCTTCATCTGCGGACATGCGTCAAATACATTCTTGTTGATCGGAGTTTTGTTTGTCAGCACGATTTCCGCGTCACCTATACGTCTGATAATTTCTGCTTCATCATCAAGAGGAGTCCTGTCATATACACTTAATTCCCCCAGGGAAGCAACACCATCCCAGGAGAGATCTCCGGGATTCTCTGTATATCCGTCTAATATTACTATTTTCATTTTCTTACTCCACTGCATAGATCACATCCAGAGGCTGGTCAAGACGATCAAGAACCTCTGCGACGATCTTGTTTTTATTTACCTTGATTTCCGCAGGTACCCCATTTAGTTTATCAGCAATCTCCTTGAGTTCCTGCATCGTCTTTACAGGCAGTTTTGCCTGTGTAAAGCGTTCGATCAGATCCTGTCTTGCAGGATTGACTGCTATCCCATACTGTGTCACGAGTACATCAACATCTTTGCCCGGTGTGGATACCGTAAGTACCTTATCTACTACAACCGGCATTCTCGCTCTGCTTACAGGTGCTACGATGACTGTCAGTTTCGCTTCTTCCGCAACATCGGTATGTCCGCCGGAACCACCGATAATGTAACCTCTGGAATCTGTATGGACATTGACATTAAACTCTGTATCGATCTGTGTAGCGCCAAGAACTACCGCATCCAATGAACTTGCGGCAGAACTCTTGGCTGTAGGACTGGCGTATTGTGTAGAAGAGATTTCAAAGTGTCCGGGATCATCCCGCAGCGATTCTACTGCCTTCAAGTCAAAACACTGTACATCCTGAATTGCCTCAAAGAGTCCCTCTCTGTACATATCCACGATATATCCCGTAATACCCCCAAGCGCATAACTGCCTTTGATTCCACGTTCTTTCATGATATCGCGTACATAAGCCGCACACGCAAGAGATGCTCCGCCTGCACCTGTCTGGAAAGAGAATCCATCCTTCAGCAATCCTGAAGCATCGATTGCCTTAGCCGCTAGTTCCGCAATTCTCAGAGATACAGGATCCTTGGTCATCTTTGTGGTACTTGCAACGATTCCCTGGGGATCACCAATCGCATCTACCTCTACGACATAATCCACATAATTCTCCGGAACAGAGAAATCTGTTAAGGGATACGGAACCAGGTTATCCGTAATGACTACAACCTTATCCGCATAATAGGCATCTTCAAATGCATATCCCAGAGAACCACAAGCTGATTTACCGATCTTACCGGTAAAATTACCCATAGGATCACTTGTCGGGGCAGCAATAAACGCGACATCAATATGTGATTTTCCCTCGGCAAGCGAACTTGGTCTGCCGCCGTGAGTACGGAAAATCATCGGTTTCTTCATGTATCCTTCAGATACTGCCTGACCTACTTCAATACTCATGTAGTTGGTTTCCACACATGTAACAACTCCACTTTTTACATGCTTGGCAAGCGGAGCATGTCCGGGATGAATAGAACTTGCATTAATGGTCAGATCTTTGATTCCCATTTTTGCGATTTCATCCATAACCATGTTCAAGACAAAGTCACCGGAACGTAAATGATGATGGAAGGAGATTGTCATACCGTCTTTTACACCTGCGAACTGTACGGCTTCAGCGATACTGCCTACGAGTTTACTCATATTTCTTCAACCTCCATACCCATGGCTTTGGCATTCTCAAGCACTAATCTGGCACGCATGACGATGGGAGCATCTACCATTTTACCGTTCAGGGAGATTGCGCCCTTACCCTGTGCCTTGGCTTCTTCAATTGCATGGAATACTGCCTTTGCGTGCTCAATTTCAGCAATTGTCGGACTAAAGATACGATTCACTGTTTCCACATGACGCGGTGAAATGACTGCTTTTCCGGTGTAACCGAGACCCTTTACAAATGCTGCATCTCTGGCAAGACCTTCCAGATCCTCAACATCCGTAAACGGAGTATCATAAGCCTCAATTCCTGCCGCTCTTGCTGCAGTTACAAGTCTTCCTCTGGCATAGAGTATTTCATTTCCTTCTTTTGTACGCTTGCACCGGAGATCTGCGGTAAGGTCTTCAGCACCCAGATACAGTGCTTCCATACGAGGTGTGGATGTGGCGATGGTAAACGCGTTTTCGATACCGATGGCTGTTTCCAGCAGAGGAATAAGCTTGGTCTTTCCAACCGGGATGCCGCACCGTTCTTCAATCTCATCCATTTTCGCGGATAATGTCTTGCAGTATTCAGCGCCGCTGACTTTCGTCGGCATAATCATGTCTGGTTTCAGCGGTATTACTGCTTCAAGATCATCTTCCCAGTAAGGTGTATCCAAAGCATTGATTCGTACAATGACTTCACAACCGCCGAAATCAACAGATTCCAGAGCATTCTTAACCAGTTCTCTTGCAGCATCTTTCTGATCCGGTGCTACTGCATCTTCCAGATCCAGAATGATACTGTCAGCTCCCAGAATCCCTCCGTTGATGATCATGTTGGGATTGTTGCCGGGTAGAAACATCATGGTACGTCTCATGTCATACCTCCTTCGAAGAACGGACAAGAGCCGTCTTCAGTCTGGCTTTGATCGTACAGTCAAGAGCTCCATGATCTACTGCCTTGATTTTTGCAGAAGAAATCCCTTCTAAGGCCAGAAGCTCCTTCATTACCTTGATGATTTGATCGTGATAGTACATGTCAACCGTTGAGTCAAGATCAATACAGATTTCCCCATCTCCGGGAGATACCGTAATCATGACATCACTGGATTCCAAGGTACCACATACAGCAGGATGTTGAATTATCATACTTGTGCCCTCAATTTCTGTATACTGTTAAATGTATACATTTGACAATTTAAAAATACCACATACAATATGTTTAGACAATAAATTTTATAGAATTACGTAAAATCCTGTAAAATTAGAATACATCAAGGAGATTGAAACTACATATGCGTGCATTAACCAACAATCTGACTAAAGACAGAGTGGTCGCTGAGTTACGTAAGGAAATTCTTTACGGCGGCTATGAACCCGGAGATACCCTCTATCAGGAACGTATTGCTGATGAACTTGGTGTATCCAGGCTCCCTGTCAGAGAAGCTTTTCAAATCCTGCATAACGAGGGACTGATTACCGTCAAACCAAACAAAGTTGCTTACGTCAATGAAATATCCGCTGACTTTCTTCGTGATCACTTTGCCGTACGTGCTCTTATGGAAAAAGAAGCAGCCAGGCTTGCGTGTCTTAACGGCATTGATACTGCCCCATTGTATGAAGAATACATGAAGGCTGAAGAAGCAATTAAACGAAGCGATTTTTCTGCATTTGATGATTGTAATCATGCGATTCACACTATGATCTGGGAAGCGTCCGGCAATGTTGTCCTTGAGCGTATGATTTCATCAATCTGGAACACAATGATCAGCAGTGAAGAATCTGCGGCTGAATATGCCATAGCTTCCAACCAGGATCATCTTGAGATCATCCAGGCTCTCGAGCACAAAGATACTGAACTTGCCATGGCATTAAGCGAAGCACATGTAAGACGTAGTTATGAACGAATCAAAAAGAAGATAGACAAGAACGGATAACCTCCGTTTTTTTTCACCATACAGAATCATTCGTATGATTGCGGAAGATGAACACGATCCGTTTTTCCCTTTCCTCCTGTCTGTAAACTTGTTTTATTTCATCGGAATACCCATGTAATACCGGATTCCGTCTGCCAGAGTATATTTAGCAAAGAACTCATCATAAGCCAGCCAGCTTTCAAACGGACGAACGGTATGCGGCATATCTTCCGCCAGAATAATATCCATGACCGGTATACCCTGAGAATTACAGAAAACATCATGTTTAAGATTGCCGCTCCTGTACGAACCGTGACCTGTCAGTTTTCCCTTTTCAATCCTCCAGTTGATATACTCAGACATGTATTCTTTCAATCCGAATTCTCCGTTCACATCCGCAAATTCAATATCACATGATCCTACAATAACCTGTACAGGTGTAGAAACATCAGGATCGGTATAACATTCCGCATCTCCCATTTCTTCCGGCCGGAAGGCTGCCGTGCCCCAATAAAGTCCGGACCAGCAGCTGACAGCAGCCAGAATATCCCCAAGTTTCTCTGAAATCGTACCAGCCATACATGCTCCGCTGGAGAATCCGCTCGCATATATCCTTGTACGATCTACCGGCAATCTGACGCACATTTCATTGATCGCCGCACGCAGAAAACCGACATTATCACACGATTCCCCGTTATAGGATCCCTGCCAGAGCGAAACATTATTTATCCCGGAAGGATACTGTCTGAATATTCCGGCGCTCATTACCGCCACAATAAATCCTCTTTCTTCCGCGGTGTCATTGATCCGTGAGAGATCAAACAAGACTTCCGGCGTCTGTCTTCTTCCATGCATCAAGATCACCAAAGGAACTTTCTTTCCTTCCGGTAAAGATTTCGGGATATATTCCCACCAGATCCTGGTCCATCCCTTCCATTCCAGTGATCTTTCCTGGGCATGTTCTTTCAGTTCGATCACCCGGCGGACATCCTTGCGGGACAATCCCAGATGCTTTCGTGTACGCCGCAGAAACTCCCAGAAACGCGGAGTCCACGCTGAATAATCCTCTGATGATACGGTAAAACGCACTTCGGCAGAACATTCACTATTTCGTGAGTTACCCATAGTTCCGTAAAAATCTTTCAGATAGATTTCATCTGCTGAGTCAGAACTATATCTCTGCGTATCACATAGATTTTCTTTTTTCCAATACGCGATGACCTTCTCTGTTTCTTCGTTTCTTTCGCGGCTGACGATCCATATCGGCAGAAGACATGGATCATCTTGTTTCTTATATGTAAATCCGCTGATCTTTCCTGCACAGGCTATTCCCGACCAGAGTTCCGGATCTTCAGCACCTGCTCGTAAAGCAGCTGCCGCGCCTTCACCATAACCAACTCCATAGATGTTTTCTCTGACAATCACATAATGAACACTCTTCGTAAGAAAGTTTCCTACCGCATTCATCTTTTTTCCGCTTACTTCAGGATCTTTTCCTGCCGTAAACAATACAATATAAAGTTCCTGACGGTCAGCCAGATCTTTCAGACCTGACTCTTCAAGAAACACTTCAGGCAGAATATCCGGCGGACAAGCCACTACCAACGCAGAACGTGAATGATGAATCCCATCAGGAAAGTAGATATAGAAAACATCGTCTGTTTCGTATCCGATAATATGATCCTCATATAAACCGCTGAAATAACTTTTATGCATATCACTGCGGTCAGGACATAATACGGTAAGATCTTCAGGCCACTGTTTGATCTTAAGAATGATTATTCCTCCAGATATACAATTAACTCTTTTCAAATATATTCTATAATAAATATCTTCCGGAGACGAAAAAAAACCGCTCTTTCAAGCGATTTTCAATCATATGATCTCCAATGAAGTCATATGTCATAGTTAACTGGTGCGGACGACAGGACTTGAACCTGCATGCTTTTGAGGGCACTAGCGCCTGAAGCTAGCGCGTCTGCCAATTCCGCCACGTCCGCATGTGAAAGTATTATATACCATACTTCACAGAAATATCTACCCTTTTTTTTATTTTCTTGACCATTTTCTTTTCCATATCCGGTAATGTTTCGTCAGGAGGTCCAGGATACCGCTGATTGCCGCAATCATTACCGGCACCAGTAACATTCCCGGCACAATGATCAACAAGTCAAGAAAGTATATGGATGTCTTCAAAACCGGCGATAATAACACGATACCGGATAATACTCCCAAACCCATTCCGGAGATCACAAAGATACGGAATCTGTCCGGCGGATAATATACGCGGTACAACGTAAACAAATATGCATACACGGTAAGAATCAGTAATACCGTCATCTCCCTCTCCTGGTTCAGGGTAAAGGATAATTTCAGCGAATCCACGAGCAAAGCGGAAAAGAATACCACGATGGCTGTAGGCAAAGCGTCACGGAAAGCCTTGGCCAGGAACTTTCTGTTCACATGTTCAAAACTGGGTTCCATCTGCAATAAAAATGTCGGTATACCTACACCGAAAGCACTGATGAGAGTCAGGTGTACAGGTAAGAATGGATAATCCTGTGAAGTCAGGATCACATATACGGATAACAAGACTGAGAATATCGTCTTTACCAGGTACATGGATGAAGCACGGCTGATGTTGTTGATGACTCTTCTGCCTTCATTGAGAATTCCGGGCATGACGGAGAAATCACTTTCCAGCAAGACAATTTCAGCACTGTCCCTGGCTGCCTGCGTCCCTGCCGCCATGGCAATACTGACATCCGCTTCTTTCAGCGCCTGTACATCGTTTACGCCATCTCCGACCATCGCCACGGTATAACCTTGGTTCTGAAGCGCAGAGATCATGGCTTTTTTCTGCTCCGGCAATACACGTCCGAAGATATTCTTCGTCATCACGGTTGTAGAATAGTCCTTCAGACGATGATAGGACATATCTGTATACTTATCTGAACCCGGAATACCCGCTTCCGTAGCAATCGCAGATACCGTGCGCGGATCATCTCCGGACATCACCTTGATCGTGATACCCTGCCGTACAAAATACCGGATAATTTCTCTTGTTTTCTCACGCAGAACATCGCGGAGGATCACCAGGCACAATGCTTCCAGGTCTGTCGGGATATTTCCGGTAATCACCGGATTACTGCTGTGCGCAAGGATCAGCACACGATTTCCCTGCATGGTATATTGACGGATTACTTTCTTCAGTTCAGGATTTTCTTTCAGAAACAGGAACTCATACGCGCCGAAGTAAAAGGAACCCTCCTCCCCGAAAGATACCGCCGCATACTTGCGGGAAGAAGAAAACGGCAGGATATCGGATGCTTCATACCCGGTATTCTCTTCAAAGTAATCTGCCAGTGCTTCATCTGTCGCATTCCCTTCTTTGAATACACGTACATAACTGCCCATGATCTGCCGGATCCTGTTCATATCCGCATCTTTGAACAGCACCACATGTTCAACCTTCATCTTTCCCTGGGTAAGCGTACCGGTCTTATCCAGACAGATCATATCTACTCTGGCCAGAGACTCAATACTGTACATGTCCTTCACCAGGACATGTTTACCCGCGAGACGGATCATGCTGGATACCAACGCTACACTGGTCAGGACAACAAGCCCTTCCGGAATCATACCAACGACTGCAGAGATACTTTTCAGCACGGCATCCTGCCACGACAGATCAGGAAGACGATACTGTGAAACAAACAGGATAAATCCGACGGGAATAATAACTACCGAGATCACTTTCAGCAGTTTCTGAATATCCTGACGCAGTACAGACACCGAAGGTTTATATCTCCTTGCGTCCTTCATGATCGATGCGCTGTAGTTGTCTTTACCGACATGGATGATCTCTGCCTCGGCACTCCCGGAAGTAATCACCGTACCGGCAAGTATAGTATCTCCCGTATTTTTCTGTACAGACAAAGATTCACCGGTGAGTATCGCTTCATTCACTTCCAGATATCCATTCAAGATAACAGCGTCCGCAGGCACCTGATTCCCGGAAGATAAGCGGACAACATCGCCCAGCACGATCCGGTCAGTCGCAAGTTCATCCCATGTTCCGTCACGCAGTACGGGGAGCTTGCTTTGAACAAGGAGCTGCAGGCGGTCCAGCACTCTTCTAGCTTTGATTTCCTGATACACACCGATAAACGTATTAAAAAGAACGGTCATGTAAAACAGACCGTTAGCAGGTTTGCCGGTGATCAAAACCAGTACAAAGAGTACGGTGTTGATCAGATTAAAATACGTAAAGACATGACTGCGGATAATCTCGTCATTCGTCTTTGTCAAACGTTTCTGATCGGTATTGATCTTGCCTTCTTTTGCGCGTTGTTCTGCTTCCGCAGTAGTTAAACCGGTAGTATTAATGCTCATTACACTGATTATAGCATTCTCTATCACTTCATAATGGATGTGATCATTAAGTTTTTCTGTAGATTTGTCTCTTTATCACTGAATACCGTACGATAAGATGAAGCAAGTAAGGAAGCGCAGGATCCCGCGAAAGCCAACGCCTTCTCTGTACGCAGACCGGAATATACCGCCGTTATATACGCGGCGATATGTACTTCCTGTACGCCGGACATATCTTTCATCTTACCTGCGGAGGAAGCTTGATACACCTTATCTTCCCCATGGATATACAACGCAGAGAGATCATTTCCAAGTAATACGATCTCATTTTCGGTTATCCCTTTAAGTGTTTCCCCGATTTCATCAAGATCTTCACTGTCACACAAAGCGATGGCAGCGTTCTCGGTCAGATGGATCACCGGATCTTTTAACAACAATTCATTAAGGATGTCCATATCCATGTATACACTCTCTTCATCCAGACACAATACGATCTGGCCTTCATATTCTTCCAGAATACCTGTTACAGCTTCATTCTCTGCCAGTATCGAGCCATCTATGACCAATACAGAATATTCCTCAAGAGATGGTAATACATCAAAAATACCGGACCAATCTGACTATCCGCCCTGTACCAGCATCGTCTGGATCTTTCCTTCCGGATCAATCATTGTATAGGTACAGCCGTTCATCTGTGCTGAAGGGATACGGATCACGGCATCATCTATCTCCTCCAGAATCTCATCTGCGTAGATACCCTGCCCAACCGGACAACAAAGATCACACGGGACAGAGAAATGTTTCAGGAAATGAGATACCTCATAGCCGGATCCTGCAGTTCTCTGCCACGTATCAGACATCTGTATTTCTTCATTTCCTTTCGGGAACTGTTTTACTCTTGCGGCAATATCCACATTGATCTTTCCAAGTACCAGTATCTTATCCATATCTGTATCTCCTGTATCCTTTATATAACAAAAATCCGCTTTCTGCGGACTTTTGATTATTTTCAGTGGTGGTTCCGGGCAGAGTTGAACTGCCGACACATGGATTTTCAGTCCATTGCTCTACCTACTGAGCTACAGAACCATGGTTGCGAGGGAAGGATTTGAACCAACGACCTCCGGGTTATGGGCCCGACGAGCTACCAGACTGCTCTACCTCGCGATATGTATATGTGCAATCCTGATGGCGGAGGAGCAGGGATTCGAACCCTGGCGCCGGTTGCCCGACCTGCCGGTTTTCAAGACCGGACCCTTCAACCGCTTGGGTACTCCTCCATGAAATGGTGGACCCTGAAGGACTCGAACATTCGACCGATCGGTTATGAGCCGACTGCTCTGACCAACTGCGCTAAGGGTCCAACTTGGTAGCGAGGGTGGGATTCGAACCCACGACCTCCCGGGTATG
>JAFRMA010000040.1 GCA_017430925.1 Solobacterium sp. | reverse complement strand
GCTGACAACTGTAGATGAATCTGGAACCATTGACTTTCAGGGAACGGTAGAATCAGACAGGTTAGTGCTTGACTTTCATTCGAATATCAACGGAAACAGTGGTACGGGTAGAGACTATAAGTTTTATCCGTTTGATGAATTGCCGGAGTATCAGCCGTGATAATTAAGGCTATCCATATAGAGGAACAGATACCGGGAGGTATCTGTTTTTATATACAGCAGGCAGTTTTTTTGCGGGAGAAGAGAGACACAATAAGGATGATGGGAGGGAAACGTATGAATGAGATCATTATTTCACCGGAATGGCAGAAGATGCAGGAAGAAGTAGAAAGACTGAAGACTTCTCTGTCCATGATTGTACTGGAGAGAGATGAACTTTTACATGTGGTCTGCAGGAATCTGGAGTCAGAGTACATGATGAAGCTTGGAGAACTGGAGTATCGCGTGTATAAAGCCATGTGTGAGTGTATGCGGATGAAACGTAAATGTGAGTTGATCCAGGCAGCGGTCAATCACGGAAAACAGCCGGATATGACAGCGGTTGATGAACAGCTGGACTATGAGTTTCTGGAATATACTGCAGAACTGGAAGCGAAGATGCGGAAGATGAACGAAGCCATAGAACATCATCACGGCAGGATCCTTTCCGAGAAAGAAACCAGAGAACTGAAGAGCCTGTACAGGAAGATTGTGAAACGTCTGCATCCCGATCTTCATCCGGAAGTGACAGATGAACAGCTGCGTTTATACCAGAATGCTGTAGAAGCGTACAGACACGGGGATATTGATACACTGAGGATCATTGATGCGTTGTGTGAGGATTGTCAGGAAGGGAGTAGTCAGGAATATTCTCCTGAGGAAAGGAAAGCACAATTACTATCCGCAATCAAACGTGTACAGGAAGAGATTGAAGCAATCAAGCATCGTTTCCCCTATACCGAGAGAGAACTGCTGGAAGATCCGGACAGGATCGAACAGAGAAGAAAAGAACTGAAGAAAGAAATGGATGCGTATGACAGCCAGAGAGAGTTATACGAAGAGAGTATCCGTAACCGGATGAGTTAGGAGAACAAATATGTCAGAACTGATCAAGAAACCGGAGAATCTGGTATCCCTGTTCCACAGTACGTCAGAGGAGCTTCCTAAGCCTTTTGAGACGGAGATCTTCCTGTACAGGACGTTTATTTCAGGACCATGGGTTGCGGGAAGAGAAGAGATTGCGGGACAGCTGGATGAACAGGAAGAACTGAAATTAGTACGGGAACCAGAGAATATGACAGATGAATTAGCGGTGAAGGTATACACCAGGGAAGGGGTTAAATTAGGGTATATCGCGTGGATTGACAACCAGGTGTGCGCCAGATTGATGGATGCCGGGAAGAATGTATATGCCAGGATCTTTGCGTTGGATATTACCGATTATGATGCCCTGATCACCGTAGATATCTATATGAGGGACTAGAGATGAGAGAAGATATTGATACATTGTATTCGTTTGCGGTTTGCGGAGATACGGAAGCGATCATCCAGTATGGTGATGCGCTTTTGTATACTTGCCCGGATCGTGTGAGTGAACTGGAAGCGGAAGAACTGGTGTGGATGTATAACGAAGCAATCAAAAAGCATAGTCCAGAAGCGATGATCAATCTGGGTGTTTTGTACGATATGGGAACGTTTACCAGACATAGTGATATCATGGCGCGTAAGTTGTACAACATGGCATATGAATACGCGGAAGATAACCGGCTGATCGTGAAGGCATCATCACTGTTGCTGGCTAATGTACTGGAGACAGGTACAGAAGAGATGGTGGAAGAAGCGAAAAGAAAAGCATACAGTGCATGGATGTATGGAGTGGAACATGTATTACCTCCTTTACTTACCGGAGATATGCAGAGAAAAGACGGACAATACCATAATGCCTATGAGTCCTATATCGTAGCCAAAGACCTGGTATACAGGAACGAAGAGAACAGAAGATATCTGGGAGATGTATTACTGAGATATGCGGAGATCTACGACTTTGGCATTCATACGCAGAGAGATAAAGAGAAAGCAGAGAAGTACTATACAGAAGCAGAGAAAATATTGAAGAAACAGGCAGAACATAAGAATGGGTTTGCGGTAAGAGCACTGAAGAGGATGGAAGAGGATAGGAGAGTGTAGGCAGGTTTTTTGTATATGTATAAGCGCATGATATTTATATGTTAAAGGAGGAATAAACATGCCAGCTGTATCCAGTTCTATTTTAGGAGAAGCGAATCTTCTTAATTTGAAATCAATGAAACTTAGTGATGTGAGAAAAGAAGTACCTGGTCTGATGATGAATGATGAACAAATCATCCAGGCATTTACTACAGTACGTGATCAGGTTATCTTTACTGACCAGCGTATCTTTGTGGTAAATGTACAGGGAATAACGGGAAAGAAAGTATCATATTTCTCATATCCGTATTCAAAAGTTCAGTACTATGGTATTGAGACAGCAGGGGTTCTGGATGTTGACAGTGAATTAGTACTTGTGTTTGCTAACGGTGCCAGACTTCAGTTTGATTTCCAGAGCAGTGTAGATATCCGTCAGATCAGTCAATTGATTTCAAGATTTATTCTGTAACGTGTCATTTGCCGGTGGAAACCGGCATTTATTATTGTCAGGTAAACCGGTTGCTCCATTTTCTTCCTGTACTAAAAAAGGTATAATATAGCCAATAATTCTTACGACATCAGAGAAAAGTTTCATGATTATATATAACGGAATAAAAACAGATTTTCTAAGCCTGGTAATGGATCAGAAGATCGAAGATGTTCTCAGTAGTACGATCTACCAGAAGATGCACAGGCATACACCGAAGAGTGAACTGGATTCGTGGAAGAATTCCATGATGTATATGTTCATGGTTTTAAGTGAGCCTGAAATACCCTCTGATGCAGGTATAGCAATTGAATATAATATCCCGCAATCTTCCAAGAGGGTAGATTTCATCGTTTCCGGATACGGTAAGAATGATGAAGAGAAAGCCGTAATCATTGAATTAAAACAATGGGAGAAAGTAACTGCCATAGATGGTCTTGATGGTCTTGTGGAAACATATACCGGAGGTGCATTAAGACAAGTAGTACATCCCAGTTATCAAGCCTGGTCTTATGCAAGGCTGATCCAGGATTATAACGAGTCTGTACAAAATGAAAGCATAGATCTCATTCCCTGCGCGTATCTGCATAACTATGAAACGCAGGAAGGTGATCCATTATTTGAATCTCAGTATACCGAGTACATCAAAGATGCCCCGGTATTCACCAGGCATGATGTGCAGGAACTGCAGAGTTTTATCCATAAACATGTCTCCAAAGGAGACAACTCAGAGATTATATACAAAATCGATAAGGGAAAGATTAAACCTTCCAAGAGTCTGCAGGATGCGATTACATCCATGGTTCAGGGAAATCAGGAATTTGTCATGATCGATGATCAGAAAGTTGTTTATGAGAAGATTCTGGATTATTCACGCAAGTCATATGAAGATGGTAAGAAGCGTGTAGTCATTATCAAGGGCGGACCAGGAACAGGGAAGACTGTTGTAGCCATTAATCTTTTAGCTAAGCTGACAGAAGATGGTCAGTTTACTCAATATGCTTCTAAGAATAGTGCTCCCAGAAATGTGTATCAGAAGAAGCTTAAAGGAGCCTTACGCAAAAGCAGCATAGATAATATGTTCAAGGGCTCAGGCGCTTATACAGATGTACAGAAGAATATGATTGATACACTGATCGTTGATGAAGCACACAGACTAAATGAGAAATCTGGTTTGTACGGTAATTTAGGTGAGAACCAGATTAAGGAAATCATACATTCTGCCAAGTGCAGTGTATTCTTTATCGACGAAAATCAGAGAGTTACTCTGAATGATATTGGAAGTGTAGCAGAGATCAAGAGATGGGCATTTCAGGAAAAAGCAGAAGTGTATGAAGATGAGCTGGTCTCTCAGTTCAGATGTAATGGGTCAGATGGATATCTTGCATGGGTTGATAATATGCTGGAAATCAGAGAGACTGCCAATACTACACTGGAGGGGATTGATTATTCGTTCCAGGTGTTTGATGATCCTGCAGATATGCATAACTACATTATTGAAAAGAACCGGGAAGCGAACAAAGCGCGTGTGCTGGCAGGTTATTGCTGGGAGTGGCCTACTTCAGGAAAGAATAATCCTGAATATCATGATATCGTAATCGGTGATTATCAAAAGAGCTGGAATTTGTCCGGAACACAGACCTGGGCTATTGATCCTGATTCTGTTGATCAGATTGGCTGTATACATACATCTCAGGGTTTGGAGTTTGACTATGTCGGAGTAATTATCGGTCCGGATTTACGATATGAAAATGGTCATATTGTGACAGATTATACCAAAAGGGCAAAATCAGATCAGTCTCTGCGAGGAATCGGGAAAATGGTAAAAAATAACCCGGAAAGAGCAGAAAAACTAGCAGATGAAATTATAAAAAATACATACAGAACATTGTTAACCAGAGGAATGAAAGGGTGTGCAGTGTATTGCTGTGATAAAAAGCTTTCGGAATATATTAGTTGGATGGTTTCTGAGAAGGAATGAAACCAAATACTAAACGTTTTCCGAAATATACTGAAGGATTGGGACGATTATGTATAAAACTTGTCTAATCTTAACAGTAATAGAACTAGAACTGTTTTGTTGGACACAATAGATCAATGAACCTAAAAATCTATAGCTATAGATTTATCCATCTCCTCCATATTTTCATAATTTCCTGTACTTATTGTTTTGTTATCGTATACAATATTTCTCGGTAGAGACGGAGGTATCACTATGTATACGATCCACGAAATGTATGATCTTGAACATACACTCGCAAAAGACTATCTTGAACAGTTTAAATATCCCTGGGAAGCACTGAAGGGGATCAAGGATATGATCATTGCCTTAGGTCCACCCTGGACCCTGAAGAATATACGGAAGTATCCGAACATGTCTGGATCCATAAGACAGCCCAGGTATTTCCTTCCGCATATCTCGGCGCACCCTGTATCATCGGCCCTGACACCGAAGTACGTCACTGCGCATTCATCCGCGGATCTGCGCTTGTCGGTGCAAACTGCGTTGTCGGCAACTCCTGTGAGTTAAAGAACGTGATCCTGTTCGATCATGTGCAGACGCCTCATTATAACTACGTTGGTGACTCGATTCTCGGCTATTATTCCCACATGGGCGCAGGCTCTGTCACCTCCAACGTCAAGAGTGACAAGAAACTTGTCGTCGTCCACGACCAGGAAGAAAACGTGGAAACCGGTCTGAAGAAGTTCGGAGCCATGTTGGGAGATTATGTCGAAGTAGGATGTAACTCGGTACTGAATCCGGGATCCATCATCGGCCGCAACAGCCGTGTATATCCCACCAGCTGTGTACGCGGAGTCGTTCCTGCAGACAGTATATACAAGAACACGGGAAAGGTAGTAAAACAGGAGAAATAACCAGTAAAGTTTGCTATAATGCTCTTGATATGAAACTACGAAAGAGATACACAGTATATTCCATGAATCCGGCAGAGATCACCGCTGTGTTTATGGTATACCTGGTATCTTTTTTTATACTCAGAGAGATTCATACAGCGATCCTTCTCTCTGGATCTGTACTGGTATTC
This sequence comes from Solobacterium sp., assembly GCA_017430925.1. GTDB lineage: Bacteria > Bacillota_I > Bacilli_A > Erysipelotrichales > Erysipelotrichaceae > Bulleidia. Next base: position 2,941 of record JAFRMA010000040.1, on the reverse strand, counting down.
TTCTCCCTGAATCACTCAGAGAACACAAGGTCAGACAAGGAAGAAGACACACAGAGTAATACTTCTCCAGAACATGACTCCGGCGTACACCTGTTATCAAGGCTCATCAGTCTGATCTTGTTGCCGGTATTTCTGCTTCTCTGGTTTCTGGTCTGGGTACTCACTAACCTGGAATCTCCCGGCAGAGTCTTTGTCCCGCATCTGCGTATAGGCAGAAACGCTGTCTTCTTTCACCAGTACCGTTTCCGGGTATTCCGCATGGACGCGAAGGAGAGAGAAGCCCAGGGCAGATCTCCATATACCGTTACCGGCAGGATCCTGAAATCTATACACCTGGATGATGCGCCGATGTTACTGAATATCCTCTTTGGAGAGATGGTCTTTTTCGGCAAGTCTGCTCCGTCCCTGGCAGAATACCGCAGGATGACCCGCGAAGGTGACCAGATGGATTACACTCCCGGATTCTTTGGTAACCGCGACCCGGAAGATTTGCTGGAAACCGAAGAATATGAGTTCATCGCACAACAGTTGAACTACCGTAAACCCATGGACTATGATCATTCCCCGAAGACGAAAAAAGACCCGGTATTCTACCTGGTCATCAAGCGTCTGTTTGATCTTGTGATATCCCCCGTAAGCTTACTTTTGTTCTCTCCGGTAATCCTGATTACCGCTGCGGCAGTCAGCCTGAGTGACAACGGTAATCCGTTCTACACACAGTGGCGTATCGGCAGGGGAGGTAAACAGTTCCGGTTATACAAGATCCGTTCCATGCGTATGGATGAGGTTGATCCGTATGCGTTTATGACACCGGAACAGATGGAAGAATACCGTCGTGAGTTTAAACTGGAAGATGATCCCAGAGTTACTCCGATCGGGAGCTTTATCCGCAAGACCAGTCTGGATGAATTACCACAGTTATTGAATATCCTGCTTGGTGATATGTCTGTGGTTGGTCCGAGACCTCTTCTGGATATCGAAATCAGGGAGAACTACACAGAGGAACAGATTGCCAATTTGTTAAGTACACGTCCGGGGCTTACCGGATACTGGCAGGCGTATGCACGTAATAACGCGACATACGAAAGCGGAGAGAGACAGGAAATGGAGATGTATTATGTGGATCATCGTTCTTTCCTGCTGGATGTGAAAATCTTTTTCAAGACATTTATCCGTGTAGTCAGCGGTGAAGGCGCGAAATAATGAAGAATATCATATTTGTGGCATGTCATAAGAAGTGCGAAGTTCCGGAAGATGATCTTTATCTCCCGGTATTTGTCGGTTCCGCAGACAAGGAAGATATCGGTTTTCAGAGAGATGATACCGGTGAGAATATCTCCCGCAGGAATCCGATGTATTGTGAGCTTACAGGGCTCTACTGGTGCTGGAAGAACCTGGAGTATGATGTGCTTGGCTTAACGCATTACCGCCGTTATTTCACCCTGAAAACACGCTCTGAACAAAAGAAATACGGACGTCTGAACAGTGTGCTCACTTCAGAGGAATGCGAGAATCTGATGAAGAAGTACAAAGTGATCGTCCCGAAGAAGAGAAACTACTATATTGAAACGATCTACAGTCATTACAGTCATACATTTGACGGCAGCCAGCTGGATCTGACAAAGGAGATCCTCCGCAGACAACACCCGGAATATATCCCCGCGTTTGAACAGGTCATGCGTTCCCGCAAAGCGTATATCTTTAACATGTTCATCATGGGGAAAGAACTGGTATCGGAATACTGCACATGGTTATTCCCGATCCTGGAAGAACTGGAAAAACAGTACGACACAACCGGACTGACGGATTTTGAGAAAAGATATACAGCCAGGATATCCGAGCGTTTATTTAATGTGTGGTTAACCTATAAGATCAATACAGGAGAATTGAAACGCACGGATATTCAAGAAGTTCCCTACCTGTATCTTGGTAAAGTAGACTGGTGGAGAAAGGGAACCTCTTTCCTGATGGCGAGGTTCTTTCATAAGAAGTATGACAGGAGTTTTTAGGAGGAGTATATGCCGGTAATCAGTGTGATTATTCCCGTTTACAATACCAGAGAAGAGTATCTGCGGAGATGCCTGGATCGTTTTGTGATGGATGATCCTGCCGTGGAAGTGATCGTGGTCAATGACGGAAGCCGGACAGAAACCGTAAGTGTTCTGGAGGAATATACCGGGATGATCTCTTCTTACAGGATCCTGCACCAGGAGAATCAGGGAGTATCTTCTGCCAGGAATCATGGAATACAGCACGCGGAGGGGGAATGGATCACGTTCTGTGACGCCGACGATGAAGTAGATCTACAAGCTTTGTTACGGGCTGTACATGAAGCATCTCCGGAGACTGACATGATCTACAGCTCTTTCCGCAAGATCCGTAAAACCGAGAAAGAAGTCACGCTTCCGGCAGGATTATCCGTGAAAACCTATACGAAGAATCTCTTGTGTCACGCAAATACCTACGGTACGGTGTGGGCCAAGATCTACAGCCGTAAGCTTCTGCTGGAAAAGAACGTACGCTTCAACGAAGAACTGAGTTATGGTGAAGACGCGGTATTTCTGCTGGAGTACCTGCAGCACTGTACGCAGATCCTGAGCGCGGCACACCCGTTCTATCTGTACCACTTTGAGTCATCTCTGACTTCACGGAGTAACCCGGAAGCTGTCAGACGTTACCTGAAGACACTGGATACCGTAAAGGAACAGTACAGTGAAAGAATCAGTGAGGAAGACTACGGTTCCTTCTGCAATACCCATCTGATGATCATTCTGGCCAACTATATCTTTATTCCCGACAATGATAAGAATACCGCTGTGGAACTTCTCCGCTCTGTTCTCGAAGATGAGAATATCCGCAATTCCCTGCATATCTACAACAAGAAGGAAACCAGCCCCGCACAGAACATGGTCATCGCAGCGCTGAAAGAAGAGAAGTACGG
>JAFRMA010000006.1 GCA_017430925.1 Solobacterium sp. | reverse complement strand
TTCGAAATATCTTCAAGTCCGGCGATCATACGAAGAGTTGTTGATTTACCACATCCGGAAGGACCGACGAAGACGATGAACTCACCTTTTTCGATCTCCAGATTGAAATCATGGACTGCGTGATAGCCGTTTGGATAAATCTTATTGATGTTTTTCAGAGTTATGTATGCCATAGAATACCGCCTCCTAGCGTATATATATGTATGACTTATCAGGAGTTTTCCAGGTATATCTTTGTGCTGTCTGAGTCAGTCACATTCGGGAGTGATATAACCTGTTTGTAGTTTTTCGGAGAGACACCGTATCTGTTTTTAAACAGTTTTGAGAAGTACAGCGGATCTGTATAACCGCATTTTCTTGCGATTTCAGAAACATTCAGTTTCTCACTGCCAATCGTAAGATTCTTGGCAGCGTTCTCCAGACGCTTCTCCGTCAGGAACTGTCTCGGAGTCATTCCCAATTCCTGTTTGAATATCCTCTTCAGATATTCCGTACTGAATGAATAGGAATGCAGACAACCGTTCAGGTCGAAGTTGGGATCCGGATAATTCTTCAGGATCTCATCTACGATCTGCCTGACAACATCGGTGTATTTTTCGTCACGGCTGATCATCGCTTCAATCATGGTGATAATCAGCTGACTGTAAATCGGAAGAAGCACTCCGCTTTCCGAATTACCCTCCGAATAGTAGTAGAACAGACCCTCAAACGCATTTCTGAGATTCTTGTTTTTCAGACCGGTGATTACGACCGGTTCTGTAATATTCAGAGCAGCGTCGGAAATCTGTGTATGAATATTTGTAAAGCCACCATCGCTTTTATTGATATGCGGACAGTTTGGGGGAATGATTGCTACAGTATCTTCTTCGTAGGGATAGATCCTGCCGGCATATACCAGTTCTCCCTGGCCGCTGGTGCAGTAGATCAGTTCCCAGTTTTTATGAAGATGTTTGGTGACGGAGTATGTCAGCGAATGCTTGCCGACATAGATGATGTCATTCATTACGATCTCCCTGTGCTTTACGTTTAATCTCTGTGTATGCCAGCAGGAACGGTGCCACTCCTTTGGCATCATTCTCTACAATCGGTTCAGAAATATAGTATTCATACGATCCATCGCGTCTTCTGTTATCTTCCGGACCGAGACCTGCAACCAGGCAGATTCCGCCAAGGTTGATTCCCGTATCGGTAAATGCGAGATATCGCTTCATGATTCCGTTAAATGTCTTCTCACCGGCTTCCGCATAATCCGCGGGGAGAATACCTAGCCGGCTTCCTTTCAGCATTGCGTATGCCATCATGGCACTGCCGCTTGTCTCCAGGTAGTTGCCTTCTCTGCCAGGCTGATCCGGAACCTGCCAATACATACCTGTTTCTTCATCCGTATATTTACGTATAGATTTCATCAGGTCAGTGAATATCGGCAGAAGCTCGTTTTTCGCTTCACCTTCCGGAAGTATTTCCGAAAGATCCGCCAGTGCAACGGCAAACCAGCCAAGAGATCTGAGCCAGAAATTTTTTGAACACCCGGTTTCAGGATCTGCCCAGAATGCTGTCTTTGAAGCATCATAGCCGTGGAAGTATAAACCGGTCTCCCCGGAACGCATACGCATATATACAGTTTTAATCTGGTGAACAATATCACTGAAATCACTGTTTCCGAAGTTCTTTTCATACAGGGCATAGAACGGCTGTGCCATATAAATGCCATCAAGCCATACCTGATTCGGGTAAATTGCCTTGTGCCAGAAATTCCCTTCATATGTACGCGGCTGAACTTCCAACTGATGTCTCAGCAGCCCGGCAGCTTTACGATACTTTTCTTTCCCGGTTTTATGATACAGTTCGAACAAAACTCTTCCTTCGTTGATATCATCCAGATTTGCCTTGTCTGGTTCCAGAGTGAGAATATTCCCGTCTTCCTGTACATAATAATCGGCAACTGTTTCAGCAAAATCGGCATAACCTGGATCACCGGTGATACGTGTCATTTCCATCAATGCCGTAAGCATACAGCCATCGATGTAATTCCAGGTGCCCTTTTTACCTTCGCGAAGCTTTTCCAGGTTCCACATCGTCTTTTCCGGTGTGGAATCTTCTACCAGCCGCAGAACATAGGCATCAATTCTGCTGTAGTCTTTCATTTTTCAAATCCTTCCGTACTGATTGTTTCATAATGATCCGCAATCAGTGGTTCACCTTCAACACCTTTGAGGGTGACATTTTTAATCGATATCTCACGGACATTATCGAGATAAAGTCCGAGACGGCACCGTTCACTGGCGAAGTTCTCCATTGCCGGAATACCCGGTCTGGCATCCTCCGCAAACGAAACGGATATATTTTCAAATTCGACGCGGTCTATCGGGCTTTCCGGCAGACCGTCGATGTAGCACGCCGCAACTTCTGCATCTGTACATTCCATGTTTTTGAATTCAAACAGCCCCAGATGAGGTGTCCGGTCATCCACAGGGAGATGGTCCCTGCTCCAGACATATTCTGTATACCTGTCAGGATCGACACAGTTGTACCACATATTGATCACGATCGGTGTCAGTACCTTTTCCATCCGGATATTGTCAAACAGAACATCGGTAATAATGCTCTCTTTGCCTCTTCCGCGTCTGGACTTGATGCGAAGTCCACGGTCGGTTTCCCGGAACAGGCACTGGGTTACAGATACATTCCGGATACCTGCAGACAACTCGCTTCCAAGGGTCAGGGCACCGTGGCCGAATGCCATCAGGCAATTACGGATCGTGTGATGATCCGCTGGCACATGATACTTCATCGCCATGTCAAACTTACCGGATTTCACGGCAATACAGTCATCTCCTACTGAGAACCGGCAGCCGATAATATCGACATAATCGCAGCTTTCGGGATCAATTGCGTCAGTATTCGGAGATACTTTCGGTGCTGTAATAAAGCAATTCAGCAGAGAAACATTCTTCGAGAAATACGGATGAATATGCCAGGACGGACTATTTGCTACAGTCACGCCGTGCAGTGTTATGTTTTCACAGCGGTTCAGAAAGATGTCACGCGGACGCTTGGCAGGAAATTCGTTGAAATCCTTCCACCAGTCTCCGTTCTGACCATTGCCGTCGATCTTACCCGGTCCGATGATCTGAACATCACAGACAAAACTGCCTTGGATCAGAGACTGATATGCGTTCTGTTCGATTCCTTCAAAACCCGCAAAAGGTGTTTCGTTTCCCCTAGGATCTACAACCGTACCGGGTATGATCGGATACCTTTCACGTTCTGTAGAGCCGAGCAATACCGCCCCTTCCGCAAACTCCATCGTGAAATGACTGCGGAGAGACAGAGGTAATGTAAGGTATATGCCTTCCGGGAAATAAACCCTTCCGTAATCCGGCACCATGTTGATTGCCGCCTGAATTGCGGAGGTATCTTCGTGTATACCATCGCCGGCAGCACCGAAATCACGTACATTTACGCAGCAGATTTCTGTTTTTGTTGTGAAGTGCACAGTTTCAGTTTCTCCGCCGGTCTGAACTTCCAGATCATATGCAGTGTTCGGTTTCAGATCGAAAACGGAAAATACATTTTCATGTCCTTCCCGGATGATTTCCTCGCCGTTCAGTCTGACTTTATACGTTTCAGGACTGTAATACGGGGTGGTATTCTGCAGTTCAAAACATGCTGAACTACTTCCCGAATAAAGAATATTAATCATAGATCTCCTCATTGGGTACTCACTTTCGATCGCGTGAGAATATTGCTTATATGATGCTTGAAGTAAATAAACAGAAGATCAAAGCCAAGATAGAACAGGCCGAACAGAATCGGCTCAACTCCGAGCACAACTCTGTCAGGCTGGTTTAGAGCAGCTGCAAATGCAGAATTGATCATTGCATACAGACTGTAGACACAGAGTACCACCAGTGCCGCATACAGGATATTCAGAACGAAACTGATATAGCCGCGTTTGGTCACCATGATCCACCGGTCATTCTCTCCTTCTGTTTTCGCAAAGAAACGAAGGATGTTATTGGTCAGCAGATCGGTAACCATTCCCATGGCTATCGCTGTAACAACCAGCGTATCCAGTACATCCGCAAGATAGAGACCGAGTCCCCAGATAAAGAAGAAACAAACCGCTCCTGCAAACCAGAACTTGATCAGCAGAGCGACCAGCCACGGCGCCATTTTAAACTTCTGACGGCCGCGGTATTTCTGCAGTTCTTCCTCTGAAACTTCCGGAGAATTAGACTCATCTGCTTCTACCAGGTCCTGAATCGCACCTTTTTTCAGATCATAGTAGTCTACTTCTTTTTCAATTTCAGGTTTGATCTGTTTTTTATGTCTCTTTCTGCCCATGAACTCTCCTGCACACACAGCGTGACAGTAAGCCGAAGCATACTGTCCGCTGTATGTTTAATACAACAAATTACTCTTCTCCGGAAATATCAATCGTCTCGAGTGTTCCGTTATCTTCTACTTCAATGGAAGTCTTGATCTTACGCAGCATCTTGGAATAGACAGGCAGTAACAGGATCAAAACCGCAGTGATTGCGAGAAGAATCAGGTGCACCCGGAGATAATATTCCGCATAAGCGATATATACCGTATTCATCGTGACAACAATCGGGTTGACAGGACGGGAAATAGCGGCATAAATCTGATTCAGATAATAAACATCCGCAAACGCAATGATCGCAAACATCACAAACAGAAGTATCCACATCGGTTTATTGACAGGTTTACGATACTGGAATGCGTTGATGAAACACATGAACGAAAGCATCGAGAACAGCATTGTGCAGAATCCTGCAAGACCCATGCCTGTCCCCTGAATCTTTGCGGTTGTGTTGGATACCGAAGAAATATGCAGTGCATAATAGAGGAATGTGATTACCAGAGCAACTTCCGGAATCATGAATGGTTTACGTTTCAGTGCAACCAGGAACTTTCTCTTTGCTTCACTGAATCCACCCGGTTTTTTATTTGTGCTCATGCTTCACCTCCGCGAATTGCCTCAGTTGTTTCTTTATCAAAGAAATGCTTTCTGTCAAATGTGAACGATACTGTGTCGTCAGCTTTGTAATCTGTCCAGCCTTTCAGCTTCGCAGTTACTTTGACACCGGTATTGCCTCCGATATAGCCATGAACAAGCGTATTCATACCAAGGTTTTCATTCATTGTAACTGTCGCCGGAACATCATTTCCAAGAACGATATTCTCAGGACGTACACCCAGAGTAATCTGCTTGCCCTGATATGCTTCAAGCGTATGCTTTTCTTCCGGTGTCAGGGACACTTCGAATCCTTCACCAATTAGTTTTTCTCCGGAAACCGTAACATCGAAGAAGTTCATCGGAGGTAGTCCGATAAAGCTTGCAACGAAGATATTTGCCGGTGAATCGTAGAGTTCCAGTGGTGTTCCTACCTGCTGTACATGACCCATGGACATACATACGATACGATCAGCCAAAGTCAGAGCTTCTGTCTGGTCATGAGTTACGTAAAGCATGGTAGCCTGCAGTCTCTTGTGAAGCAGCAGGATCTCACGGCGGGTAGCACCACGGAGCTTTGCGTCCAGGTTGGACAGCGGTTCGTCGAACAGGAAAACTTTCGGATTACGTACGATGGAACGTCCCATCGCTACACGCTGTCTCTGTCCGCCGGAAAGCTGTGCCGGTTTCTTATTCAGCTGGCTTGTCAATCCGAGGATCTCCGCCGCAGCCAGAACTTTCTTGTGAATGACATTCGGGTTTTCCTTACGTAATGTCAGGGAGAATGCCATGTTTTCATAAATCGTCATATGACCGTACAAAGCATAGCTCTGGAAGACCATAGCCATATCTCTGTCTTTCGCCGGTGCGTTGGTAATGTCCTTACCATCAAGAAGAAGTTTTCCGTTGGAAATATCTTCCAGACCGGCAACCATACGCAGTGTTGTCGACTTGCCGCATCCGGAAGGACCGACAAGAACAATCAGTTCACCGTCTTTTACATCAAGATTAAAGTCATAGACTGCCTGTACATTGTTATCGTATATCTTATCGATATGCTGTAAGCTTAACGTTGCCATAACTTTATCTCCTATGCGGTCTCGCCGATTGACTTCAGATGTTCTTCAAGCGCATTGCACTTCTGCAGGTTGATAAAGCCTGCGACTAACAGTGCGGCACCGGAAATCACAAGATATGCGACTACCCGGTAGAACTGTCCGTTACCCATAACGGATACAGCTACATCATTAATGAGTGTAGTTGCGCCATGTGCCTGCATCGGAATGATGAAGATCCGGGCAAACTGAAGAGCACCGATGACAAATAATATATACGAGAATACTTTCTTGTAGTTTTTCACTCCCTCTGACGCCAGGAAGGCAACCAGAAGGAAGATCAGATTGTAGACAATTGACGCGCCGATTTTGAAGTTGTAGTAATATGTTCCGACATCTGATTTGTAGATATTTACAAAGTATAAGACGTTGAACAAAATACCAAGATAACAAAGGTTGGCAGACTGGGAATTCTTAATGAATCTCATCCGGTCACGCGCAACTGAACGTTCATCCTGATTTGTCATTGCAGAACTCTCCTTCCTTCTTCAACCAACTGGTCTTCTTCCTTCATCAGGTTACGTTTCCATACCGCATTTGCCACAAGACCACATGCGACAATCAGCAGAATCGCAAATACAAGATAATGGATATCAAACCAGAATGTGGATTCTGTGTAGAGTGTGCCCCACATATCCGCATGTGATTTCAGTGCGGCAAAATCCACCTGCAGCCACTGCTGCTTAAAGATCTGAATATAACTGTGTGCGAAGATTGACAGATAAACTGAAGCGGCAGCGAATAAGCCGATTGCTACATAGTTTCCGACATAATATCTTCTTCTGATATGAGTATTTGTGACGAACAGAAAAGCACCTAATACCAGCAGCACAATGCTGTAGTTGAGGAACACTTTATTGAACTCCTGCATGTTGTAGTAAACGATTGATCCTTCGACATCTGTCTGGAAGACATTGTTCGGATTACGCATCGTATCATATAGAGCGTCATAAAGGTCGGTCATGATTCCAAGCGCATAAAGGAAGACAATCGCACTTGCGATAACCGCTGCAAGGCATAAGATGCGCTGCACAGTCAACTGTTTCTTGTACATGATGACCATGTATGAGGATTACGCCGAAGCATATCTCATACTCTCCTTTCCGTCCCCTTGTTTGTATTCCTGAAGAGCCGGGGTATAGCCCGATCAGGTTTGAGAACCTCCCCGGAACGGAAGAAACCGTTCCGGGAAGATTTATGAACTAAAGGATCAATTAATGCAGGCTCTTGTAGTAGTCAGTATCTCTCTGCCAAGCACCATTCTTGATTGACAGATACTGTGCACCCTTCCATGCATTCTTGACTGTGTCAGCAGCAGAAGCAGCATCTTTCATCGCTGCATCTGTATAACCTGCGGCAATGATCTGACAGAGGATATTTTCACCGCCCTTGGCTGTGGAGAACTTCTCAGTCAGTTCTGTGTATCCGCCGATTGTGGAGTTTTCAACTGTTGTTGTCGGCAGAACTGTCGGAACAGATGTATACCAGCTGTTGGATGCAAGTCCGAGTTCCGGATGCTTGATTACACCGAGAGCGATCGCCTTGGAGATGTGTCCTGCACCTTCCTGGCCGATATCTGTTGTACACTGATATTCAAACGCCTGGTTCTTGACGAAGGACAGTGTGGAACCGAGGTAGTATCTTGCGAAGTTTGTATAGTTACCGGAAGCGAGTTCCCACAGAGCTTCTTTTGTTGCATCGGAGATCACCGGCTGCTGTGTGCCGTTGAAGTCGAATGTGACATAACTGCCGTCAGCATTTGTCTTGATGAATGCATCCGGGCCATAGCTCAGAAGAACCATTCCCTTAGGAGTATATGCGAAGTCAATCAGCGCAAGAGCAGCATTCAGCTTGTTCTCATCACTGCTGACACCAGCCTTGGAGATACCCCAACCATCCGTCTTAACTGAACGCCAGGACTCTGTGAAGTGCATGTATACACCATCAGCGTTTGTTCCGTCATACCAGCGAGCTACCGGGATCATAACTGCCATGTACTTTTCGCCCTGATCCTTCTGCAGCTTTGTTTCGTTCAGAATTGTCTGGGTCTGGTTGTAGTCATAGTGCATGAAGCCGAGATCATTTTCGAGATATGTACCAGAGTTTTCTGTAGACATATCAACATATGCCTTGGAGATCAGGCCTTCTTTAACCATCGCGTTCATGCGTTCCAGAGCCTTGTAGGTTTCTTCTTCCTGTCTTGCGTCATGGAGCTGACCGTCAGCACCGACATACAGGTAGTCCTGTCTGGATTCCATACCACGTACACCGAAGAGATGACCTGCGAAACGGAACATATCACTACGACGAGCGGTGTTGTCATCTTCTCTGGAGAACAGACCCTGAATTGTGTCAGTGCCGTTCAATGTCTGAGGGTTCGCAACTACGCAGCGGAGCAGAGCAACGAGTTCGTCAGCATCCCATGCGGCATTCTGTCCCTGGAACAGATCGGAACGTTTTGTTCCATAGTATCCGCCGTAAGCTTCATCGATATATTTACGGAACATGTTGACAGCAGCTACACCATCCAGAGTGCCTGCTTCATTCATCTTGGCAACGATGTTTCCGGCTGTATCATAGTCTTTTGTAACCTTTTCAACTGCTGTTCCTGCGGCATTGACAACGTCAATTTCAACCTTGCCGGATGTCGGCATATACGGCTGATAAACTGCAGGCTGGAGCTGTTTGCTGGCTGCTGCTGTGAATTCACCTTCACCATCGAGCAGTTTTTCCAACCAGTCAATACGCATCAGAGGCATCTTTTCAATATCGTTAACACCATCGAAGTACGGGCTGAAGTAAATAGCGCCTGTGTCTGTGTTACCTGTAATAGACAGACGAACGATCGGGTTAGCATCCAGATATGCTTTGAAGTTAGGCATCTTATCAAGATATTCACCGATATTTACAAGACTTCCTGCTTCACCGTTTTCTGTCAGCAGAGCTGCTGTACCGGAAACCAGATCAACTTCTCCGAGTCTTTCTTTCCAGTATTCAAATTCCTTGGTAGCACCATTACCCTGATACTTATCTTCAATCTTGATATTCAGGACTTTTTCAACTTCCTGCCACGTAGGCTTGAGATCGCCTGTGTTATAGGTGTTGCCGTCCGGGAGAGTGATACCGTTGCCGGCTGTTTCAGCATCGAAGCTGAGACCTGTCTTAGGAGAGTTGTAGCCGGTAGCCATACGGAGTACTGTACCTGCTTCGTATGTCAGTTCGCCGCCTTCTGCCTGACCCTGCGGTTCTGCAGATGCAGTGGTTCCGCTCGGTGTGGAGCTTCCGCCGCCTTGCTGTACCTGGATCGACGGTCCGCATCCGGCCAGAAGTGTCAGACCAAGAAGCGAAGAAACAAGTGTTTTTGAAAAATGCTTAAAGCTTTTCATGTGAATTCCTTTCCTCTTTCCTACTAGAATTTGCAGGCTGTTATTCTTTGACGCCGCCTACATTGACGCCTTTTGCAAAGTATTTTTGAATGAACGGATAGATGATCAGGATCGGCACGATCGAACATACGATCAATGCGTAGATCACCGAGTCAGATGCATAGGTTTCGTTCCAGCCTGCCATGGTTTCCGGATCAGTGTACTGTTCCAGACGCAGACGGATGAATACCTGCAACGGATGTTCATTCTGGTTTGAAATCATTTGTCTTGCCCAGAAGTAACCATTCCATCTTGAGATACCGAAGAACAGAGCAAC
>JAFRMA010000039.1 GCA_017430925.1 Solobacterium sp. | reverse complement strand
CGGTTCCGGGGTCGTAGTGGGTTCTGTTGTCGGTACTGGTGTATTACTCCGGCATCCCGTCAGCAACAACATACTGACCAAGATGGCTATATTCTTCATGGTCTAGAGACCTTCTTCCTTCACAAAGGCGTAGAAGTAGTCGTCCGCATCCTTATCTTTGGGGCTGATCGTACCTACCGGCATCGCGTAGAAGATGAATTCTTCCACGCCGTCCACACCAAACGCACTGTTGCAGATCTGCGGATCGATGGCACCGACTGCGCATCCTCCCAGACCGATGGAGGTTGCCGCAAGATACAGGTTCTCTGTCACATGTCCGGCATCCGTACGGGAGATCGGGCTTGCGGTAACACCGTACCTCCACTCCGCGCGGTAGAATACCATGCTGTAGTAGAAGACCACGTTTGCCTTGGCGCCCCACACCTGCCCGACCAAGGAATCGCCGATGAATGTACGCAGATCTTCCACGTTGCCGAGATACTCGATCTGGTGCTTTAACGGGAGGTAATGGTATAAGCCATCTTCCAGCCCGTCCACCATCTGTACTGCCATATAACACTCAAACGGATGTCTGGCACCGCCGCAGGGAACCGTACGCAGTGTCGCGTAAGACTTGCCGCGGATACTCTTTACTCCTTGTGTGCACCACAGAAGATAGGATAACTGCAGGAGATTCATTCTCTCCTGGGTATAGACACGGTGAGATTCACGGGAATTGATCACATGCAGGAAATCGTTGTCGATTTCCAGATCTTCATAGTTTACCGGTAAGGCGATGGCGTGATCTGTCATCGGTGCCTTGGCCAGGGGCGGCTGCGGTTTCTTCAGTTCCTGATCGGTCTTATATCCGGGAATACGTGTTCTGACACGGTATGTATCACGGGCCTGATCACGAATCTGTTCCAGTTCTTTTTCCGTCATAATTCAGTCTCCATTCTTGTAACAACTATATGCTTTTCCCGCAGAAATGCCAAGACTTCAAGAAAAAAACCTGTTACTCAACAGTAACAGATTTTGCCAGATTTCTGGGCTTGTCGATATCGCAGCCTTTCAGCTCGGCGGTAAAGTACGCGAACATCTGCAGTAATACCGCGCCGGTGATCGGGGCCAGATCCGGACACAGATCCGGAAGACGCAGGACATGTTCAAACTTCTCTGCCGGCATATCTTTGGTAGTGATCAGGATCACCTGGGCACCTCTGGCGATGGTCTCCTCGATATTGGATACTGTCTTTGCAGCGACTTCCGGCTGTGTGGCCATGGCGACGACCACACTGTCTTTCTCAATCAACGCAATCGGTCCGTGTTTCAGTTCCCCCGCATAGTACGCGTCCGCATGAACGTAGGATACTTCCTTCAGTTTCAGGGCGCCTTCCAGTGCGCTGGGATAATCCAGCTGTCTGCCGATGAAGTACGCGTCTCTCTGGTCCTTGAGCAGTTTTGACAACTGTTCCATGGTTGCTTCATAACCCATGACTTCCTCTACCGCTTCCGGCAGTATCTGCAGATCACGGATCATCTCTCTGCGTCCGGGCATATCCCAGTCCATGACATCCGCCAGTTCTACATTCAGACAAGCAAGTAATACCAGCTGTGTTGTATACGCCTTTGTGCTGGCAACGGAGATTTCCGGACCGGCGCAGGTATAGAGCACCGCGTCTGCCAGTCTGGTCATACTGGAGCCTAATACGTTTACTACAGCCGCCGTCACCGCGTGATGACTCTTTGCGAGCTTCAGCGCCGCAATCGTATCGGCAGTCTCCCCGGACTGTGACACGAAGATACACAATGTATGTTCATCCAGGTACGGTGAACCATAGCGGAATTCACTGGCAGGCATGGCATTGACAGCGCAGCGGGCATACCGGGACAACTGTGTTACGGCATAGATACACGCATGATACGCGGTACCGCAGGCCACATAATAGATCCTCCGGATATCCCGTTCATCCAGATGAAGACGGTCAATCTCCTGCATGTAGATCATCTCACCGCGGAATCTGCCGCGCAGGGTTTCCCGGATCACCGAGGGCTGTTCATGGATCTCCTTCATCATGAAGGAGTCATACCCGCCCTTCTGCGCAGACTGTATATCGTACGGGAAAGAGATCCAGTTCTCCGGTATGGGATTCCCCTCAAAGTCATAAACTTCCAGAGAATCGGCTTTCAGGATCGCTGCTTCGCCGTCATTCAGCGGTAAGATCTCCTTGGTGTATTCCAGCAGTGCCGGTGCGTCACTGGCACACATCGTACCGCTCTCACAGCGGCCCAGAACCATCGGGCTCTCTTTCTTCGCCACATAGATCCGGTCTGGTTCATCCGTACAGACAATACATAACGCAAAGCTTCCCTGTAACTGGTGCACAGTCTTCAGCAGCGCCTCAAACATCGGCAGACGATCACGGTAGTAGTGTTCATCCAGCAGATGCACAACGATCTCCGTATCTGTCTCCGAAGTAAACTGATATCCTTTGGCCAGCAGTTCCTGTTTCAGTACCGCGTAATTCTCAATGATCCCATTATGGACAAGCGAGATCGTATTCTTCATATTGGAATGCGGATGAGAGTTCAACTGGCTTGGCACACCATGGGTCGCCCACCGTGTATGACCGATCCCGCAGTTCTGGGGACACCGTACATCTCTCAGTAAAGCTTCCAGTTCACTTAACCGGCCCTTGGTCTTGCAGGTATAGAGACCGTGTTCATCCACAAGCGTGATACCGGCAGAGTCATAGCCGCGATACTCCAGTTTGGCCAGTCCCTGCATGAGGAAAGGCAGTGCCTGTCCGGCACCGATGAATCCTGTAATTCCACACATGATAAAAAATCCTCCAATTCTGTCATGGAGGATACCGAATGGCTCTGTACAGCTCTCACGAACTGTTTTTACCCATTGTTCAGGCCGTATCAGGCCTCCGGACCATCCGCCGAGTCTTTCGATAAGTCCGGCCCTCGTCAACTGCTTACGCAGTCCAGGCGCTATAGTTTAAAACAAGCTCCACGACTAATTTATTATACTATATCAGCCGAAGATACGAATCATGAACTTTACAAGGATCGGGAAAGCGTATATACACTAAGCAGACGCACGATCTGCAATACTGCAATCTTGGGAGATTCACCGCCGATTTCCGATGCGATCAGCGCAAACTCACTAGCCCCGCCCGGAGAAGCCGCAAACATAGCGGAAATATAGTCGATCTTACGTGTCTTGGTCATCAGCCAGGCAATCAGGAAGTTCACCAGCACATAACTGCCGATCAGGATGAATGCCGGAAGAACGATCGTAGGCAGACGACGCACTGTATCCATGGACATACTCAGACCGATCAGACCACCCGCAATCACCTGTACAGCCTTCTTATACTTACGGTCAAACATCGCCCGGTGTGAAGTCATATTGTAGATACAGACAATGATCATAGAACAACTCAGAGCACCGGCCGGAAGACCTAATTTCTTACCGGCAAACGCGCCGCACAAACCAACCGCGTATGTCACGATATGACGAATGACCCGGTTATCCGGAACGATCTTATCCAGAATACTCTCAAACGAACCGGCATCCGACATATCCAGAGGTTCAACCAGGTCTGTTTCCTTCACGTGTTTGGACACAAACGAGATCAAGCCCGGGAAGATCAGATAGACACTGAACAGCCGGAAGGATTGGATAAACGAGACGATTGCCGGATCCGCATCCAGATCATACGCCATCAGGGAAATATCCACGACCCCTCCCGGTACACAGATCAGCCAGGAAGTCGCCGCGTCAAAGCCTGCCACAGTATGCATGATATACCCGACAACCGTAGTAAACATCAGGAAGCACACCACCAGGATCGCAGCCGGCTGTAACAGATCCTTCAGATGTTTCAAGTCTGAACGGGAAAGACTCAGACCGATGAACATACCGCTTGCGGCCTGTGTAAATGTCTTTGTGTTCGGAGGCAGAACTGCCATCCCGGTAAAGATATTAAAGATGGCTACACCAAGCATACCTCCAATCATGAAAGGAATCGGAATCCCGATTTTCTTGGCAATGAAGGCACCGCATACAGCCGCAGCCACCGTAATCAAAATCGAAACCAACATAAAAAGCAATACAAATATACTCTATTTGTATTGCCCTGTATATATCATTCCTCTGTTTTCTTTGTCAATTTCCTTGTATCAAACAGACTTAGGTTCTCTGTCTTGGCAATCCTTGCCAGATCTTCAAACTCCTGTTTTTCCTTCTGTTGTCCGTAACCGGAGGATATCTTTCTGCGTACTTCCCCGTATGGTGTCTGTTCACGTTCGATATGCCGTTCCATGGTATAGCGGTCTTTCTTCGTTTCCCGGATACCCAGTGTTGTCGTATGCTTGAAGATCAGCGATACCATATCTTTCTTCGTATCTTCCGTACATAGTACCGAGAACAAGATTCCCGGGCGGTTCTTCTTCATGTATACCGGGGTGGTGAATACTTCCCTGGCACCGCCTTCCAGCAGACGCTCAGTCGCAAAACCAATCTCTTCCCCGGTCATATCATCCACGTTGAAGTCCAGTTCAATCACCTTATCTCCCTGTTCTTCCGTCTCACCGAGGAAGACACGTACACAGTTGGCCACCGGGAAATCCTTCGTTCCCATACCGTAACCTGTTCCGGCTATACGCATCACCGGCATCGGTCCGAAGGAATACGCGAAGGTCTTCAGTAAGGCCATACCTGTAGGTGTGCACAGTTCACCGCGGATCTCGGTACTGTAGACAGGCACATCCCGGCAAAGATAGGCCGTTGCCGGCGCAGGCACAGGTAAGATCCCATGCGCACACTTCACCGTACCGCTTCCCACATGTACGGGAGATACCAGGACACGTTCCACACCGAGACGATCCAGCAGATAACACACTGCGGTAATATCCGCCACCGCATCCATCGTCCCTACTTCGTGGAAGTGAATCTCCTCCACCGTTGTCCCATGCACATGACTCTCTGCTTCTGCCAGCAGGTCATAGACCTTGATCACATTATTCCTCACTGTATCACTGAGCTGTAAGGATTCAATGTTTGCATGGATATCCTTGAGTCCTGCATGGTGATGCGTGTGCCCGTGCTCATGATCGTGGTGGTGATGATGTTCTTCTTCGTGAAGATGTTCGCCTTCTTCCTGCCCATGCACAAATACGCGCATATGTGTGCCCCGGATACCGCACTTTTCTGCGCTTTCCGCCACGTATTCCACACCTGGAATACCCAGGGCATTCAGTTCATTCAGTGCTTTCTGGGGATCATCCTGCACTTCGAGAAGAGCAGCAGTCAACATATCTCCTGCCGCTCCCATGTTACATTCAATATAGATTGTTTTCATTCTTACCTCCGGAATCTCTTCTCCCTTCAGAGAGAATGCCATCTTTGCTTCTGCAGTTTCATTGTAGAGAAATCCCGGGATACACGTCAATGACTATGATATTTCTTATCGTATTCCATCTGTTATGATAAAGAAGATGAAGAAACATGAGCATTGGATTCACCGGTTGTTCAGGAGAAACCTGCAGAGACCGGCAAAC
Organism: Solobacterium sp.; assembly: GCA_017430925.1. Taxonomy (GTDB): domain Bacteria; phylum Bacillota_I; class Bacilli_A; order Erysipelotrichales; family Erysipelotrichaceae; genus Bulleidia. Next base: position 18,975 of record JAFRMA010000039.1, on the reverse strand, counting down.
ACCGGCAGGATTCCTGATTTACGGGCAGTGATCCTTTCGGATCTGCACTTTTCCGACAACCGGAACGCAATCGCCGGTATCCTCCCCCTGGTATCCACGGAAGATGAACTGACAGAGACGATCACAAGGCAGGTCATTCACGAGAAACCGGATGTTTTCATTATGACCGGAGATAACACCAGCAACGGCAGAGACAGCGAAGTACAGGCATTACTCCCCTATCTGCAGAGAATCAGGGATGCCGGTATCCCTGTGATCTGTATTCCCGGCAATCATGACTTTGCCCGGATGGACAAGGAGACCTGGAAACAGTATTACTATCCGCTGTGTACGATCACAGACAGAGATACCGGTACCCTGAGTTATTCCGCTGTCATTCACGGGGTGAAATTTCTGGCCATGGATGACTGCAGTTACAGTCACGGAGATCATGGGGAATTCCCGGTGTCTACGATGCGCTGGCTGCGGAAGGAACTGCTCAGTACACCGGCGTCCGTTCCGGTGGTCTTTCTGTCTCATTACAGCGTGCTTACCGGCAGAAATACCAGGGAGGATATCCGTTACCGCATACAAAATTCAAAGCTCTATGACATCTTGAAGAACGCGCATGTACAACTATGTTTCAGTGGCCATCAGCACAACCGGAAGATCCTGAAGGACCGGGGAATGTATGAGATCATCAGCGGCACTCCCCTGGCTTATCCGCATACCCTGGGCATCCTGAGGATCACCGGAACCCATGTGTCCTGCCGTACAGAACCCATTGACTTTGATCAATACGGACCGGAACATTATGCCGCAAAGGTCAGGGAACTCAATCACGCGCATGACCTCTCGATGACAAAGATCCTGCGCGGCATAGTCTCGCAGACATATACCAGGGAAGATGAGATTCAGGAGATTACCGCGCTGTTCCTGCGTATTCTTACAGCAGTCCAGGGAGACACTCTCTACGAACAGTTGAAAGAGATTCAGGGCAATCCGTACTATGACAAGGTGTTTACGGCAATGTCATCCACCAATTACGGACCATGGCTGGATACCTTGTTCAAGACCACAACACATAGTTCCTGTACACTGGATTTCACACTGGTTGAACAACCTTCACACAGACGTGTTAAAATGTAGGCGGAGGTACGGCCATGGCAGAAAAAAAGCACAGCGCCTTCGCGCTTCTCAATATCCTGATCCGCTATTCCGATGAGGAACATATCCTCACCACCAGACAGATCCAGCAGTACATGAAAGATGAATACGGGCTGATCCTTGAACGCAGGACATTATATTCCAACATGGATATTCTCGAGCAGGGAGGATATTCCATCAGCCGCTATGAAGATAACGGTAAAGGATACTACCTGGAAGAAAGACAATTCGACAAGGCGGAGATCCTTTTACTGTGCAACGCGATCCATGCGTCTCACTTCATCTCCTCCAAACAGAGTGATCAGCTGATCAAGAAACTCCTGAATACCCTGAGTGCCTTTGAGGCTAAGGAATTCAAGGATTCTGTGTATATGCCCAACAGCCAGAAGACCCCCAACAAGGAACTGATGTACAACGTCCGGGCAGTTTCGGAAGCGATCCGTGACCGCAGGACTGTATCCTTCACCTACCTCCGGTATAACAAGGAGAAACACCTCGTACCGCGCCGGAAAGAACCGTATATCGTTGAACCGAGATATATCGTCTATGCGGACAGCCGTGCCTATGTGATCGTTACCAGTCTTCACCATGAAGGTTTCATCCACTACCGTCTGGACCGCATCAGTAATGTACGCATTCTGGATGAACCTGCAGTTCCCCTGCACAAGGATGTCGACGCGTACCAGTATGCCAAGAATAAACTGTTCATGTTTGCCGGAGATATGGAAGCGGTGACCTTCCGCTGCCATGAACGGATCATGGACCAGATGATCGATCTGTTCGGTACGGAGATCATGGTGCTGCCGGATGATGAAGAACACTTCGCCATCCGCATACGTACCAGTGCCACAGGCGCCAAATTCCTCGCCCAGCAGTACCTGGATTCCCTGGAAATCGTTGATCCGGTATCTCTTCGTGAAGAGTTCGAAGAAGAACTGGAAGACGCCCTGACAAGGTATAAAAAAGGATAAGTTCAGAACTCCTGCAGGAGTTCTGTAAGCTTATCCGCATAGGTTTCATCGTACAGATGGGCCTTTTTTTCTTGTCCGGTGATCTGTACATATCCGACAATTTTTTCTTCATGACGCAGGGATACCGCGTATACCTCCGGAAGACCAGGTTTTTCCTCCTCCCCGATAAACTCCCGGATCATCAGGTCTTCATTCTCTGCCAGTACCCGGAAGTAATTCACCTTCATCAGGGTCAGTCCCTCCGGTCTGGCATTCTTCATCACTGTGGTCTTGGAGCGGGTATCCAGCAGTTTCTGTATCTCTTCCGGTGCGATCTTTCCTCTTCCGGCCTCAATTAGCTGGGCTGTCATCATCCGCACCATGTACCGCAGGAATCCCCTGCCGGTATACGAAATCGTGAGAATATCCCCTTCCCGCTTGAATTCTATGGATTCGATCGTTCTTACCTGGTCCGGCTTTTCGCTTAAGGGAGTCGCGTTAAACGCCGTAAAATCATGAGTGCCGAGGAAGTATTTTGAAGCTTCCTGCATCTTTTCCACATCCAGGGTATACGGACATTGCCAGACATACTCCCGGGTCAGCACGTCATAGGAACCGAGGTTGATCCGGTAATCGTACTGCTTGGATAATACGCAGTACCGGGCATGGAAGTGCATATCTGTTTCTTCGATACTTTCGATATGGATATCCGGAGGCAGTAATCCGTTCAGGGCACCCATCCACTTGTACGGGGTCATCTCCCTCTCCGTATCAAAGTGGAACACCTGTCCCTTCGCGTTTACACCGGCATCCGGTCTTCCGGCTGCGGTAATCGTGATCTTCTCCCGTGTAATGGAAAAAAGCACCTCTTCGATAACAGCTTGTACAGAGGTGTTGTTTTTCTGAGTCTGCCAGCCTCCGTAATGAGCGCCGGCATAAGATACGGTACATTTATAACGTTTCATCGGAAATAAGCCAGAAAGATCATTGCGGCAAGCAGCGCAAATGCCCCGCACAGCAAGATCCAGTCACGTTTATGCATCTGCAGAACTTTATATCTGGTGCGTTTTTCTCCGGGAGCGTAGCCTCTGGCTTCCATGGCATTAGCCAGATCTTCCGCCCTCTGGAAGGCCGACACAAACAGCGGAACAACCAATGACAGAATCGCCATCATCTTCTCCGTGAACTTGCCTTCCTTCAGGTCTACACCACGGCTTTCCTGCGCCTTCATGATCCTGGTCGTCTCATCGATCAGATCCGGAATAAACCGCAGAGCGATACTGATCAGCATGGCAATCTCATGGGAAGGCACATGGATCTTCTCAAACGGTTTTAACAAATCTTCAATCCCCAGGGTCATCTCCAGAGGCTTGGTAGTCGCGGTCAGACATGTCGTGATCATGATCATCAGTAATAATCTCACAACGATATACAGGGTCTGTGTAATAGCGTCAGAGTAGATGACAAAGCTTCCGATCGTAAATAACGGAGTTCCTGTCTTCATCACCAGACAGTTGATCACCAGCAGGAACAGCATCATGAACATCATTGGTTTCATGGACTTCAGAATATAGCGGAAGGATAACTTCGCGCACAGGATCACACCAGTCACAACCACAAAGATGATCCCGTATCCCAGCCATCCGGCCGGCATAAATACCGCGATCAGCACCAGTAACATCGCGCAGATCTTGGCTCTGGGATCCATCTTATGGATCGGAGAATCCATGGGTATATATCTTCCCAACGTAAAATTACCCATGTTTCTTCACCTGCCCGGCAATGGTCTTTGCCAGTTCCTTCATCGTAACACTTCCCTCAGGCACCTTGAATCCCTTGTCCCTGAGCATCTCTTTCAATACGATCAGATCCGGAGGCAATACCCCCATCTTCCGGCATTCCGTACTGTCGCGGAAGAAATCTTCCACGGTGGTATGTACACGGATCTTCCCGTTCTCCACCACCACGACTTCGTCACAATACGCGAATACCTGTTCCATGTCATGGGTAACGATCAGCACCGTCTTTCCGTACTCTTTATTCAATTTGCGGAACAGTTCCATCATGGATTTCGTTCCGGCCGGATCAAGACCTGCCGTAGGTTCATCCAGCACCAGTACTTTCGGATCCATGGCTAAAATACCCGCAATCGCTGTTCTTCTCTTCTGTCCTCCGGACATCTCCAGGGGACTTCTTTCTTCGTATTCCTTGCCTAAGCCTACCATGGTCATTGCCTGTCTGGCTTTCTCGTTGGCTTCCTCTTCCTTCAGTCCGAAGTTCTTCGGTCCGAACGCGACATCTTTCAGTACCGTCTCTTCAAACAACTGATACTCCGGGAACTGGAAAACCAGGCCGACCTGCCCGCGCAGAGCTTTCAGCCCCTTCTGTTCCTTACCGACCTCTATCACCTTATCCAGTACCGTCAGCTTCCCGCTTGTCGGTAATAATAAAGCATTCAGATGCTGGACCAGCGTACTTTTCCCTGAACCGGTTTGTCCGATGATCGCTGTCATCTTTCCCTCGGTCAGTTCCAGGTCCACATCTGCCAAAGCCACATACCTGTAAGGTGTACCGTCACTGTAGACATGACTTACTTTTTCAAACTTGATTGCCACAGTTTCTCCACCAGTCCCTCTGTTGTTATCTCATGTCCGGGATCTACCCCGTACTTCTTCAGTTCATTCGCAAATTTCAGGCAATACGGCACATCCAGACGCAGTTTTACCAGGGTCTTCTCATCCTTGAAGATCTCTTCCGGAGTATCAAACATGGCGATCTTTCCCTCGTACAGAACCATGACCTTATCACTGGTTACCACTTCATCAATATCATGCGTAATGGAAAGGATCGTCAGACCGGAATTCTCATGGAGGTCCATGATCACCTTCTTGATCTCTGCCTTACCCTGCGGATCTAACATGGATGTCGCCTCGTCAAAGATCAGGATCTGCGGATTCATCGCCAGTACACCGGCAATCGCCACACGTTGTTTCTGTCCGCCGGACAAGTGCGTAGGCTCACTGTGCAGGTACTTTGTCATACCTACTTTCTCCGCGAATGTGTTGATGATGTCATCCATCTCTTCCTGCGGCACACAGTGATTCTCCAGACTGAAAGCGATATCGTCCTGTACGGTGGAACCGATAAACTGGTTATCCGGGTTCTGGAAGACAATACCGATCTTGGAACGGATCTTATACAGATTCTCACGGTTCAGAGGCATACCGTCAATGATGATCTCCCCGCTCTCCTTCTCCAGAAGACCGGCAATCAGCTTGGCAATCGTACTCTTACCGCTGCCGTTATGTCCGATGATCGTATAGTAAAGACCCTTCTCGATCTCAAAAGACACATCATCGACCGCAGGTTTCTTCTGATCGTAGGAATACTTCAGGTTTTTAACTTCTATCAGTGCCATAGTTATCTTAATATATCACATTTTCCCTTTAACTCAATAAAAACAGGAGGAATAAACGTATTACAGACACAGAAAAAGACTGCAGTATTGTCCTGCAGTCCTGTCTCGAAGACTTCGATTATTCGTGAAGTTTGCGTTCTTTCTCCAGGCTTTCCTTTTTCCCCGTGGATACGTCCAAGACCGTACATCAGTAATGTGGCACACAGGAGATTCACCCAGCCGAGATGGCTTGGACCGAAACTGTTTACGATACCGATCAGGAGATTGGCGCCGCCGATCATTGCCAGCGACTTACCGATTCTATCCAGATGACTGATCCGGGAATCAATATCCGAGAACAGGTCAAATCTGCCCATTTCCACAGGTTTGCGGAAATAGATCCACTGGAAGTATCTGCCGACAGGTTCCGCGCCGGTATCTCTCATGAAATCGACATAAGTCTCATCATAAGCGTGATTCTCAAGACGGACGGTATATTCCCCAGGTTCACACCGTTCAAACGTATAACGGCAGAAACCTACATCCGCAAGCACCCAGCCGCTGGCGGCCATCTCATTCAGCCACTCTTCTTCTTTTTCAAAATCCCATACCCAGAACCAGCGATATTCAGTTTTTCTTTCTTTCATTCTCTTATTCCTCCCAGAACCAGTTCTCCGTTTCTGACCAGTTCTTTTAATCTTTCAATTTCCTTCATCAGGATCTCCAGCCCGTAATCCGTAAGCTGGTACTCTTTCTTGCGGCTTCCCTCTTCGTATGGAAGCTGGATGATCCACTCTTTCTCACAGAGTGTGTTCAGTGCTCCGTACAATGTACCTGCGGCCAGATGTACACGTCCGCCGGATAATTCTTCCACCTGACGCATGATCCCGTACCCGTGCGCGGGATTATACAGAGACAGCAGAATATAATACGTCGTTTCCGTCAGGGCAATGTTCTCATCCATTCCTGTACCTCCTTTATCGTTCGCCGATATATCGCCTCTCGATATATCCATTATCAGTATATCGTCTTCCGATATATCTGTCAACGATATATTTAAAAAACTTCTGATTTCTCAGAAGTTTATAGTTTTACCGGTATCCAGGTTCCCTGACTCATGACCATGATCTCCGTGAATCCGCACTCTTTTACCAGGTTGATCATCTCGTCATAGCCAAACAGGATATTCTCCCGGTGGTGCGCGTCAGCGTTCAGCGTGATCTTCGCCCTGCGTTTACAGAGTTCTTCCAGGATCCATTTCTGCGGATACGGTGTCTTCCGGTATCCCCGGGAGATCGCGCCGGAATTGACCTCAAAGATCCTGTTTTCGGGAATCAGAACGTCCAGGGCATCCCGTACACATGTCCGGTAGAATTCATCATCCGTACGGAATAAGCGGTCGTTCTCGTTGTATTTGGTGATCAGGTCAAAGTGACCGATGATATCACAATCTGTGATTTTTACGACTTCGGATACTCTCCGGTAATACTCCTGCACAAAGGCATGGATTTCTCCGCGGAATACTTCTTCCAGAATCTTCAGGAAGATCTCTTCCGAATAATCGACCGGGTAGTATCGTCCGTCTCTTTGAATAAAGTGTACGGAACCGATCACATAGTCAAAGTTTTCGGTAATTGCCGGAGAATCGATATCCTGTTCCAGACCGGCATAGACCTCCATACGTCCTCTGTATTCTTCCTGCGCCTGACGCATCTCCGCCGCATACCGGGACACATCCTCCATGCGCATACCGCCCTCCGGGAAGGCAGGAAACGGAGAATGTTCCGAGATACCGAAGTGTTTTACTCCCTGTTCATACGCAGCCTGTACCATCTCCCCTACGGTATTCTTCCCGTCCGCGAATACCGTATGATTGTGCATACTGCTGAAATCAGTGCGTACTGCCATAATTCACCGTATAGCGGATATCCAGCTGGTCATCCCGGTAATACAGCCAGCTTGACTTATCTTCCGTCATCGCAAAGACATTCACGGGATCACCGTTAGGATCAGGATTCATGATCACCTTCACATAACCATCGTCATAAGTACCATAGAAGACCACGCCATCCCCGTACTCCAGGGAGAAATCCCCGTCGAAGATTCCATGCACAAGATTCCCGTGAATGATGACATTCAACAGTGGCTGGTTCTGACTGTTGCGGATGATACTGTAATCAACCGTCTCCCCTTCCGGAAGATCGTCCTCCCAGAACGAACCGTAGATCTCATCATAGATCTGGTTATCTTCGGTATCGAAGACATGGTACATGAAGTATCCGGCACCGGTGCGTACATCGTTCTCCAGTTCGCCGTAGTAACAGCCATAGTCATCCGATACGGTATCGTTTGCGTAATAACACTTGAAATACGGATAACCGGTATCTTCCAGTTCCACGGTCAGGGGCAGCGGTACACCCAGTTCTGTCAGCTTACCCAGATCTATATTTACGTAACGCAGATCCTCAAAGATTTCTTCCGGTTGATCGCTGTCGATCAGTCTCGCAATCAGGCCGGCTTCCCATTTCAGATCCGCAAGATAGATCCTGATCAGGACTTCTGTCTTGAATTCATCCCGGAGTTCCGTTGTGTCAAAACCATCCGCATCAGCCAGGTCCAGTACATCATAGACACGGTTCAGGGCAATCTCACTGTAGTCATCCGATTCCATGATCCGGTAAGATTCCTGTTCATAGACTTCATAGATCTTCCGACGGTAGTAGTCTTCCTGATCCGGGTATTCCTGCGCGGCTTTCTTGTATAACTCGATCTTCTTGGTATACTCGTCATAACTCTCTGCCCAGGCCGAATAAACCTCTTTAATGGCCTGATCGGCACCCTCCGCATTGATTTCCCCGGCAAGGCGGAACTGCGCCTCAGCAACCTCAAAATCCGCCTCGCTGAGCGCTTTCTCCCCGGCCGCAAACGCCTTCTTATACTTCACGGAAGGACTATTCTGGTACAGGAAATACCCTCCGATACATGCCAGCAAAGCCATGACCGCCAGAATCAGAGGCAGACGTGTATTCTTCTTCGGTGTTTCCTTCACCGGTGCCGGTTCACTGACCCGTACAGGTTCTTCCGGTACAGGTTCCTTGACGATTTCCGGCTGAGGTTCCGGCACTTCAACACTTACCGGTTCTTCCGTAATCTCTGCCTGCTGTATGACCTCTTCCGTCACTTCCGGCAGTACCTTTGTCCCGCAGTTCCCACAGAACACATCTTCTTCCTTTAACAATGCTCCGCACTTCCTGCAATACATTTATTTCTCCTCCCGGACTTCTGTCTCTTCTTTCTCAAATTTATCTTCTTTTTCCAGGAAACTATCTGTTTTCATGTTTTCGGCAGTCTCCCGGTCCCTGACTCCATCGACCAGACCCTTCACATACACCTTGACCAGATCATCCGGATCCAGGGAATACCTGTCTGCCAGCATCTCCAGTAAATCAAACGGGATACTCACATCATTCTTGGCACAGGTCATCCCATAGTATCTTCCCAGACCAAACAACTCCACATTCAGTTCCACTTTCTCCAGATCCGGACGCCAGGACGACAGTAACTCCTCCTGCCGTTTCACCGTAAGCAGATTCGATACCTTACGGATCAGATACCCGATACCATACGCAAGAGTATACATCAGGAATATACTGATATACCAGGGAATAAACTCATCCAGCAGGTACAGATCCCTCCATCCCCCTCTCTCTTCGCCGATGATCACCACCATGGTCAGATACACCAGAGAATACACCAGTACCGGCAGAAGACAGATCAGGTTATCCCTGCGGGTATACTTATAGCTGGATTCCACCATACAGAAAGAGACCAGGATCCCGATGGGACAAATCACATGTAAGAAGAAGTTATGCGCTCCGATTGCCAGATCACGGTCATGAGGCAGAATAAACAGTAACGCGAATACCATGGTCAATGTGGTACACAACGTACCGGAATAATGTAACATGGATAACCACTTGGGATAGACAAAACGCTTCCTGCGTATACCGTTGATTGCGTAGGGAATGATAAAACTGGAAGCCAGGGCAGTCATGAGATTGGACTGGATCGTGAAATACTGCAATAGATCACGGATCCCCAAGCCACTGTCTACATACTTGATGAGATTGCTGGTGATAGCAGATATTGACAGTACCATGGTGACGACACAGGCAACCAGCGCAACAGCACTCCTCCACTTGTGAAGGTCGATCATGTATCTTCTGGATTTGATGTGACGAGTACTCATACCTTATCCCCTTCTCTTCACGAAATTGTAATGATACAGACAGTAATACACTCTATCTGTATCATATTTTGGATAACTGAGAATTGCAAGAACACAGAAGACATATCCGGATCTTCTGTAACTCCTGCTGGTATAATAAGCACAAGTCACATTGATTCACTCCTCAATAACACCGGTCATCACCGAAGACTGGTTTAAGGAACATATCTTTATCGTACGAGGACAGCAGGTCATGCTGGATTTTGATTTGGCTGAAATATACGGATATACAGTCAGTGCCTTCAATCAACAGGTAAAACGGAATAAAGAACGATTCCCTGAAGATTTTTTGTTTACTCTGTCATCAGATGAAATGCTTGAATTATCGAAGTCACAAAATGTGATATCGATACAGACTGCCGGGACTAAAGGTGGACGTTCTAAACCCGTATCGGCATTCACAGAATCCGGAGTATACATGTTAATGTCAATACTTCGCGGAGAACTGGCCGTACAACAGAGCCAGGCGCTGATTCGACTCTTTAAGTCGATGAAAGATTACCTGGTCAATACCAGCCAGATTGAATCCTTCCGAAGCTACGCAGTATCTTCAGATACAGTGATCCATGACCGTCTGAATCATGTGGAACAATCCATAAAACTATTGGAACATGAAGTTGATGAAAAAGTATCCAGGAATGAACTGGAAATGATCATGGAACGGTTTGAAATCAAGAAGAATACCGAAGGACTGGTACTGCATCAGGGACAGTGGTTCAGCGCAGATACCGCGTTTGACAATATCTTCCGCCAGGCAAAACATACGATCCTGATCGTTGATCCATACATCGGGATCAAGACTCTGAACGCACTGATCCACTGCAGGAAAGATATACAGATCACGATCTTTACCAAAAACACAAAAGAACTACCCAAAGAGACATATGAGGATTTTAGCCGTGAATATCGCCTGCATATACAAATATACAAGATGGGAAAGAACAGTGCCCATGACCGGTTTATCTTTATTGATCACGGATATTCAAAACTACAGAAGTCGTATATCATCGGTTCATCGATCAAAGACAGCGGGAACAGTATTACTACGATCACCGAAGCAGAATACATCCATGTGATTGCGGATCTGTTTCTTCAGGACATGGATAATACAGCGGACATATTCCCCTGAGAGCTATGCTCGTCTGATGTGATTAAGTGTATAATAGTGCCATGAAGATTCTGGAATATTACGGTAACGACTATAACATCGGTCTGTCCATCGGCCGGTTTTTCAAAGCTATACTGAAGACTCAGGCATCTGTGTATGAGAAAGATCTGCAGGAGGAAAACATCGCAGAGTATATACACAGAGAACTGGATATCCTGCGCAGTACAATGCCAAACATCTATGAGGAATTAAGAGGCAGAAGTGACGGCGCGGAAGTAAGTCTGGAGATGATCACCCTGTTGTCTTCTCCGGAGATCCTGCGGAAGGAAAGCGGATGCACCACAGTAGCGGTAAAGCTGGAAGACGGGCATATCCTCTTTGCGCATAACGAAGATGAAGATGACTTCACCCCGGAGAATACCGGAGTATTTATTTATCACTATGAAGATCTGGATGTGTATGCGTATACCAATGCGATGAAGCTGCCGGGTTCCTGCGTGGGATGGAATTCCGCAGGCATGATCTACACCAGCAATTATCTGTTCTATGAAGAACCGGATCTGGACCGGGTATCACGGTATATTGCCTGTGAGGCGATCTACCGCTGCCGGAGTGCGAAGGAAGCTGCAGAATACGTACAGAACATGAAGACTGCTTCCCCCTTCTCCATCAATATTCTGGATACCAAAACAAACGAATTCATCAATATAGAGAAAGACCTGGATACCTGTTATATCACGACCGTCCAGGATAAGTTCTCCCGTAGTAATCACTTCCTGCACAAGGAAACGAAGCACTCGGTATCTTCGGAATATCGTTTGCACAAGTCCAGAGAGTTACTGCAAGGAGAAATACGTACATTGAAAGATGTCACGGATATCACAGACTATGTAGGTACAGATGATGACCACACAATACATATTCCGGGGCGTACCAAAGACCATGGAAGAACAGTAGTGAATCTCTCCTGTGACACAAAAGAAAAGATCGTAGTACTCCGGGACTTCCTGGAGAATACGACCGTGAGGTTCTCTTTGGAGTAAGCTATCCACGCATCCCTGTCAGGATCATGAAGATCCGGGGGATCTTTTTCTTTGCGGCCCAGGCAATACAGACAAGCAGGAAAACCGTAATCACAGGCATGAATACATAATCTGCCAAAGCACATACCGGACCTGTGCCAAAAGCCAGGAAGAAGAGCTTCTCCAGGCATTCCAATACCAGATCATGAGCAACGTAAATAAAGAATGTGAGGCTCATCCACCATGGCGGTATTCTGCCGGCAGGCAGGAGATCCAGCGCGAACCATACGGAGAAAAAGAAGAACAAGCGTACAGGAAGCTGATCCAGTTCACGGAAACCGGTAACTGCCATGGACAGAATATACAGGCATCCAAGCCAAGTAAGCACAGGGTTGCGGTAATACTCGTATCCTTTCAGGTGGATTGCCAGATACGCGCCTGTAAGATAGTAATGGATACCGTCCAGTGGTATGGGATAGATTCCTGCCAGGTCAATAAACATCAATACCACGATAACGACACCTCCGGTATATCTGTTTTTCAGAACATACCAGATCAGCGGACAAAACAGGATATACAGGAGTAATTCTTTCAGGAACCACAGTGTGTAATATTCATCCGGCCAGAGTGAACGTAACCATCCGTAAAAGGATACCGTAATGTTTAAAGCAGCAGGATCGATCTGATCTCTGGTATACGGAATACTTACCAGTAACGCGAAGAACAGGAAATAGATCGTACACCACAGAAGATACGGTATCAGGATACTGTGTATTCTGGAGATATACTTCTCCCTGAGTTTATCCATACGGAATGTACGGTAGAACAGATAACCGGAGAGAAAGAAAAAGAATGGTACAGCAGTACCCGCAAGATTACCCCAGAGATTCTCCAGGAGATATACAGCATGGGAAAAGCCTGCGGATTGGTCAGTGATCCCGCAGACATCCAGGTTATACGTATGAACCCAGATTACCAGCAAACAGCAGAAGAAAGAGATCCGGGTAATTTTGTGTCGTACAGAGAGTTCATTAAGTTCCATGGTTATGTTTATAACAGTGTTTGTCAGTTTAGAAGACAGGGAGAGAAGAAGTTACGGGAGAAGGATTTACAGGTATTACTGTCCTTCGATGGTGTTCATATACGGAATTCCTTCTGCCGCATATATCACTTAAAGACTACATATGTAGCACTGATCACTGGCACTTCATACTCTTCAACTGTCTTGGCAAACAAATCGCTTCCAAGTAAGCCACTACCTTTGATATATCTTTTTACTTTTCCAAGTCCTCCGCCGGTTCCATAAATAGTAATTGTATCTCCCTTTAATATCTTAGGCTCCTTCTTTGTACGGTTATCTTTAATTGTACAAGTTTTACCACCCATAGAAGCCCATATCGTACCATCTAGAATAATTCCATCCACTTCTACATCAGTTATATAAACCGAAACTACTATTTTCTGATTTGAGTATTTCTCTGAATATCTCATCAAATCATCATAGGTAACATAAACGCAATCTGACACATAATCATCAAACTGTTTTTTCTCATTAACTTTTGTGCGAACTGCCGATAAGCGAGAATTCCATTTTGATTTTTCATTTGTATACAAAGAACTCGCAGAATATTGATCCACCAATGAACTCGCTTGAGAAAATGTATCATAATTAAATGTTTTTTCAACATTTCCTAATAACTGTTCAACTGTAGAAACATTGCAATCATGGATCTTCTGAAATTCCGATATTCGACCCTCAACCATATCTAATAGTTCAATACCTTTCTCCCTGAAAGCAGGAGAATCCATAACCTTTTCAGCTAATTTCTTTCCATCCATCAAACTCGCATAAACAGAAAGATGATTCTCCTGTGTAATCTCTGTATCCTGTACAGCCAAAGCACTCTCAAGTGCTTCATTCGTAGTTTCCTTTTCTTTGTCAAACTTGGCAGACAGCCCCGAATCTATATAGTGCTGTTTTGTCAACTCATCATATCTCTTATTGTAATCTGATAAAGAATAATTTTCAGATTCAGTTTGCGTATAAGAATCAAACACTTTATTCATATTCACAATAAACTTATCTTTTATTTCTCCGATGAATTGATTGTTTAGAATGATGACCACATGACTATTCAATCCAACAGAATAGTGGTCCAGAAGTGTATCATAAGAAATGTTTTCTTTTATATATCTTTCGCTAAACCCATATTCTTTGGTAAGGATATTCTGTACATAATCTTTTTCATTGTTGATAACATCGTAATAAATCTTCGCGTCATCCGATTTTTCAAAGACAAGAATACGGACATCAAAATCATCAAGATTCTTAGTACATGCCTTGATATGTTCATCTCCTACGGAAAATGCCACACCAGAGGAAAATGTACTATCCTCATCTTTGATATCTACCATACAACCTACCACAGGCTGTTTATTCTTAGCAATCAAATTATAAATCTCATCAGCTTGCAAATCTTTCTTTGCGCAGCCTGTAAAAGAGACAATAACGAGAAAGAGTATTACAGGGATTATTTGTCTTATCATCTCAACACTCCCTATCTATTTTCTAGAATTCTCATCTGTTCAAGACTGATATTGTAATAATATAAGTATTCGTCAGGATCATATCCTCCACCTACCCATTTATTCAATTTATGTGCCCAGGATGCGCCAACTTCCTCCGGAGTACTATTATCAAATGTAGCATTTTTTATTTCGTACACTGTGAAAATACTATTCCACATGTTTTCATCACCTTCATAAAACACTTCTATCTTCTTACCATTTTCAGGATTCATATAATCCAGTTGAATGTCATATACACATGCCATCGACGCAGGAAAATACACATGTTGTATATCGCTTCCATTAAACACATTATCTGGCAGTTCTGTTATACCATCCAGAAACACTACTGTTTTTAGTCCTAATTTCCCTAGATTAAGTTCACTCAGATCTGTTGTATACATTTCACCATTTATCATATATTCAGGAAGTATTTCTAAATAATCAATATCTTTTTGAACTTTCATTAACTTAATAGAATTACCAACAATTTCATAATCCATTGGCTCTAAAAAATCCATTTCAGGTTCTGGTTCTGGTGATTCTTCTATATCCGCATTAGTGACAAACGTAACTTCAGATTTCTTTTTTTCGCAACCAAGCAATGAAAACACAAGTAGAAGTGTACACAAAGTTATAATGTTTTTTTTCATAACAAGAAGTCCTCAAAAGCAAGAAATGCTCTATTTAAATAGATTTATACTATATTATATGACCGTCGAAAAGCACAATAATCAAGGATTACAGTTTTTACATGGAACGTATCCTAAACTAATCAAGTAATCTCTACTACCCTCGTAATACCACTTGTTTTTTTCTTTCATTTGATTAACACTCTTACACCATGTGTAATGAAACTTATAAGTATTTGTGTTTGCTATATAACTTGCACTTGTAGAAGCAGTATAGTTTGAATTATTGGAATATGTCGTAGTATTACTTCTTACAACTGGTTGCACAGGTTTTTCGTTCACTATTACCCGGAATGTTTCATCACTAACGTTCCCACTTGAATCTGTTGCTTTCAAATAAACATTATATGTGCCTGGTTTATTTGTATTTAAATCTGTTGTATATGTATACCAACTATAACCAGCGTAATATCCCGCCTCTTTTTCCACGTATTTAGCTTCACCATCTATATTATCCCGAACGTACATTACATTATTTGACGGACTATATACGTTACCTTCTGTTATATAAACATCCGCCTTAGCAACCATAATTGTAGGTGCAGTTTTATCGCTAATTTTATATACTCGTTCAAATTGCTTTTCCTGTTCTATACCTATTTCATCTGTATAAGTCAATATATAGTTAACTTTAACCTCCCCAGGTTTACTCAAATCAATCTGATTCTGATCTGCAGTGACTGTAAATGTCGAATTGGTGAAGTTTTGGTTTGTCCAGACATTTTTTCCGTCGTCAATTTTTATCATATCCAGAGTATTTATTGTACGCCCTGCTTCACAAACCAATGACGAATACTGACTATCTACAGAAAGTGTATAGTTTACTTTAGGTGAAGTATCTTGTTTCTCTGTAGATGGTGTTGAACTAACTCTCGTACTACCAGAACTTGATTTTGAAGATGTTTGGGATTTGGGAGTTGATGTCGCCTTGGGTTTGCTGACAGATGCTTTTTCCTGAACTACAGGTTTTTGAGATACGGCATTTGACACAGAAGCAGCATTCCTTGTTGTTGTAGTACCTCTTCCTGATGTAAACAGATACATCAAAGCAGCTCCTGCTAAAAACGGAACAACACTACTCTTTTTATTTGATCCTTTATGTTTCATATTCTATTCACCTATTAGTCAATTGTTTTCTTTCTATTTACCATTCTATATTCCTTGATCATATCAACAATAATTTGATCTGCTGGCAACCAGTCTACCATATCCAAATCTCCTAGAGCTAGCCAGCGAGCTGCTTCATGTTCAAGTAGTACGGGAGTTCCTTCTGTGATCTTAGCCCAATAACATTTCATAGATAAATGAAAGTTAGGATAATCATATTCAACAGTAGTAAGACAATCCTCCACTTCAATTTCCGTTTCTAATTCCTCTTCTATTTCACGCTTCAAAGCAGCTTCAGGAGTTTCCCCTTCTTCCACTTTACCTCCAGGAAATTCCCAGCCGTCCTTAAACTCACCATAACCTCTTTGTGTAGCAAAAATTTTATCTTCATTATGAATGATAGCAGCTACTACATATACAGTTTTCATATTGTCTTCACCCCCATTCATATTTATGATGGCTGTACACCGGGAATTTCAAAATCTAAATAAAACTCTTTGGGGACAGTGGTATCTAAAGCAATATCAAATAATAATGTTGGATATTCCTTCCCGTTTTCCTCAGTATATGATGTACGCATATTCTGGAAAGTGCCGGTCCCAAAATAAGTAAATGGTAAAACCACACCATCTTCACGTTCCACTTTTCTTACAAATAAATATATACGCTTTGTATTAATTAGTTTTTTTCCTTCGGAATTATTGACTGTGGTGTTATTTTTGCTCTCCCACTGAAATAATGATGGACTAATAAACTTGTCCTTATAATTCAATTTGCCAACTTCATCTTTCTTAAGTCCCACAAAAATATATGTATCTCCAATATTCTTTGGATCATAATATGTACCAACTACTTTGAGATCCATCACACCTTCTTTTAGCATAACCATAGCAACTTGTTCTTTATAATAGTTGCCATACAATTTGTATTTATCCTTATATTCACCAAATTCAGCTGAATAACGAGTCAAGCCATATTCTACTGTATCTTTAATGTATTCCAAGTAATCTACACTTGAATACTTAAAATTCACTAGAGGACTATCAAGTATACCGTTTTTTGTTAGATATTTCTGTGCATACTGCAATGCTTCTATAGATGTTTCTGGATATAAGCGATGTATTCCCTGTATATCTACTACTCCTGTATTGATTACTTGTTGCATTATTAAGTATTCTTCAGCCCTTACTAATGGCAACATATCCTCTAGTTGATCTAATAATTTTATTTCATCTTTAGTAAAGTCCGGAATATTAACTTCACCAATTTTCTTCAGAAAAGAATAATAGGATTTGTTCTTTCCTCCCATATTTGCTTTCATAAATCGAATCAAATCTGGAGAAATATCATAATTCAAATAATCCATATGAGAAGGATATGTTTCACAATTGATATAGGCTTTAAAGTTTTCATAATCTTTTTTCAGGAAATCTTTCCGATTAAAATTCATGTTGTCAATGTAATGAATGATTTCCTCTTTAGACAGATCATCAATTGAAATATTTACTCCCGGAATACCTATAGTTTCATAATTTGAACGAATCATTGCTTTTAAATATGCTTTTTCAGTATAGGTTGTTTTTCCTAAAGAACCTAAAGCTAAAGCAATTTGTACAGATCTTTCGTAGTTATTTCCAATAAAATCCAATACTGTGACATATTCTTTTCCAGGATACTTTCTGAGCCCACGCCCTAATTGTTGAATAAAAATAGTTTGCGATTCTGTCGGCCGCAAGAAAAGTACCATATTCACACTTGGAATATCAATTCCTTCATTCAGAATATCCACTGCACAGATGATTTCTAAAGCGTTGCTTTCATCCTGTAGTTCTTTAAATGCTTTTATTCTCTGCCCAAGATCATTAACCCCAGTCAAAGAAATTGCATTATAACCCATCTCAACAAATTCTTCTGCCATCAATTTACAATGCTGAATATTTGTACAAAAGGCTAAGCATTTTAGTTTTTCGTTTGGCTTTTTATGCTTTTCTATTTGGCTAGATATGAATTCAACATTTTCTTGTTTTGCAATTTCTTTAGCAACTTTCATCCGATCTTGATCTTTATAGTCTGCTAATTTTGTACGTATTCCATAATAATGGAACGGCACTACAAGATCGTTAAGAATCGCATCCCTTAATCGTAATTCAAAAGGAATGTTCTGGTCAAACAACCCGAAAATATCTTTATTGTCCATTCTCTCAGGAGTGGCTGTTAATCCAAGCATAAATTCCGGATGAAAATACTGAAAAATCTTATTTCCACTATCTGCTACAATATGATGAACTTCATCATACACAATATAATCAAACTCATGAGGATCAAAATCTCGAATATGCCTAGATAACATGGCTGTTGATGCAAAGACAAAATCGCAATGAAGGTCCTGCTGTGCACCAGTGTATAATCCATATGTTCTCTCAGAGCCAAATACATTCATAAAAGTATCTCGTGCATCTTTCAAAATCATATCTCTATGCACAACATATAATAACCGTTTGGCTCCGAAGTTTCGTGCATCAAATGCAGCAAGATATGTTTTACCAGAACCTGTAGCACTAATAACAAGAGCTTTATTTACCCCTGTATCCCTATAACGACGGATCTCTTTCAAAGCTCTTCTTTGCATAGAATTTGGATTAACCGAAAAAGTATCTGGATTGATATAATCCATATCCCATTTCTCTAAGGCATAGT